>CAYQRM010000287.1:0-4349 GCA_964419785.1 uncultured Solibacteraceae bacterium | reverse complement strand
GTGGGATCGCGACGCGTGCGTCATCGCGTTCGAGCGATCGCCGGGAAATCGGACACCCGATATCGACCCGACGGGGTACTCGCCAAATCGTTTCGGTCTGACGGCCATGTGGAGCCCGCCGATTCGATAGCCGTGATAACGGGATCGTCGCCGTTCCTGTACTTCCAGTTCTGACGCTCGCGTGCGTCGGCGACCGACCCGCGCTGAGCGCGCCGCGGCCGGGAGTATGATGCCGCTGCCGCTATGCCGCCGCCGGCGCCCGAGACGCTCTTGCTCACCGGAGCTACTGGATTCGTCGGCCGCGAGCTGCTGTGGCGTTTGGCGCGCAGGCCTGGGACTCGTGTCATCTGCCTCGTGCGCGGGAAGGAAGACGCGGAGTCCGCGGCGAAGGTCGCGCACATCCTCGACATCGCTCGGCCCGAGTCCCTGACCGCGGAGGATCGATCGCGCGTCAGCGTCGTGCGCGGCGACATCACACAGGATCGTCTGGGACTGTCGGCAGCGCAATTCGACGAGCTCGCCGGCGTGGCGACGCGCGTCATTCACGACGCGGCCACGGTCGATTGGGCGGCGCCGCTCGAGACCACGCGCCGCATCAACGTTGACGGCACGCGCCGCGTGCTGGAGCTGGCTCACTCGGGCTACCGGCGCGGCACTCTTCGCCGCTTCGACTACATCAGCACGTGTCACGTCTGCGGAAGGCGAACGGGCAACATCCTCGAAGCGTCGCTCGACGACAGCGCGGGCTTCTTCAACAACTACGAACAGAGCAAGTTCGAAGCCGAGACGCTCGTGCGGCGAAGCGGCGTGCCGTTCTCGACATTCCGTCTGAGCTCGGTCGTCGGCGATTCGCGCACCGGGTACTCGTCCACGTTTCGCGTGATGTATTGGCCGCTGAAGATGCTGTCGCGCGGCATGGCCTGGGTCGTGCCGGCCGACCGAGCCGGCCTGCTCGATATCGTGCCCATCGACTTCGTGTGCGAGGCGCTCGAGGCCCTGAGCGCCGATCCGTCGATGCGTGGCAAGACCTTTCACCTCGCCGCGGGCCCCGAGCGTTCCTCGACCATCGGGGAGCTGCTCGATCTCGCGGTGAACCGCTTTCGCGTTCGGCCGCCGATGCTCATTTCGCCGTCGACGTTCGACACGTACCTTCGGCCGCTCCTGTACCTCGTCACGTGGGGCCGGCGGCGCGACACGATGAAGAAAGGCAGCGTGTACCGCCCGTACCTGGCCTTTCGCGCGTCGTTCGATACCGCCGAGCGACGCGCTGTACTCGATCCGCTTGGCATCCGACCGCCGCTCGTGCGCGAGTATTTCCAGCGGTTGATCGACTACGCGCTCGAGAGCAATTGGGGCAAACGCGAGGTCGAGGTCGCATGAACCTCTACGACATCGATCCTGCGCGTCAGCGCGAAATCACCGAGCGCCGCCTCCTTCGTTACCTCCGCGACTACGTCGCACCCTACCATCCGTACTTGCGGAAGACCTGGCGCGAGCACGGCATCGATCCGCGCAACATCCGGACGATGGAGGATTTCAGGAAGCTGCCGATCCTCGAGAAGGAGCCGCTGCAATCGCACCCATTGCTGTTCATCCTTCGCGCCAAGGTGCGCGGCGCGCCGCCGCTTCCAGACGGCTACGATTGCGAGCCGCTCGGTCGCGGCAAGCTCGTCCAGTACGCGCTCAAAGCCGCGCTCGGCTCGCGCCGAGATCTCTCCGCGCTCGTCCGGCACGACAGCTTCCGCGAGCGCATGCGGCGTGAGGGCATGCTCGAGTGGCTGCCGATTCACACGCACTTCTCGACGGGGTCGTCCGGCACGCCGACGCCCGTCACGTTCACGCACTACGACATCCGAAAGAACGTCCACGAGATGGCGTCGCTCGCCATTCAAGCCAAGCATCCGCCGCCGGGCTATCAGCCGTTCGCGTGGGATGAGCGAAAGATGAGCTTGTTTCCGGGCGCGCCGCATGTCGCGTTCTATGCGCCGCTGATGGCGAAGATGCTCGTCGGCACCCCGTCGTTCGAGACCTTTGGCGGGCACGTGATTCCGACCGAGAAGCAAATCGCGCTGTTCGTGAGCGGCGGCTTCGAAACGCTCTTCGCGATTCCTTCTTACCTCGTCTATTGGCTGCGGAAGGCGGCGGCCATGCAGGCTGAAGGACACGTCGGTCCGCTGCGTCGCCTTCGTCGGGTCATTCTCGGGGCCGAGCCGGTGAGCGAGCCGCTCCGCGACCATCTGCGGCAGCTCGCGACGGCTGCCGGCGCGGACCCGGGTCTCAAGATCATCCAGACCGCCGGCATGACCGAGATGAAGTGGACGTTCATCGAGTGCATGGAGCGCAGCGGTCTGCACATGAATCCCAAGTACTACTACTGGGAGCTGCTGCATCCGGAGACGCGGCAGCCGGTCGGGCCTCGCGAGCCGGGCGTGCTCGTGTTCACGCACATCGGCTGGCGCGGCACCGTGCTGGTCCGCTACTGGACGGGCGATCTCATCAAGGGCGGAATGGTGTGGGACCGCTGCGAGGCGTGCGGCTGGACGTTTCCGCGGATCTTTCCGCCGATGTGCCGCGCCGAACAGGACTTCACGAAGATCAAGGGCGCGCGCGTCGATTTGTCGCTCCTCATCGAAACCATTCGCGACACGCCCGGCGTTCGCACCTTCCAGGCGTCGATCGAAAGTGAAGGCGGCGTCGAGTTCGCTCCCGACCAGCTGATCGTCCACGTCATTCCGGAGGCCGGATGCTCCGAGGACGACGTCCGCGCGGCGCTCTCGGGTCGCGTGAAGGAGAAGACCGAAGTCTCGCCGGATCGCATCGTGTTTGAGTACGATGAGGCTGCGTTCGAGAAGCGCCTGTTCGCGAAAAAAGTGCTGAAGGCGGAATTTGTCGTCGAGCGGCGTGTCGGCCGCCGATGACGTCGCGGCGTTCCCTCACGCGAGTGCGATATGGACCGAGAGCGCGTACGTCGCCGCATTGTCGGCGGCCTGATCACGGCGAGCGCCGGGCTGGGCATCTGGGCGCTCACGATCGCCGTCACCGGCGGATTTCGCGGCTCGGTCTTCGGCATCACGCTCTCGTCGCGAGAGCCGTGGCCGGTTCTGCTCATGGCGGCGCTCGCCGCCGCCGCCGGCGTCGCGTTGTCCGTCCGGCAGGGTGGATGGCGCGGGCTTCGTGAGGATGTTCGTCCGCTCCAGCGCAGACTCGAGGCCGCCTCGCCGAGCTTGCCGGCGCTCGCCATCGCGTTCGTGGTCCTCCTCGGGCTCCTGAGACATCTGCTCGCTGCGTCACCGTTGTGGCTCGACGAAGAAACCCTCGCGATCAACGTCCGCGATCGTTCCTTCGCCGGACTCGCGGGGGAGCTCTGGCTCGGCCAGAGCGCGCCGATGGGCTGGCTTGCGCTTCAACGCGTGATTCTGCTGACGCTCGGGTCGTCGGAGATCGCGCTGCGGACGATGCCGCTGCTCTTCTGGATCGCCGCGATCGGCGTGGCCATCTGGGTCGGGCGCCGATGGATGGGCCTGGTCGGTGTGACCACGCTCGTGTGGCTGTTTGCGTGGAATCAGTTCGTGCCGCAGTATGCGCTCGCGGCCAAGCAGTACACGGCCGACATCTGTCTGGCGTTCTGGCTTCCGGCGTTGGGCGTGTGGGCGATCGAGGCAAACGACGCAACCCGACGTCGCGGCCGGCTGCTGGCTTGGTGGATCGCCGCCGCAGTGGCGTCGTGGTTCGCGTACAGTGCCGCGCTCATTACGCCGGCACTCGGCGTCTTCGTGGTCCTCTTGACGTGGCGCCGCGATGGGATCCGCGCCGCGGCCCTCGTCGCGGTTTTCGGCGCCGTGTGGGTCGCCTCGTTCGGCGTGAATTATCTCGTGTCGGGACGCTACACGGCGGCCAGTGAGTACTTACATACGTACTGGGCGGCCGCGATGCCGCCGCCCTCGATGAGCGCGATCGCGCGCGTGCCCTGGCTGTTCGCTCGATTGGAGCCGCTCGCCAAGAATCCTGGCGGCACGGGACTCTGGATCGCGTTGTGGCTCACGGCGCTCGCCGGCTGGATCGCGGCCGCGCCGCGATGGATTGGTGTGGTGTTCGCGCTCGTGCCGCTCTCGGCGTTTGCACTGAGCGCCGCCGGGTTCATCCCGCTCTGGGAGCGCCTGGCGATTTGGATCGTACCGGCGCTCTGCGTGGGTGTCGCGCTGCTGGCCGATCGCGCCGTGGCGCTGGCCACGAGGACGCGCGGGGATCGCTCCGCCCTCGCCGTGACCGCAGCCGTCGTGATCCTGGTACCGTGCCTGTGGCTCGCGGCCGACGTTTTCGCCAACGGCCGCGACTTCATCGTGAATGTC
>CAYQRM010000286.1:0-3785 GCA_964419785.1 uncultured Solibacteraceae bacterium | reverse complement strand
GCCGACTCGCGCGTCGAAGGCAAAGTGATCGTCGCCAAGGGCACGACGATCGAGCGGTCCGTCGTCCGCGGCCCGGTCATCATCGGCGCGGGGACGCGCATCTCGGGCGCCTACATCGGGCCGTTCACGGCGATCGGCGATGATGTGGAGCTGAGGGACACGGAGATCGAGCACAGCATCGTCCTCGAAGGCGCGAAGATCACGGACCTGTCGGCGCGCATTGAAGACAGCCTCATCGGCAAGAACGTGCGCATCTTCCGGCTGCCAGTGCGGCCGACGGCGTATCGATTCATGCTCGGCGACAACTCCGAGGTCGGCATCCGGTGGTAAACGTTCTTGTCACCGGCGGCGCCGGATTCATCGGCTCGAACTTCGTGCGCTGGGCGATCGCGGCCCATCCGGACTGGTCGATCACCACGCTCGACAAGCTCACGTACGCCGGCCGGATGGAAAACCTGCGCGACGTCATTGACGATCCGCGCCACCGCTTCGTTAAAGGCGACATTGCGGACCGCGCCGTCGCCGCGCCGCTCGTCGAGGCGTCGGAAATCGTCGTGCATTTCGCGGCCGAGACGCACGTCGATCGATCGATACAGGGCGCCGGCGATTTCATTCACACCGACGTGTTCGGCACGTTCGTGCTGCTCGAAGCGGCGCGCGCGGCGAAGAGCCTGCGGCGATTCATCCAGATCTCGACCGACGAGGTGTATGGCAGCGTCCCGTCCGGTCACAGCCGTGAGACCGACGAGCTGCGCCCGCGCAATCCGTACGCGGCGAGCAAGGCCGGCGCCGATCGGCTCGCCTACAGTTATTGGGCGACGTATGGCGTCAACGTGATCGTCACGCGCGCGTCGAACAACTACGGGCCGAATCAGTTTCCCGAAAAAGTCATTCCGCTGTTCATCACCAACGCGATCGATCACCGCCCGCTGCCGCTCTACGGTGACGGGCTGAACGTGCGCGACTGGCTGCACGTCGAGGATCATTGTCGCGCGCTGGATCTCATCATCGAGCGCGGGCAAGCCGGCGAGACGTACAACATCGGCGGCGGCAACGAGGTCAAGAACGTCGACCTGACGCACAAGATCCTCACGCTCGCGGACCGGCCGGCCTCGCTGATTCGGCCAGTCGAGGATCGACCGGGCCACGACCGGCGCTACTCGCTCGACACGACGAAGCTGCGCGACCTCGGCTGGACGCCGACCGTCGCGTTTGACGCGGGCCTGGCCGCGACCGTGGAGTGGTACCGCGAAAACGAGTGGTGGTGGCGGCCGATCAAGGAACAGGATCCCCACTTCCGCGCGTACTACGAGGCGCAGTACGGCGGGCGCCGCACGCCGGCCTGACGCGCGCATGGCCTCCGATCCCACGCTCATCACGGGCGCCACGGGTTTCGTCGGCGGTCACCTCATCGATCGGCTCGCCGGATCGACCGCGGTCGTTGGATGGCATCGACCGGACGGCCGCACGCCTCAGCAGGTGACCGGCGTCACCTGGGAGGCCGTCGACGTGCTCGATCGCGCGCGCGTGCGCGCCGCGATCGACGCGACGCAGCCGTCGCGCGTCGTGCATCTCGCCGGCGCGCCGCACGTCGGCGCCTCATGGAAATCCGTCGTCGCGCATCTCGAAACAAACGCGCTCGGCACTCATCACCTGCTCGAAGCGGTGCGCGCGCTGCGACATCCCTGCCGCGTGCTGGTCGTGACCTCAGCGCAGATTTATCAAGCGAGCGACGAGCCGATCGACGAGGGCGCGCCGCGCGTGCCGAGTAATCCGTACGGACTGTCAAAGCTCGCCGCCGACGATCTGGCGATGCGCGCCGCGACGGAAGACAGCCTCGACGTCGTGATCGCGCGGCCGTTCAACCATGCCGGCCCGCGCCAGAGCCCCGAGTACGTCGTGTCGAGTTTCGCGCGCCAAATCGCGCGCATCGAAGCGGGCCTCGCGCCGCCGGTGATTCAGGTCGGCAATCTCGAGGCGCGACGCGATCTCACCGACGTGCGCGACGTCGTCGCGGCCTACGAGCGGCTGCTCGACGCGGCGCCAACGGGCCGGCCGTACAACATCTGTTCCGGCCGCGCGTGGCGCGTCGCCGATCTGCTCGACGAGCTCCGACAGCTTTCCGCGGTCCAGGTCCGAATCGAGATAGACGAGGAGCGTCTGCGTCCGTCCGACGTGCCGGTGATCCAGGGCGATGCGACGCGCATTCGCACGGAGCTCGGCTGGTCGCCGAAGCTCAATGTCGAAGACACGCTGCGCGATACGCTCGAGTGGTGGCGCGGGCAGGTGCGCGCCGCCGGATAGCCTTATGCCGCCATCGAGGGAAATCGCGCGGCAGCTCGTGCACATTCTCGTCGGAGCCATCGCGCTTACGCTCCGATGGCTCACGTGGTGGCAGGCGGCCGTGCTCGCCGTGAGCGCGGTGCTGTTCAATCTGTTCGTCCTCCCGAAGATTTCGAAGAGCGTCTTCCGGCCCGGCGATCTCGACGCGCCGCTCAAGTCGGGCATCGTCATTTATCCGCTGGCGGTGCTCGCGCTCGTGCTCGCGTTTCCGGAGCGGCTCGACATCGTCGCGGCGTCGTGGGGGGTGCTGGCGGCCGGTGACGGCTTCGCGACGCTCATCGGCGCGCACGTGCGCTCGTCGCCGCTCTCGTGGAACCGCGCGAAGTCCTCGGGCGGACTCGTCGCGTTCATCGTGTTCGGTGCCCTGGCGGCCGTTGGGCTCGCGCTGTGGACGGATGCGGGACGATCGACACCGCCGATCTGGTGGCTCGGCGCGGCGCCGGCAATCGCCGCGATCATCGCCGGCTTCGTCGAGACCGCGCCGATTCGCCTCAACGACAACATCTCTGTTCCCGCCACGGCCGCGATCGTGCTCTGGAGCCTGAGCGGCATCGACGCAGCGTCACTTCACAATTCGGTGCCGGTGATCACCGCGCGCCTCCTGCCCGCGCTCGGGGTGAATTTCGTCGCCGCGTTTCTCGGCTGGCGCGCGCACACGGTGACGGTCGCCGGCGCCATCGCGGGCTTCGCCATCGGGTTCGCGATCTTTCTCGGGACCGGCTGGCAAGGCTGGACGCTGCTCATCGTCTCGTTCGTGTGCGTGGCCGTCGCGACGCGCGTTGGATTCAAGCGCAAGGCACTGGTCGGCATCGCCGAGGAGCGTGGCGGCCGCCGCGGACCCGGCAACGCGATCGCGAACACGGGCATCGGCGCGTGGGCGGCGCTCGTCGCGCTCGGGATGACGCACAGCGATCTGCCGAGGCTCGCGATGGTCGCCGCCGGCATCACCGCGTCGAGCGACACAATCGCGAGCGAAGTCGGCAAGGCCTGGGGCAAGACGACCTGGCTGGTGGTGGGATTTCGACGAGTGGCGCCCGGCACGTCCGGCGCGGTGTCGCTCGAGGGGACGCTCGCGGGCGTCATTTCTTCAATTGGTCTCGCCATGCTCGCCGCGGCGCTTGGCCTGATCACCGCGCCGATGGTGGCGGCGGTCGCGATCGCCTCGACGCTCGCGTCGTTTGCCGAAGGCGCGCTTGGCGCGACGCTCGAAGGGCCGGGTATTCTGGACAATAACGCCTTGAACTTCGTGAACTCGGCCCTCGGGGCCGGCCTGGCGCTCGTCCTCGGATCGGTGTGGTAGGCGGATGTCGAAGGCGAAGGTCTACGTCGAGCTCGCGCGGCCGTTCACGCTGATCGCGCCGGCACTCGGCTTCGTGTCGGGCGCGCTCACGGCCGTCGGCGCGCATCCGCCCGAGACGTGGCGGCCGGACCTGCTCATACCG
>CAYQRM010000285.1:0-3224 GCA_964419785.1 uncultured Solibacteraceae bacterium | reverse complement strand
GAAATTCGACGTCGCCTCCATCCGCCCGTGCGAGAGCACGCCGAGCGTGGCCGGCGGCCGCAGCGGCGGCGTCGGGCCGGTGTTTTCGCCGGGGCTGTTCGTCTACAACTGCGGCACGCTCGAGCAGCTCATCAACGGCGCGTACGTGATGAATGGCGACGCGCTGCTGAACGACGAAGGCCGCGCGGGCGGCCGCGACAGGCTCCGCGACGACAAGACGTTCCCTCAGCGCATTCGCGGCGGCCCGGATTGGATGCGGACGGACCGCTTCATGATCGAAGCGAAGTCGTCGATCTCCACGGGCAACACCGGCCGCGAGGCCGTGCCCGAGCGCGCCGTCATGATGGGCCCGATGCTGCGCGCGCTCCTCGAGGATCGCTTCAAGCTCAAGCTCCATCGCGACGTGCAACACGACGTGCCGATGTACGCCCTCACCGTCGCGAAGAGCGGTCTCAAGATCAAGCCTGCCGGCCCCGATTCCTGCGCGCCGTCCGATCCGAATCGGACCGAGCCCTACAAGATGGACGAGGAGATCCAGACGGTCCGCAAGGGCGGCAAACCCATCTGCGGCCACGGCATCATGGGCGGACCGGTCGGGCCGAACAACGCGCTGGTGCTGAACCAGCAGACGAAGTCGCTCGGCCTCGAGCTTCAGCCGGTCAAGGGACCGAAGGGATTCATCGTGGTCGATCATGCCGAGCGCCCTTCAATGGCCCAGCCTGCAATTGCGTCCATGCGCGCACGAGGCAGCGGCAGATGAAATTCGCGGCCATCGTCAGCGTCCTCGTGACGATGGCCGCGCTTGAGCTCGGGGCGGCGGCCGGTGTGGCCGGCCGCGTGACGTTTTCGAGCGGCGCTGTTCCAGGCGCAACGGTCACCGCGACGCACGGCGATCGCGTTCTCACCACGGTCTCTGGCGAAGACGGCACATTTCATTTCGCCGATCTCGACGATGGCGCGTGGACGATCCGTGTGGAGATGCGCGGATTCGTCACGGCCACACACGACGTCACGCTGCCGCTCCCCGCTGACGCCGAGCCGCTGGCGTTCGATCTGACAATGCGTCCGTACTCCGAGATGGCAGCGTTAGCGTCAAGGCCGGCGCCGACGCCCGCGCCCGTCGTCGCGGCTCCACCGGCCGACGCCGCCGCGGCCCAGTCGGACCAGGTCGACATCATCACCGGCAGCGTGATCAACGGCGCGACAACGGTGTACGCACAGCCGCGCGCGTTCGGCAACAACCGGCCGAGACAATCGGCCCTCTACAACTTCGCCGGAACGGCCGTGATCGGAAGCTCGGCATGGAACGCCACGCCGTACTCGTTCATTGAGCCGAGCGCGCCCGCGCCGTCCTACGGCAATTTGCAAGTCGGATTCAACATGGCCGGACCGCTGCGCATTCCGTGGCTCGTGAAGTACGGGCCAAATATGACGCTGGGCTATCAGCACGGGAGCACGCACAACGCGACGACATTGTCCGCCGTCGTGCCGACGGCCGCCGAGCGCGCCGGCGATTTCTCCTCGTTCGCGACACCGATTCGCAATCCGATCACGGGCCAACCGTTCGCGGGCAATGTCATTCCCGGCGCGTTCATCAGCCCGCCGGCGACGTCGCTGCTGCAGTACTACCCGCTGCCGACGAGCGACAACCCGTCGGGCCCGAACTTCCAGCGCGCGATCCTCACGTCGACGACGAGCGATCGGCTGCAGTTCGGAATGAACAAGAACTGGCGCAATCGCAATTCGGTGGACGGCAACGTCGCGTGGCAGCGGCTCTCGACGGATTCGACGAACATCTTCGGCTTCGACGACCGCAATCTTCTTTCGTCCGTGAACGCGAACCTCAATTGGGGGCGACAGTACTCGTCGCGTCTGGTGTTCCACGCGCGCTATCAATTCACGTGGTCGTCATCGAGCCTGACGCCGTTCTTTGCCGATCAGACGAACGTGTCGGGCGAGGCCGGAATCACCGGCAACGATCAGAGTCCGTCGAACTGGGGACCGCCGACGCTGTCGCTTCCCGGCATCGCGGGACTGTTCGACGGCAACGCGCAAGGCACCGTGACGACGACGCACGCGCCGGGTGGTGAGGTATTGCTGCGCCACGGCGGCCACAACATCACGATCGGCGGGGACTTTCGCTGGAATCTGGTCGACCTCAGCCAGCAACCGGATCCGCGCGGCACCATCACCTTCACCGGCGAGGCGTCAGGCAACGCCTTCGCCGATTTCCTGCTCGGCGTGCCCGGCGCCAGCTCGATCGCGTACGGCAACACATCGACGCACCTGCGCGGCGTGTCGCCTGATGCGTACGCGAACGACGACTGGCGCGTGCTCCCGAACCTCACGCTCAATGTCGGTGTGCGATACGAATACGACTCGCCCTTTATCGAGACGTCGGGACGCCTCGCGAACCTCGACGTCGCGCCGGGATTCACGGCGATCGCGCCTGTACTCGCGACCGATCCGACCGGCTCGCTCACCGGCGCTTCGTACCCGTCCTCGCTCATTCGCCCGGACAAGCACGGCCTCGAGCCGCGCGTCGGCGTGTCGTGGCGACCGTCGCTCGGATCCACCATGGTGTTCAAGGCCTCGTACGGCCTTTATCGCAATCTCGGCGCCTATCAATCGCTCGCCGTGCTGCTCTCCCAGCAGGCGCCGTTCGCGAAGACGTTCAACATCGAGAACACGCTCGAGACGCCGCTGACGCTCGCGAATCCATTTCCATCCACGATCTCCACGACGCCGAACACGTTCGCAATCGATCCGAATCTCCGCGCGTCCTTCCTCCATTCGTGGCAGGCCTCGATGCAGCGCGAGCTGCCCGCGTCGCTGACGATGATCGTCGCGTATCTCGGATCCAGAGGCAGCCATCTCATGCAAGCGTTTCTGCCGAACACCCAGCCGCCCGGCAGCCAGGAGACGACGCCCAACCCGTCGGGGTTCATCGACGTCACGTCGAACGGCACGTCCTCGCGCAACGCCCTTCAACTCACGCTGCGGCGCCGGCTTTACGCGGGATTGATGGCAAGCGTGCAGTACACGCTTGCGAAGTCGACCGATGACGCGTCGACCTTCAGCAGTGGCGCGATCACCCCGTCGTCGCTCTCGATCGCGCAGGACTGGCTCGATCTCAACGCCGAGCGCGGACCGTCATCATTCGACCAGCGGCACCGAGTCGACGTGCAATTCCAGTACACGACCGGAGTCGGCCTCAAAGGCGG
>CAYQRM010000284.1:0-10331 GCA_964419785.1 uncultured Solibacteraceae bacterium | reverse complement strand
CTCGACGAGCCGCAGCGACAGACTGCCGAGCAGGCCGCGGACGAGCGTTGGATGCCGCTCGAGGAGCTCGAAGAACGACTGTCGCGGAATGAGGAGGCACATCGTCGGCTCGAGCGCCGACGCCGAGGCGGGATAGGGCCGAGACTCGTAGGCCGCCACGGCGCCGAGCGGTCCGCCGGCGCCAAACATTTCCAGGATCAGATCGTGGCCAGAAGGCGTTTGCTTGTACACCTTCACGCGTCCGCTCACGACGACGATGAAGTAGGTCGAGTCATCGCCTTCGTGAAAAACGTGCTCGCCGCGGGCGTATTCACGCAGCTGGGCGAGCGCCCCGAGGCGCTCCCGATCTTCGGGCGACACGCGCCGGAACAGCGGAATCTTCGCCACGACAGCCGTCGACACCGGCATGACACGACATGATATGTCCGGCGCTGACGAAGCGCCGCGAAGGAACCGCTCGGGCGATGACTACATGAGCGCCGCCTCGGTCTCAACGGCTCGCGGAAAGAGCACGTTGTTCTCGAGGTGAATGTGGCGGTGCAGGTCCTGCTCGAAGGTCGCGAGCTCGGCGAAGCAGGTCTGGTACGTGCGGCACGCGTCAGCCGGAGGCGTGAATCCACTGGTGGCGTCGCGAAGCTCTGCCATCAAGTCGCCAACCTGACGATGGTCGTGTTCCAGCATACGGATCGGATTGAGAACGGTACCGAAGGGCCCGCCGGGAAGGCGCGCACCGGCGCGCCGGGCCACCGCCAGCTCGTCGATGAACGGAAACAGAATGTGCTCTTCCTTCATCATGTGCGCGAACAGCTCGTCCTTGAGCGCGAGGAACATACGGCGAATTTCGGCCAGCTCGGGATGGCGTGTCCCGTGCCGCGCGACGAGCTTGTCCAGCCACGCGGAAATTGCCGGCGAGATGTCGCGCACATACTTATGGTGCCGGTCGACGATGTGGCGCGTCAGTTCGTCGAGCTCGAGGTCCGCGACCAATTGTTCGTCGGCCGTCGGCCGGCCGGCCGCGCCGATCGCCTCCAGAACGGTTGACAGCGGGAGGCCGCGATTGGCGGTCGCGTCGGCAAGCGTCTGCTGGCCTCGGCAGCAGTAATCAAGGCCCAGGCCGTCGAAGATCGCTGCCGTGCGCGGATTTTCGCTGACGAGCTCACCCAGCGTGCGCTGCTCGAGTAGGGAAATCGGTCTGCCGTCCATGGTGCACCTCATGATGGGCGTTACCGCCCGTCACGAAGCGTATCGGGCTTGGCGACCGTCACCTATGACGCTCGTCATAGCGGGTCATGCGCCGCGCTACCAGAGCCGGACGCGCTTGTCGGGCGGCAGGTACTGCTTGTCGCCAGGCTTCACGTCAAATGCGGCGTACCACTCATCGAGGTTGCGCGTCGGGCCGATCACGCGAAACATCGGCGGGCTGTGGGGGTTGGAGAGAATCTGCTGGCGCATCGCGCCGTCACGGTACTTCGCGCGCCAGATCTGACCGAACGCCAGGAAAAAGCGCTGGTCGCCCGTGAAGCCGTCGAGCACGGGCGGCGTGTTGCCGGCGAGCGCCAGGTGATACGCCTTGAGCGAGATCGATAGACCCGACAAATCCCCGATGTTCTCCCCCATCGTCAGCTTGCCGTTGACGTGCAGGCCCGGCAGGCCCTCGTAGGTGTCGTACTGCGCGCCGAGCATGGTCACACGCTCTTCGAAGGCTGCGCGGTCCGCGTCCGTCCACCAGCTCTGGAGCAACCCGGCGCCATCGTACTTCGAGCCCTGATCATCGAAGCCGTGGCTGATTTCGTGCCCGATCACTGCCCCAATGCCGCCGTAGTTCACCGCATCGTCGGCGTGCGGATCGAAGAAGGGCGCCTGGAGAATCGCGGCCGGGAAGAAGATCGAGTTGAGCAGCGGCGTGTAGTACGCGTTGACGGTCGGCGGCGTCATGTTCCACTCATTGCGATCGACGGGCTGATCGATTCGGCCCATCCGGAACTTCGCTTCGAAGACGCTGCTGCGCGTGATGTCGCCCACGAGATCGTCGCGCGCGATGTCGAGACCGGAGTAGTCCCGCCACTGATCGGGATAGCCGACGTGCGGCACGAACGCGTGCAGCTTGTCGAGGGCTTTCTGCCGGGTGACCTCGGTCATCCACGGAATCTGCCGGATGTCCGCGTCGTAGGCCTTGAGGAGATTGGCGACCAGCGCTTCGACCTTCGCCTTCGATTCGGGCGGGAAGAACTTCGACACGTAGATCTTGCCCAGCGGATGGCCGAGGCGTGTATCGAGCAGGGTCACCGCGCGCACGTCGCGCGGAAGCGGCGTCTGCTGCCCGCCGATCACCGTGCCGAAGAAGGCGAAATCCGCGTCCTCGACCGCCTTCGGAAGAAAGGCGCTCATGTTGTGGAGGTAGTGCGTCGTGAGCCAATCGCCCCAGACGGAGATCGGCGTCTCGGCGAAGAGCTTGGCGAGCGGCGGGAATGCCGTGTTCTCGCGGACGACGACCGTTCGTGGAGCGCCGGCGGACGTCTTCGGCGGCAGGCCGCGCGCGTCGAAGAATGCCGCCCATGGAAACCCGGGCGCGAACTTCCCGAGCTCAGCAACGGTCATCGGATTGTAGGTGCGATTCGCGTCCCGGCGATCGGCGGCAGGCCACGACGCTTTCGCGATCGCGGTCTCGAGCGCGAAGACCGCGTCGGCGCGCTTGGCGGCGTCCTTCGCCCCTGCGATCTCAAGGGCGGTCGCCAAGTACTTGCGGTACGCCTCGCGCGTCTTCTCGAGATCCGGATCGGGTCGCAGGTAGTAGTCACGATCGGGCATCGCGAGGCCGCTTTGCAGCACCGTCATCACGTACGCCGTTGAGTGCTTCGGGTCGGCGCCGATGTTCGTGGAGAACAAGCTGTCAGACAGGACGTTCGGGCTCGCCATCGCGCGCACGACGTCCTCGCGCGTCTTGAGCGTCGCGAACATCGTCAGATCTTTCTGCACGGCCGCGAGCCCGCGACTCTCGATTTGCGCCGTGTCCATATAGGCGTCGTAGAGGTTGCGCAGCTTCTTCTGTTCGTCGCTGAGCTTGTCGACGGGCTGCGCCTCGAGCTCCGCGACGATCGCCTTCATGTTCTTCTCGCTCTGCAGGCGCAGGTCCTGGAACGATCCGGTGCTCGTCCGATCGGCCGGGATCTCGACCGTCGCGTACCACTTGCCGTTGACGAACATGAAGAAGTTGTCGCCGGGCTTCGCCGAGCGGTCCATGTTTGCGATGTCGACGCCCCAGGTACCGAACGCCGCCTTGGACGCCAACGCAGGCGTGGCAGGGCCGGGAGACGCAGTGGAAATCGACGATTCTGGCGCCGGCGTGGACGATCCACAGGCCACGAGACCGAGCACGAACACCGCGAGAAACAGCCTCTTCATGGGCATCACGCTCCGTTCGCCACTTTAGCGCATCTGCCAGGCTAGAATTGAGATTGGCGCCGATTCGTCAGAACGGTGACCGAGAGCGTTCGTCCAGTTCTTCGGTTTTCGAGTGAGGACCTGATCGATGCGACAGGTACCTGCAAGTGATGCCGTGCCCATCGGCATCGTTGGCGATGGCCGCCTCGCGCGGCATCTCCTCCACTATCTGAGCTTGCTCGGACGCTCAGCGATCAATTGGTCGCGGCGAACGTCCTCGGCCGATCCGCCGGATGCGCTGAGCTCGTGCCATACGATCGTCGTGCTCCTGCGCGACGCCGAGATCGTGCCGTTCATCGAGCGGTGGCCCGCGCTTCGGCACAAGTCGCTCGTGCACTGTTCCGGCGGCCTTGTCACCGATCTGGCCGAGTGCGCGCATCCGCTCATGACATTCGGCGAGCCGCTCTACGACCTCGCGACGTACGAGCGCGTGCCGTTCATCACTGAAGTTGGCCGTGCGCCGTTCGAGCAGCTGCTGCCTGACTTGCCGAATCCTTCATTTGCGATTCCGGCCGCGGCGCGGCCGTACTACCACGCGCTCTGCGTCATGGCGGGCAACTTTTCCACACTGCTGTGGCTCAAGTTGTTCGGCGAGCTCGAGGGCCAGTTCGGGATTCCCGCATGGGCCGCGCACGGCTATCTCGCGAAGATCACGGCGAATCTCGAGACCGAAGGCGACCGGGCGCTCACCGGGCCGCTCGCGCGCGGCGACGCCGCCACCATTGCGGCCAATCTCCGCGCGCTCGAGGGCGATCCGTTCCACCAGGTCTATGCCGCGTTCGTGAGGGCGTATGAGAACCGTTCATGAATTTGCCAGGTTCAAGTCGGAGCACCGCAAGATTTCGATCGTGACCGCGTACGACGCGTGGTCGGCGCGCCTCGTCGCGCACTCGAACGTCGATGCGATTCTCGTCGGCGACTCAGCGGCGATGGTCATGCACGGTCACGCGACGACATTGGAAGCGACCGTCGAGCTGATGGCGCTGCACACGCGCGCGGTCACGCGGACGGCCGCGGGCAAGTTCGTGATCGCGGACCTGCCCTTCCTGTCGTTCCGCAAGGGCATCCGCGACGCGATCGATGCCGTCGGCGCGGTGGTCTCCGCCGGCGCGCAAGCCGTGAAGCTCGAGGGCGTCGACGGTCACGAGGACGTGATCAAGCACATCCTGCAATCCGGCGTGCCCGTGATGGGGCACCTCGGCCTCACGCCGCAGTCGATCAACCAGTTCGGCGGCTATCGCGTGCAGGGCCGCGGCAACGGTGCCGCGGATCATCTCGTCCAGCAGGCACGTGCGCTCGAAGAGCTCGGCTGCTTCTCGATCGTCCTCGAGGCCATTCCGGCCGAGGTGGCGCGCCGCATTACGTCGGCGCTCGCGATTCCGACAATCGGCATCGGCGCCGGACCGGACACCGACGGACAAGTCCTCGTCCTCCATGACTTGCTCGGGCTCGATACGACGCACACACCGCGCTTCGTCCGCCGGTATCTCGAGGGCGAACGGCTCATCACGCACGCGCTCAACGAGTACGACCAGGACGTCAAGACCGCGCGCTTCCCCGGCCCCGAGGAGAGCTACTCGTGACCGTCTACGATTCGCCGGCCGTCTGGCGCGTCGAACGCGATCGGCAACGCCGCGCCGGGCTTTCGCTCGGCGTCGTGCCGACGATGGGCGCGCTGCACGAAGGACACGCCTCGCTCGTCGGTCGCAGCCGCGGGGAAAACGACCGCACGCTGGTCACGATCTTTGTCAACCCGACGCAGTTCAACGACCCGAGAGACCTCGAACGCTATCCGCGCACGCTCGAGCAGGACCTCGAACTGCTCCGCGCGGAGGGTGCCGACGCGGTCTTCGTCCCAGATCACGCTGACCTGTATCGCGACGGCTATCGATATCGCGTGATTGAAACTGAGCGGTCGAGGACGCTCGAAGGTGCGGAGCGGCCCGGCCATTTCGACGGCGTCCTGACCGTCGTGATGAAGCTGCTGCAGATCGCCTCGGCGGACCGCGCGTACTTCGGCGAGAAGGACTGGCAGCAGCTGTCGCTCGTCCGCGGCATGGCCGACGCGTTCTTCCTGCCGACCGAGATCGTCGGGTGCGCGACCGTCCGAGCCGACGATGGCCTGGCGCTGAGCTCGCGCAATCGCCTGTTGTCTGACGGTGACCGCCGTCGGGCCGCGCGATTGTTTCGCGCGCTGATCGATGCCGCCACGCCGGAAGACGCTGCCCGTCGTCTCACTGCCGACGGATTCGTCGTCGACTACGTCGTCGACGATGACGGCCGAAGGTTGGGCGCGGTGCGGCTCGGCGGCGTGCGTCTCATCGACAACGTGCCACTCGGAGGACGGGCGTGATCCTCACACTCGACGTCGGCAACAGTCAGATCTTCGGCGGCGTCTTCGACGGACGCACGCTCGCCATTCGCTTTCGCAAGTCCTCGCGGCCGCCAACTTCGTCCGACGAGCTCGGGTTGTTCCTTCGCGGCGTGCTGCGCGAAAACGACGTCGACCCCTCGCGGATCGATCACATCGCGTTTTGCAGCGTGATGCCCGATCTCGTGTACTCGCTGCGCAGCTGCTGCCGAAAGTACTTCGGCGTCGATCCATTCGTGCTGCGGGCTGGCGTCAAGACGGGTCTCAAGATCGGCTATCGCAACCCGCTCGAGGTCGGTCCAGATCGCATCGCGAACGCGATCGCCGCGACGCACCTCTACCCCGATCGCGATCTCATCGTCGTCGACTTCGGCACGGCGACGACGCTGGACGTGGTCCGCGCTGGACGTGATTTCGTCGGCGGCATCATCATGCCGGGGCTGCGCATCTCGATGGAGGCGCTCGAGCAGAAGACCGCGCGGCTGCCGAACGTCGAGATTCTGGCCGCGACCGAGCTCGTCGGACGATCGACGGTCGAGGGGATCCAGTCGGGTCTGTACTTCGGGCACCGCGCGGCGATCGACGGGCTGGTGCGCGCGATCCGCGCCGAAGTGTTCGGCGGCCATCGCGCGCTCGTGATTGCGACGGGGGGATTCTCGCGTCTTTTCGAGGATTCGAAGCTCTTCGACGAGGTACTGCCCGACCTCGTGCTCGTTGGGCTCGAGCGCGCGCTCGCGCTCAACGCCGGTGCCAGCCGCCGCTGGACGCCGACTGCTGCCGAGCCCACGCTGTAGCAGTCGCTACTCGCCGGCAGCGGCGAACTGGCGATCGAGCGTGACAAGATCCGCGCCGAGCGAGGCCGCCAGCCACAGGTAGCTCGCGTCGTACGCGGTCAAGCCCGTCTCGCGCGCGAGCAGAACCGCGTCGGTGTGGTCGACATCGTGCCAGGCGATGTCCGTCCGGCCGTCGAGCACGAACTCAAGCGCGCGCAGAATTTGCGGCGCGGCCGCGGCGTCGGCGCGCGTCTTCTTCCACGCGGTGTTGGCCAGCTCGAACCGGAGGAGCGTGGGGGCATGGACGCGCGCCCCTTCAAGCCGGCGCGCGATCGCGTCTCCGTCCGGCTCGCCGAACGCGATCGCCGCGAGCGCTGACGCGTCTACGACGACCACGTTCATCGCCGGTCGCGATCCGCGCGAATCATCTTTGTCGATTCGGCAGGCGTTTTGACGCCGAGCGCGGCGACCTCCTCCTGGAGCCGCAGCGCCTGGAACGGCCGGGGCCGCAGCGCCTGCTCCAGGATGTCCATCAGCTCGCCCTGGATCGATCGGTGGTTACGCGCCGCGCGGGCGCGAAGCTCACGCGCCAAGTCATTGGGGACGGACTTGATCGAGAGACTGATCATGGTTCCATTTTAGCACCAAAATGGAACCGCCGAACATCGACGCGGCTCGACATCCGGCCGCCGTTAATGAGACTCGTCTCGGTAGCCCCGTTTGCTACTTCTTCGAGGGGTTCTCGACCGGCAATCCGCGGCGAGCCCAATCTTCAAACGACCCGTCGTAGAGCAGGACCGAATGGCCCAGCGATCGGGCGGCGAGCAGCGTCGTCGTCGCCTGTTGACCGATGTGGCAGTAGGCGATGACCGTGGCGCCCGGCTTGACGCCCGCTTTCGCAAAGAGCGCTTCGAGCTCCTGCGCGGGCTTCAGGTGAAAGTCGGACGTGACGACCTGGTTGAACGGCACGCTGTGCGCGCCCGGAATGTGGCCCGCCACCTTGTGGTCGGTCGGACCGCCGATGCTCGTCCCGTCGAAGAACGCGGCGTCGCGCGCGTCGACGACGACGTAACCCGGCGCGCTCGCATGCGCCTGCACGAAGGCAGCGTCGACGATGAGTGGCGTCGGCGTAAACGGCGCGAGCCTCCCCGTCCTGGCGGACGGCGCGTCCGTCGAGAGCTGATGCCCTTCCCTGACCCACGCCGGCATCCCGCCGTCGAGCAACGACACGTTCGAGAGGCCCGCGTAGAACAGCGTGAACATCGCCCGCGTCGCGGACTGGACAGAGTCCTTCGGCCAGTAGGTCACGACGTGCGAGTCGTTCGAAATACCGAGCGCCGTCAGCTGCGTGCGAAGCAGATCCGGCGGCGACATCTCGAGTGAGAGCGGCGGCGTGCCGACAGGGGGCGCCGAGATTTGCTGAAGCGACACGTACCGCGCACCGGGAATGTGACCAGCGTTGTACGCGGCCTCATCGCCGACGTGCAACACGATGACATTCGGATCCAAGAGATGCGCCGAGAGCCACGCCGGCGTGACGAGCAGCGAATCGCGTTGCGCGTGCACGGGCGCCGCGCCCACCACAATGAGGATGACGAGGGCCAATCGACAGGTGAGTCGGCGCATGGAGCAAGGATACGCCAATCGATCGGTCATCAAGCTAGCGAGTCCTCCTGACGACCGCCCAGTTGATGGCGGCGGCCAGCGCGGCCGCGCCGATGACGCTCAGATGGGTGAGATCCATATTGGCGGCCATCACGGCGCAAAAGGCAAGCCCGACGATCGGCAGCAGGGGGCCGCCCGGCAGTGTGAACGCCGCACCGTCAGGCGCTTGCCGGCGCAGTGCCGGTACGGCGGCGCACACGACTGCGTACGTCAGCACGCGTGCGGCTGCCGAGAGCACGGCGTTGAAGATGAAGCTCCCCGCGATCGCGAGGCTCGCGACGAGCAGCGCGTGCACGAGAATCGACACGTACGGCGTCCGAAATCGCGGATGCACACGTGCGAAGAACGCCGGGAAGTCTCGCTGCTCCGCCAGCGCCAAGGTCAGGCGCGGCGAGGCAATGAACTGACCGGCGAGATTGCCGTACGCCGACACCATCACGCCCATGGCAATGAACGTGGCGCCCGTCGGGCCGAGAAAGACACGCGCCGCCTCGGCCACCGGGCGTTCGCGCACCTCGGGCAGATCGATCGTCGCGAGATCGGGGATCGCTCCCATCACCACGAGATGAATCAGCACGTAGACGACCGCCGCGATGCCGAGCGCGGTGAAGAGCGCGACCGGCGCGTCGCGGCGCGGATCGCGCGCTTCGCTCATCGGCATCAGCGCCGCCTCGAATCCGCCGTACGCGAACATCAGCGCCAGAATCGCCTGCAGCCAGTCGCTCCGCGGCGCTGACGTCGCGGCGACGTGAATATTCCCGCCGACGAAGTAGAACCCAGCGACGACGAAGACGGCGATCAGCACGAGCTTCGCGATCGCGAAGGCGTTGCTCAGTGATGTCCCCGATTGCACGCCGCGAATGTTGACCGTCGCGAGAAAGCCGACCAGGAGCAGCAACAAGACCGCGCGCACGACCGGATCGGCCGCCGCCGGAAAGAACTGCGCCGCGTAGGCGACGAAGAGATTCGCGTTGGCCGCCGCCGAGGTGATCCGCACCAACCACGCGAACCAGCCGGTCTCGAGGCCAACGAGTCGGCCGAACGCTTCGCGCGCGTAGAGATAGGGTCCGCCCGCGCCTTGGAAGCGCGAGGCCACCTCGGCGAAACACGCGACGACCACCGCAATGCCGAGCGCGGCGATGAGATAGGCCATCGGCGCCGCCGGGCCGACGCGCCGCGCGATGTCATCCGGCAGTCCGAAGATGCCACTGCCGACAATGACGTTGAGCGCCAGCGCCGTCAGACTCCACCGACCAATCGCGCGAACGAGCGCGGGCGCCGCGGGACCGGATCGCCCAGAGGGTACCGGGCTCGTCGACATGAGGCGTCAGGCTACCATCTGTGGCAAGCTATCGCCCATGACCGTGCCTCGAAGCTCTCGTGTTTCCGGAATGTCTCGTCGGTATCGCGCCGGGGTCGTTGCCGGCGCCGTCACGTTGCTCGTCGCGTTTGCCGGATCGGCCCGGATGGCATCGCAATCTCGACCCGCGTCGCCGCCGCAAACTCAGGCACCGCCGGCCCCTCAAGGCAACGCCGCGCTCGTCGCCCAGGGCGAATACCTCGCCAATCGCGTCGCCATGTGCGTGCAGTGCCACTCGCCCCGTGACGAACACGGCAACGTCCTCATGTCGGAGCGATTCCACGGCGCGGCGCTCCCGGTGACGTCGCCCTACGCGAACCGCCCGTTCGCGTTGCGCGCGCCGAATATCGCCGGCCTGCCGGGATTTACCGACGACCAGATCATCATGCTGTTGACCGAGGGGCGCGCCGGCGATCGCAATCCGCCACAGCCACCGATGCCGCCGTTCCGGATGAGTCGGGCGGATGCGCAGGCGATCGTCGCGTATCTCCGAACCTTCTGATCGCGCGAGCGCCGGAGGTCGGCCCGGCGCCTCGCTTCATGCCGTCGGGCAGCACGCATGATTGACGGCAAACGACTGGTCATCGTGATGCCCGCCTACAACGCGGAGCGCACGCTCGTCCAAACCTGGCGCGAGGTCGTCGCGCACGACATCGTCGATCTCGTCATCGTGATCGACGATGCGAGCCGCGATCGGACGTTGGCGGTCGCGCGCGGCCTC
>CAYQRM010000283.1:0-25122 GCA_964419785.1 uncultured Solibacteraceae bacterium | reverse complement strand
GCGGCGATCGTTTCCGTCATCAGTTGCACGACGCGGACGGCGGCGCCGTGGCCGCCGGTGAACGATCCCGACACGGAGGCGGTCTTCAACTGCGCGACCATGCCCTGCACGATGTCGCCGGCGTGCAGATTGAGCATCTCGGTCTCGTAGACCGAGTGCACGTCACGGCCGACCGAATTCTGATGTTGAGGATCGTTGTGGTGCAGGCGCGAGATGTGCAGCGGCTGACAGCCATCGCCGACGTAGTGCGCGACGCAGCCGGCGGCGCACACGAACGTCAGGACGTCGCCCGAGTTGAGCGCCGCGACCATCAAGTCGTAGCCCTGCCACACGCGGAACGGCAGCGCGCCTGGCGAGGTGCCCGGCGTGTTCTGGTAGAACTCGAGCCAGATCGCCGGATCGACATTCGCGGGATCTTCGCAGAGATCGAGGAGCGTCTTGCCGGCGAACCGCCCGGTCGCCGCCGGTTGATCCATGTCTGCGAAGTGATTGTTGCCGTCGTTGTTCGTCTCGCCGTGTCCGATCCGCGTATTCCGCCACACATCGTCCGCGACGTCAGCGAGCGGCACGAACGTGTAGTGCGCCTTGTTCTTGAGCACTTTGTCGGTGTTGCCGAGATCGGCGACCGCGAAGCCGACCCGGTCGATGTTGCGGCTCATGAGCTTCTCGAGGCCGGCGAGGCCCGTGAATGTCAACGTGCACGCGAGCGCGCCAATCGCGTAATGGCCGACTTCTCCCCAATACTCCGTGACGCCGACGTTCCAGTCGCGGATGACGTCGACGTTGAGAATGTTGCAGACGGCGCTGAGGCACGTCGCGAGCGCGTAGCTGGCCTGCTCGCGCACGCCGGCGCCGGCGAAGACCTGCCCACCCCATTGCACGGCGATCGGCATCAAGCCTTCGTACTGCGACTCGAGCAGCCACAGCGTGCCCGAGTCTCCCGGATGCGTGTTGAGATCGTCGTGCTCCGTGCGCGGCCCGATCAGGAAGTCGGAGACGTACTCGAATCCGCCGAGTGACTTGTAGCGATAGAAGAGCGCTTTGACCGCGCCTTTCATCAACCCCGATCCGCAGCCGTACCCGCGAACGGGACAATCGACGAGCCGGAGTGACAGATTGTCGGCGCCGAGATCCGCCATCGGCCCGATCTCGCCGATACCGTAGACGCTCGCCGTCCAGCAATTGATGTTGTCGATCCGGACCAGTCCGACATCCAGGTTGATGTACGTCTCCTTGCCCGCGAAGGCCGGATAGATCTTCGAGAACAACCTCCGCGTCAGCTGCTTGGACGAGCTCACGCCAATGCGCACGAGCTCGCCGCCGAGCCGCGCGTACACGACTTCGCCTTCCGGTCCGGTGACGTGACGATTCGTGAGCGCGTAGACCGTGTGACCGTCGCGCACGAGACAACCGATCGACGCAATGTGCTCGCGCCCTTGCACCATCAAGATCAACGGGAACCCGCCGCCGATTTTCGTCGACGGATACACTACCGGCCGGATCGGCACCTCCACGAGCTCAACTCTTGGTGCGTAGACGACGCAGACGGGGACCTTGCGGCGTTCGTCGAGATAGACGGACGGCGGCACGCGATCCTGCCAGTCCAGCTCGTCTTCGGCCTTCCACTCGTCGACGAACGCGAGGATGCACGGCCAGGAGTAATCGCGCACCTCGGAGTTGCCGAGCGTGCGCGGACCGCGCTTGCCGCGCTTCGTCGGATCGATCGGCTTCCACGGCTCCCGCTTGCGGATGAGGTACAGCCCGACGGCGGTGCCGACGACGTGCTTCTTGCGGATGAGCTCGACGTGATTGCGCTCGCGCGCGAGCACGAGATCGGCGAGGTTGAGCATGCTGAATTCGTTGTGCAACGTCAGCGCTGCTTCGGGTTCCACGGGCCACCTCCGCGGAGCGTTGGTCGGGGAGTGCGCGCATCTTAACAGATGCGTCATTCATGCTTGTGATGAACAAAAGTGGACAGGATTCGTCCGATGCTATGATGGGGGTTCGACCCACATCCCCCGGAACTCAGCAAGGACCCCGATGGCCGTTCTGACGTTCAGTCCCAGTACCCGCGAGCAATCGTTGCGGAGCCGCGACCAGCTTCGGCTCCTGTTCGAGGTCTCCGAAGCCATTGCGGCACACCGCGATTTGACGGAGCTCTTCCGCGACCTCGCGCGCCGGCTGCCCACGATTGTTCCGTTCGAAGTGATCGCGCTGTTCCTGCACGATCCCGACAAGAAGGTGATGCGGCTGCACATGATTGGCACCGCCGACGCGGACCGCATCCCGCCAGGCACTGAGCTCGACTTACACGATTCGTACAGCGGCGAGGTGTTCCGCACGCAGCGACCAATCATTGTCCACAATCGGGACGAAGCGACGCGATACGCGGGGAGCCGCGATCTGGCGCGTCGGATCGGCGTCGAGTCGTTCTGCATGCTGCCGATCACCACAATCGTGCGTCCGCTCGGCGCCATCGGCTTCGGCAGCCGCCAGCCCTACGGGTTCGGGGACGAAGAGCTCGATTTCCTTGGCCTCGTGGCGAAGCAGGTCGCGGTCGCCGTCGACAACGTCCTGCACGACGAGAGCGATCGCGCGGTCCGCGCCGAACTCGAGCGCGAGCGGGACCGCTTGCGGCTCCTGCTCGACGTCAACAATGCCGTCGTGTCGCACCTGAGCATGGACGAGATGTTCGTCGCGATCAGCCAGAGCCTCGCGCGCGTGATCCAGCACGACGGCTTCAGCCTCGTGCTGCACGACCCCGAGACGCGACAGTACAAAGTCCACGTCCTGATGTCCGATGGCAATCGCTACTACGAGGAAGGCGAAGGACTTGCTGAGTCCATGCCCGAGTGCCCGGCCGGATACACGCTGACGAACCGCGAGCCCAAAGTGCTCAGCGAGTCGGACTTGCGGAAGATGGCCGACTGCTCCGAGATGGCGCAGAGGCTCCTCAACAAGGGCGTCAAGTCGTTCTGCTCGGTGCCGCTCCTGTCGCACGACCGCATGCTCGGCTCGCTCAATGTCGGACGGTTCTGCGATACCGCGTTCACGACGGATGAAGTCGGACTGCTTGGACAGGTCGCCCAGCAGGTCGCCATCGCGGTCGAAAACGGCCTGGCATATCGCAAGATCGACGAGCTCAAGGAAAAGCTCAGCAAGGAAAAGCTCTACCTCGAGGAAGAGATCCGCACGAATTACAACTTCGAGGAGATCATCGGCGACAGCGCCGCCATTCGCGACACGCTGCAGAAGATCGTCATCGTCGCGCCGACCGACTCAACGGTGCTCATCCAGGGCGAGACTGGCACGGGCAAGGAGCTGCTCGCCAGGGCCATCCACAATTTGAGCGCGCGCAAGTCGCGCACGTTCGTGAAGCTGAACTGCGCGGCGATCCCGACGGGCCTGCTCGAAAGCGAGCTCTTCGGCCACGAGAGGGGCGCATTCACGGGCGCCATTGCGCAGAAGGTTGGCCGCTTCGAGCTGGCGCACGGCGGCACGCTGTTCCTCGACGAGGTCGGCGAGATCCCGCTCGAGCTGCAGTCGAAATTCCTTCGCGTGCTCCAGGAGCAGGAGTTCGAGCGGCTCGGCGGCACGAAGACAACCAAGGTGGACGTGCGGCTCGTGGCCGCAACCAATCGCGACCTCGCGAGCATGGTGGCAAACAGAGAGTTCCGCAGCGACCTGTATTACCGGCTCAACGTGTTTCCGATCGTCAATCCGCCGCTGCGGGATCGGCGTGAAGACGTGCCGCGCCTCGTCCAGCACTTCACGCAGAAGTTCGCGCGCCGCATGAACAAGCGCATCGAAACCGTGCCGGCTGCAACCATGGCGACGCTCTCGCGCTACCACTGGCCCGGCAACATCCGCGAGCTCGAGAACTTCATCGAGCGCGCCGTGATCCTCTCGCGCGGATCCAACCTCGACGCGCCGCTCGCCGAGCTCGAGCGGCTCTCGGCCGAATCATCAGCGTCGTTGGCCCCGGTTCTCCCGACCGCGACGCTCGAGGAAGCCGAGCGTGACCACATCCGTCGCGCTCTCGAGCAAGCGAACTGGCTCGTCGGGGGCCCCTCTGGTGCCGCCGCGCGCCTGGGCATGAAGCGGACGACGTTGCAGTCCAGGATGGCGAAGCTCGGGATCAAGAGAGATAGAGATCAAGTTAGAAGTTAGAAGCCAGAAGTTAGAAGTTTCGGAGGATCACGCGGTCACTCTGAACTTCTAACTTCTGGCTTCTAACTTCTAACGTTTGGCTTGATCCGCTACTGCCCGCCTCCTGCCCTGAAGATGCCCTGCGGCGTTGCCGGCGCCATCACGACCACGTCGGCGCTGCTGATGCCGATCGTGCCGCCGTTTCCTGGCGCTCCAGCCAGCTGCACAGCCTCATACGCAATCACCGCGGACTGGTGATCGAGCATCGCTTGCAGCAGGTCGACCTGCGCCTGCACGAGGTCGCGCTGCGCCTGCGTGACGAGGAACGTCGTCGACAGGCCGGCCTCGAAGCGCTTCGTCTCGACGGTCACGCGCTGTTCGGCCAGACCCTGGCTCGCGCGCGCGGCGTCGACCCGCTCCGACGTGCTCTGGACTTGCCGCGCGGCCTGACGGATGCCCTGCACGACTTGCAGCTTCAGACTCTCGATGCTCTGCGCGGCCTGCTGGCGCTGCACTTGCGCGCGAGCGAAGCTCGCTTCCTCGGCGCTCTGGCCGATCGGATAGCTCACCGTCAGGCCGAAGGACCACGTCGGAAAGTCCTGGCCGAAAAGCTGGCCGAGCACGTTGCCGAAGCCCGTGTTGAGCGTGCCGGTCACCGTGCCGGGAAACGCGCCGCTTCGGACGAGCTCGGTGCCGCCGAAGCCGCCGCCGCGATATGACGCTTCAACGCGGACGTCGGGCAGCTTCTGATTGCCGAGAAACTTGAGGTTCGTGTCGGCGTTGTCGAGTTGCTGGCGCGCGATGGCGAGATCGTATCGGCCGTCGAGCGCCGCGGCCACGGCGCGATCGACGTCGATCGGCGCCACGTCTTCCGTCGGCTGATCGACGGGCTCGAGGTGGAGCTGCCAGAAGGACGCGTCGCCTGGATCGGCAATCAGGCGCCGCAGGGCGTCCTCGGCGTCCTTCGCCGCGGCCTGCGCGCGGATGAGATTCTCGCGGCGATTCGCGACCTCCGCCTGCGCCTGCACGAGGTCGAGCGGCGGCGCGTCGCCCAGGGTCACGCGCGCCTGGTTCTGGCGCACGAGGTCCTGCGCGAGCGCCAGCGACCGCTCCTGTACCGCGACGTTCGCCGTCAGCGCCTTGTACGTCCAGTACGCCTGTTTGACCGCGGCGACCGTCTGCACGACCGACTGCTTGAATCGCAGCTCGGAGCTCGCGAGGTCGCGACGGGTCACGATGTACTGCAACCGCGAGGAGTCGATCGCGCGATCGCGGACGAGCGGCTGCGAGAACGCGACCTGCAGCCCAGACTGCGTCGTCGGATCGAACACGGTGAACGGACTGTTCGTCGTCGTCCTCGCCGCGTCCCATGAGGCGCTCCACGTGCCACCGCCCCACCGCAGGCGCTGCTGCAGACCGGTCGACGAGAACCAGTCCTGCTCGTCGACGGCCGTCGCGCCCGGCAGGAAGCTCGAGGGCGCGGCCGCGCTGCTCGAACGTCCGAGCTTGGTGTTGAACAATGGCACGTACGCGCCCTGGGCTTCGGCGACGCGCGCGGCGTTCGAATCGGTGTCGAGCCGAACGATCGCGAGGTCCGGATTGTGCTCGACGGCGCGCCGCACGGCGTCGTCGAGCGTCAGGTTCAGGTTCGTCCGGTCGACCTGCGGCGTTTGCGCGAGCGCCGGCGGCGGCGTCATCACGATCACGCCCAGAACGGACGCGACGCCGGCCAGAGAGATGAAACGGCGAGTCATGCCACTACCCCTTTCAACGCCGGCGACGCCTGGAGCGCCTCGACGGGCTCGGCGGCGTGCCTGCGCGCGACGAGCATGTAAATCGAAGGAACGACGAAGAGCGTGAAGAACGAACCGATGAGCATGCCGGTCACGAGGACGATGCCGATGCTGTTGCGCGCGCCGGCGCCCGGGCCGGTGGCGATGACGAGCGGGAAGTGTCCCGCGACGGTCGCAGCCGTCGTCATCAGGATCGGCCGCAGACGCGTGCCCGAGGCTTCGATGACGGCGCGCAGCTTGTCGAGGCCGGTTTCCTGCAAGTGATTGGCAAACTGCACGATCAGAATGCCGTTCTTCGCCACCAGGCCGACGAGCGTGATGAGGCCGACCTCGCTGTAGATGTTGAGCGACGTGTAGCCGAGAAACGAGAACAACAGCGCGCCCGACAGCGCCAGCGGCACGGAGCCGGCGAGGATGATGAACGGTTCGCGGAAGCTCTCGAACTGCGCCGCCAGCACCAGGTAAATCAGGATGGCGGACAGCAGGAACGTACCCAGGAACCGGCTGCCTTCCGTCCGAAGCTGCCGCGATTCACCGGCGTAGTCGATGGTGAAGCCCGGTGGCAGGATCTTCTGGGCCTCGGTTTCGAGAAAACTGAGCGCCTGATCGAGCGGCACCTGAGGCGGAATCACGCCCTGCACGCGTACAGCGTTGAGCTGCTGGAACTTCTTCAGGTCCCTCGGCTCGGCAGTCGTTTGGAGGCTTGCGAACGTGGAGAGCGGAACGAGCTTGCCGTCCGCGCCCGTGACATGCAGCTGCATCAGCTGATCGGTCGTCATGCGCTCGGCGCGCTCGACCTGCGGGATCACCTTGTAACTGCGACCCTGAATGCTGAAACGGTTCACGTAGTCGCCGCCGAGCAGCGTCGACAGGTCCTGCCCGGCCTGGCTGAGGTCGACCCCCTGCGAACGGAGCTTGTCGCGATCGAACACGATTCGCGCCTGCGGCTGGTCGAACTTCAAGTCCGCGTCGGCGTAGATGAACATCCCGCTCTTGAACGCCTTCATGACGAGCTGATTCGCGATGTCGGCGAGCTGCAGTGGCTCGGCCGCCGATTGAATGACCAGATCGACCGGGAAGTCGCCGCCGCCCGGCAGTGGCGGCGGTGTCGTCGGAATGACGCGGATGCCCGCGATCTGCGACAGATGGCCGTACGACTCGAGCATCAGCTGGTTGGCGGTCTTCGTCCGCTGACTCCACGGCTTCGTGACCACGCCGCCAAAGCCGCCGTTGGGCGACGTGAGCTGGAAGATGCTCGCCGTCTCCGGCATCGAGCGGTAGACGTCGTAAATCTTCGTCGCGAAGAGCTTCGTCTGGTCGATCGTCGCATTCGGTGCGGCCTGGACGATCGAAAAGACGACGCCTTGATCTTCCGGCGGCGCCAGCTCGCGCATCGAGAACATGTAGAACGGCACCATCAGGAGCGACACGATGATCCAGAAGCCGATCATCACCGGCCGGTAATTCAACGTGCTCGAGAGCGCGCGCATGTACATCGCCCGCACGCGCTCGAAGCGACGATTGACCCACCCGCCGAAGCCGCGCTCGCTGTCCTCAGCGCGCAGGAGCTGAGCGCCCAGCATCGGCGAGAGCGTCAGTGCGACGACGCCCGAGACAATGATGGCGCCCGCGAGCGTGAACGCGAACTCGCGGAAGAGCGCGCCCGTGAGACCGCCCTGGATGCCGACCGGCGCGTAGACCGCCGCCAGCGTGATCGTCATCGCGATGATCGGTCCGATCAGTTCGCGCGCGGCATCCATCGCCGCCTGATGCGGCTTCTTGCCGGCTTGCAGGTGACGTTCGATGTTCTCCACCATGACGATCGCATCGTCGACGACGAGACCGACGGAAAGCACGATGGCGAGCAGCGTCAGCAAGTTGATCGTGAAGCCCGCGATCAACATCAGGAACACGGCCCCGACGAGCGACACGGGAATGGCGACGACCGGGATGATCACGGACCGTACCGATCCGAGGAACAGGAAGATGACGACGATGACAATGAGCAGCGTCTCGGTCAGCGTCTTCAACACCTCGTTGATCGCGTCGTTGATGTAGTCGGTCGAATCGTACGGAATGCCGACCTTCATGCCCGTCGGCAGCTGCGCTTGAATGCTTGGGATCTCCGCGCGAACACGGCTGATCACGTCCAGCGAGTTCGCCGTCGGCAGCACCCAGATGCCCATGAACGTCGCCGACTCGCCATTGAAACGCACGTCCTGGTCGTAGTCCTCCGCGCCAAGCACGACGTCAGCGATGTCCCCGAGTCGAACGACAACGCCGTCCTGCTCTTTCACGACGAGTTGCTCGAACTCCTTCGCGGTGGTGAGGTTGGTGTTCGCGACGAGGTTGACCGACACCATCGAGCCCTTGGTCCGGCCAAGCGCCGACAGGTAGTTGTTCTTCGCCAGCGCGGCCGAGACCGTTGACGGCGCGATGCCGTACGCCGCCATGCGATCGGGCTTCAGCCAGACGCGCATCGCGAACGTGCGATTGCCGAGAATGTCCGCGCGCTGCACGCCGCTGACGGCGCTCAGCCGCGGCTGGACGACGCGCGTGAGGTAGTCGGTGATCTGCGTCTGATCGAGATCGGCCGCCGAAAACCCAAGGTACATCGCGGCAAATCGGTCGTCGGCCGTCTGCAGCTCGATGACGGGCGCCTCGGCCTCGGGCGGCAGCTGGTTGCGTACCTGAGCGACCTTCGCCTGAATCTGCGTCAGCGCCGCGTTGGTGTCGTAGTTGAGCTTCAGGTGCACGGTGATCGTGCTGGCGCTCTGCGCGCTCGAGGACTCGAGGTAGTCGATACCGTCGGCGCTCGCGATCACGCGCTCGAGCGGCGTCGTGATGAACCCGCGGACGAGATCGGCGCTCGCGCCCACGTACGCCGTCGAGACTTGCACGACGGCGATGTCGCTCCTCGGGAACTGCCGAACGCTCAGCGACCGGATGGACTGCAGTCCAGCGATGAGGATGACGAGGTTGACGACGGTTGCGAGGACCGGGCGTTTGACGAACAGGTCAGTGAAGGACATTACCGATCCTCAGGCTTGGCAACCGCGTTGTTCGTCGGCTGCACGCTGTTGTTGATGAGCACGGCCACGCCGGTTCGCAGCTTGAACAGCCCGGACGTCACGACTTCGTCGCCCGGCTTCACGCCGGACAGCACCGCAATCTGGTCGCCGCGCGTGCCGCCGACTTTGACGAACTGCTGGCGAACGCCGCGGTAGGTCTTGCCGGCCGGACCAGGAAGATCCGTCACGATGAACACGGAGTCGCCGAACGGGGCGTAGCTGATTGCCGAGGCCGGCAGCGCGATCACGCGCGCGTTGCTGCCGGTCGTGACTGTGACGTCCACGAACATGCCCGGGCGCAGCTTGCCGTCGGGATTCGGCAGCGTGGCCTGAATCTTCACGTTCCGCGTGGACTGATCGACGGCCGAGTCGAGCGCGGTCACGCGACCCGCGAACGGCGCAGTGCCGACGTCTTTCGCGGTGACGTCGACGGTGCGGCCGACGCGCACCTGCCCCGCGTCCTGCTGCGGAACATCGAAGTTGATGTAGATCGGATCGAGCGTCTGGAGCACGACGATCGGATCGGCCGCGCGAAGGTACTGACCGCGATTCACCTGGCGGATGCCGAGGATGCCGGTAAACGGCGCTTTGATCGTCTTGCGCGCGATCACCGCCTCGATCTCGCCCACCCTCGCCTCGCTCTGTTTCCGCTCGCTCGCCGCCTTGTCGAACTCCGCCTTCGAAACGACCGCCTCTTTCAGCAGGCCGTCCATGCGCTCGAAGTTGATGCGCGCGAGGTCGCGATCGGCTTCCGCCGCGGCCAGCTGCGCGCGTTCCTGCCGCGTATCGAGCTCGACGAGCACTTCGCCGGCCTCGACGGCGCGTCCGGAATCGAACGCCACGCGATCGACCGTGCCGGGCAGGTCTGCGGCGACCGTCACGCCCTGCACCGCGGCGGCGCTGCCCACCGCGCTCAACGTGGACGCCCACGCTTCGTCTTTCGCCACGACGGTCGTCACGGCTTCAGGCGGCGGCTGGAACGCCGCGCCCTGGGCGACCATCGCTTGAATCTGCTTGAACTTCACGACGCCGAGAGCCGAGATGAACACCGCCATCGCGGCCACCATCAGAATCATTCGCTTTGCCATGCGCCTCGAATTGGCAATTCCCATTCCAGGCGCGCGCCGCTCGAGATCGCAGCAATTCGAAGAATTCGGCGTGACGCGGTGCCGACCGATCGGCACGTGCCGACGCGTCGGCACTTCGGCGGTCGGCACTTTCGTCGCGAGCTCGGCACACGCACGCGATCGCGACGACCGCGCGATGGCACACGTCGTGCAATTTGCGTCGAGGCTGATGGAAATGAAGTCAGTCTCAGGAGAACAGCAATGACGCGTGTGATGAAAGCTTTGTTGGTGGTGGCGGCGCTCGCGGGAGCGGCGCCGGTTTATGCGCAGGACTCGCGGCCGACTGAAGGTCCTGCAGTCGTCACAATCATTCCCGGCGGCGCGACGTTCGTGATTGAGAACAAGAACTCGACTGGCAACCCGGGCTTTGGGAACTACAGCCTCGGCGGCGCCGTCGCCGGCAACTTCAACAAGTTCGTCGGGGTCGAGGGCGAGGTCACCGGATCCCTCGGCGTTTCGCAGGCGCTGACCGGATTTACGTCGAACGTGCGAACGCCGCACATGATGAGCTACACGGGCAACGTCGTCGTGTCGATTCCGGCGGGCAAGTCCGTCGTCCCATACGTCACGGGCGGCGTCGGCGGCACGAGCGTGTTCGAAACGCAGGAGCTCGGGATCAATGCGATGGAGACGTTCCTCACCGGGAATGTGGGCGCGGGCGTGAAGTGGTACGCCGGCCGCTGGGGCGTGCGCGTCGACTATCGCTTCATCGCGGTGCAGGGCAAGGATGACGCACCAGCGTTCTTCGGTCCGGACAACCGATACGCACATCGCATCTACGGTGGCATCCTCCTCAACCTGGGGCGGTAAGGACCATCGACTGACGTCGAGCGCCACGGCGGACGCCGGCTTGATTCGCAACGATCGCGACAAGCCGGCGTCCGTGTTTTCTACGGCAGGATCTTCCGTACGGGCTCGAGCCACCGCATCAAGACGCTGCCGGCATCGGGAAACTGCGCGGCGAACAGCGTGAGCAGCGGCACCAACACGAAGATGGCGAGCCGGAGGATGAAACCAGTGTCCCAGCCGCCGGCTTTCGCGGGATCGGGCGACGCGATGCGCCGTAACAGCTCGTTGCCGCGCATCTGAATCAGTACCGTCAGGATCGCGCCGAACGCGAGAGCGACGTAGAACCAGCCGACTTCTTCGAGCGCGCGTTGAAGCCTGAACGGAAACAGCGTGTGCGCGGAGAACACGCACAGAACGGCGCCGATCACGAAGACGACGTTGTGCCAGAGACGTGCGATGGCGTCGCGTACGGCGAGCGTCACGCACATCTCGCGCAGCCGAAGCACGTCGCATCCCGGCGAGCTGACCGTTCCGGCCGGCGCCGGTGGCATCGTCGCGGCCAAAAGCAGTGCGGTCCAGGTCGCCGACGCGGACCAGTGCGGCCGCTCGGCGGCAGTCCGCTCGGATTCGAACATCCGCTGCAGCTCAGCGGCGCCGCCGAGGTGACTTCTCGAGAGACAGGCCATGCGGCACCCGACGAGCACTTCGAGATCGTCGAATGTCGGCCGCTGCGGGAACAGGCGCCCCGGGAACAACCCGCGCGGTACCTTCGTGTAGCCATCGGCGCCACTGTGATGCGCGAGCCGCTCCAGAAGTCGCTTGAGCAGCCACCACAGATACACGAATTGCAGCAACGCGAGTCCGGTCATCACCTGCAGCACGAGGATCGCGCTCGAGATCACGCGGCCGAACGCCACGCCCTCGGTCGTGACGAGCGGACGCACGAACGGGTCGAAGAGCGCGAAGCACGTCGCCGCCAGGCCAATGACGACGATTCCGGCGACGGCGGGCGGCGTCGCCAGCATCGACGGCGACAGACGCGTCCAGTCGCCGACATCCTTGTCGAGCCGTCCGCTGACCGCTTGCTGCATCAGCGATTGCACGGCCGAATCCGCCAGCGCCGTGCGGCGACCGCGAAGCCGCAGCATCTCGATGACGCCCCAAAGCCCAAACGCCAGGAACAGGAAGACGATCGGCAATGTCGGCGACACGCCGTTGTTCAAGTCCGTCGCTCGGGCCACGAATGACGCCGCGCCGGCAGGTGGCAGAGCCAGGCACGTCCAGAGGTACGCGACGAGATTGCCCGCGGCCCACAGGCCCAATCCTCCGGCAGCCAATCGCGCCCATCGACCGGCTGACCACCTGTTGAGCGCCAGCCACGTCCATGCGCGTTCGCTGCGAACGACGTTCTGAATGATCTGCACCTGCACGGCTGCTAACGGAACGGCGAACGCGACTCCGACGAACCAACTCACCCGCGAGACGGTACTCGCACTAAGCGCGTTCTGGTCCTGCACGCGAATGTGTAGCAGCCACACGGTGCCGAGGAACGCATCGATCGCGATCAAGCTCCCGACCGCAACGAGCGCGTAGGCGCGTCGGCGCCAGCGATCCTCTATGGCGCACGACCGAGCGCGATCGAACAGCACATCCACCCATCGCCCGTTGCGAATGACCTTGTCCCCCCACACGAACAGGAGGACGACGTTGATGACGATCGACAACGCAACGAATGCGGACGACGGGAACGTTTCGATTGTGCGCGTGTGCGATGACCACGTGTCCGCACCAAACACCCGCTGGATGTACGCACTCTTGACGTCGTCGTCCCGCGGCCGTGCAACCCGCGTCGCTTGCAACGGCCACGCGCTGCCGCTGCCGACGACGCTAATCCATACGGGCGGCTCGCAGCCATCGACGCACGCCTCACCAGGCATGCCGTAGTCGACTGGACGCGGCGCCTTGTCATTCGCCGGGCGTCCAAGGCTGTCGTAATTCAGGAGCAACACTGCCGCGTTGTAGACGCCCTCCGCGTTGCCGTTGGCAAACACGTGACGCTCGCGATTTTCGCCGAGCTCGTAGCTCCACTGCTGAGTGCCGCTGTAGAGCGAGTACGTCGACGCGACGACAGTGCCCTGCATGTAGTAGGCGTACTCGGGGTGAGCGTAGATCGCGTCGCTGTCGATCGTCATGAGCGAGAGGTTCGGTGCCTCTTGCGCGACTCGACTGGCGAGGAACAACTTGTCGCGGGGGTCGGTGGACATCAACGCGACCGTCCCCAGACGCTCGCTCCTCATCGTCTTCAAGAGCGTCGAGAGATCCAGCTCAACGTACGACGATGTTGTTTCCGGAGAGAGCTGCGGAATCTGATCCACCGGCATCGGCGGCGCGTCCATCGACAACGGCCGGAACTTCGGAGGCAGTCCGAGCGCCTGCGAGAGGCCACGCTTTTCGTCCTGCGCGGTGTCACGAATGTGCGAGACGTTCAGAGGAAACGGCAGCAGAATCGGCTTCATCCAGCGGGACGTACCAGGCTGCGCCACCAAGGCGCCGAGGCTTCGCCCATACTGCGTGTTGCCTTCGAACAGCACGGCGACGCGTTCGGACCAGCCGCGGGACTGCACGAAGCTGACTAACTCCGGCAGGACGACCCCGTCGGGTTGAACCGTCGCGTGGAAAGAGACCGCAGGCGCGCGGCTCGCCCCGTCGAGCGCATGCTCGATCAACCCCTTGTTACTCTCGTCGGTCGCGCTGCCGCTCAGCACGCGCACGCGGCTGACGTGGTCGAACATCTGACGCCGATATGCCATCTGGAGCGCGCGCGCGATCGAGTCGGCCGAGCGAGAGAACGTCGGACCGAGTATCGCGATGCACTGGCCCGGGCCACGCTCTGGCGACGGCTGATCTCCCCATAGAGTGACGACACGCAGGGCGTCGAGCAGCGGTGGCAGGAGCAGACCTGAGCTCGGATTCTCGTGAACGATGAGCAGCACAACCAGCTGGCGCTCGTCTTCGGAGTCCGCAGGCGCGACGCTCGCGTGCCCGTTCCTGTCCTGCGCGTGCAAGTGTTGATGAAAGATGAACGCACTGGATTGGCGCTCGTGCTCGGTTCCGCGGTCGGCGCCCTGATGTGGAGCGCTGTCGGACAGCTGTGAGCGGTCGTACATGAAATCGCTCGCAGCCGCGCCCTGCGCGATCGCGTCGAGCATCAGATCGAACTGCCAACCTGAATACGAGTCAATCGCATCAGGCAGCGTCGCGATCAGAAATCTGACTTGAGTCGCCTGCCGCTGTGCGACTTCCTGCAGGACGGCGATCTTGAGTCGCGCGAGCGTCTGGGACTGGACGGTCGCCGAACGCGCGAAGTAGCGATCGATCTCTTCGACCGTCGGCACTGCCACGACGTGATTCGCACCCACCGACGCATACGCGATCGTCGCGAACTGTCGCAGGAGCCGCTTCGCCTCGCCGACACGCCTATCTGACGCTTTGTTTGTCCGCGCGAGCCTCGCCTCGCGGATGAGCCGGCGATGGATCGCGTCGACAGTGATCTCCGTACCGAGCGCTTCGGCGAGCACGTCGAGGGCTTTGAGCGGTTCCTCGATCGCCGGGGTTGAAGCCGGCGTCGTTTCGGTTTCGTTCGTGGCGGCGGGTTGCTCCGTCTTCGGGGCGTCAGACTTGTTGCTGTCCGATGACGGCTGGATGGCACGAGATTGGCCCAGCGCGGCCATCGCCAGCGCGAAGGCCGCGATCAAGACGAGGCTGCGACCTTGTTCCACAAAGCCTCCTGCGATCGGCGTGCCTAGGCCGGGGAGCCACCTGACGAAACTTACGGAGAAACGGGCGCCAAATCCTGACCGGCGGCTGAGGTTTTTCTGAGATACTCTGCCGAGTCGGTCCCCTGCCCCGGACCGGACGTGGGGCTGGCCCCCCGGAGGAGCGAGCGATGAGCGAGCAGTTGACGACACTCTTCAATGACTACGATCGCGGACGCCTGACGCGCCGCCAGTTGCTTCAGGCGCTCGGCATCGCGACCGTCGTCGGTCCGATCACCGCCGGCGTCCGCCCGCTGCTCGCGCAGGGGAGCTGCGGCGGCGCGCGCAAAGGCACACCGCAGTGCGATCAAACGCCCGCCAAGCTGCCGTTCGCCGCCACCGGGTGGAAGACGGTGTGGCTCGATCACTTCTCGATGCAGGTCGGCGATTACCAGAAGGAAGCCGCGTACTACGCCACGCTCATGAACTGGAAGATCAGGAGCGATGACGGCACCAGGGCGCTGCTCGATATCGGCGACGACGTCGGCGGTCTGCTGATTCGTGGCGGCTACACCCCGCCTCCGCCTCCCCCGCAGCCTCCAGCCGATCCGAACGCGGCAGCGGCAGGTGCGGCCGGAGCCGCCGGTGCGGCGGGCGGTCGTGGCGGTGGACGCGGCGGTGGCGGCGGACGCGGCGGCCCACGCCTCGTCCTCGTCGACGGCTTCTGCTGGGGCATCGATCAGTGGGACGCCAAGAAAGTCGAGTCCGAGTTGAAGAAGCGCGGACTGAATCCTGTGGCTGACAACGATCCGAAATCGAATTTCGAGAGCTTCCACGTCACCGATCCAGGCGGCTTCGATCTACAGATCAGCAACGGCAACAAGAAGAATCGACGACCGAACGCGGCGAGCGGCAAGATGCTGGCGCCCGCGCCATTCGAACCCACGGCGTGGAAGACCATCTGGCTCGATCACATTTCGTTCCAGTGCCCGGACTACAAAGCGAGCGCAGCGTTCTACAACGCGCTGCTCGGCTGGAAGCTTGGCGACGATGAGGGCAGCCAGAACGAGGTCCAGATCGGCGAAGGCGTCGGAAACGCGATCATTCGCGGCACGAACATGTCACCGGCGGCGGTACAAGCGCGCGCTGACGCGGCGGCTGCAGGTACCGCTCCGACCGGACGTGGCGGCGGCGCGGGACAGGCGCGCAAGGCGTCGATCGATCACATCGCGTTCGGCATCACACCGTGGGATCCTGATGCGGTGAAGGCCGAGCTCGACAAGCGCGGACTCTCGGGCAGCGCGGACACCGGCGGCAACGGCGACATCCACACGGCGCCGTACCAGAGCTACCACACGAACACGCCGAACGGGTTCAACCTGCAAATCAGCAACGCGACCAGGGCAAGCCGCAATACGCGATAGTCGAGGCTTGCGCTAAAGCTTCGCTTTGCCGGCCGCCCCCGGTGCCGCGTACACTGGGGGCGACCAGGCCTAATCCGCGGGCACCCGTCCGCGGAGCGGGGGAACCACCGAGGCGATCTCGCCTCCGGGGCGCGTCCGGCCGTTGCCGGTAGAGGACTTCCAACCTCGAGCCCGTCAGCTAACCCCGCCGGCCGTTGGAGCACCAATTGGCCGAAGAAGCCGTTCTCTCGCAGATCAAACGGTTCGTTGTCGGCAAGCGCATACCGTCGAGCCTCGCGCATCACGAGCGGCTCTCCAGAGTCACCGGGCTGGCGGTGCTCTCATCGGACGCGCTGTCGTCGGTCGCGTATGCGACGGAAGAAATTCTGCGCGTGCTCATCCTCGTCGGACCAGCGGCGCTCAGCCTCGCAAATCCTATCGCGATCACGATCGCGGCGATTCTCGCGATCGTCGTCTTCTCATACCGCCAGACGATTCACGCGTACCCGAGCGGCGGCGGCGCGTATCTCGTCGCGAAAGACAATCTCGGCGACACGCCGGCGTTGATCGCCGCGGCGGCGCTGCTGATCGACTACGTGCTGACGGTGGCGGTCAGCATTGCGGCGGGCGTGGCCGCGGTGACGTCAGCGTTTCCTCAGTGGCACATCCGGCCGGTCGAAGCGACGCTCGGCTTCGTGCTCGTGCTGATGGTTGGCAACCTGCGCGGCATCAAGGAATCCGGACGGATCTTCGCGCTGCCGACGTACTTCTTCGTCGTCTCGATTCTGATCATGATGGGCGTCGGCCTGTGGCGCCTGGCGACGGGTGATGTCGTGCCCGTGGTCGCCGCCGATCCGGTGGCCTCGACCGGTCAGACACTGACGCTGTTTCTGTTGCTGACGGCGTTTTCGAACGGTTGCACGGCGATGACCGGTGTCGAGGCCGTGTCGAACGGCGTGCCCGCGTTCAGGCCGCCCGAATCGAAGAACGCGGCGGCGACGATGCTGATGATGGCGGCGCTGGCGATCACGATGTTCGTCGGCATCACGGCAATGGCGCAGGCGTTCCATGTCGTGCCGAGCGAGCAGGAAACCGTCGTCTCGCAGCTGGCGCGCGCGGTGTTCGGCTCGCGTGGCGTGCCCTACTACGCCGTGCAGGCCGGGACGATGCTGATCCTGGTGCTCGCCGCCAACACGGCGTACGCGGACTTTCCGCGACTCGCGTCGATCCTCGCTCGCGATCGTTACCTGCCGCGGCAGCTGATGAACCAGGGCGACCGGCTCGCCTTTTCGAACGGCATCGTCGGGTTGAGCGTCTTTGCGGCCGCGCTGCTCGTGATCTTTGGCGGCGACACGCACGCACTGATTCCGCTGTACATGATCGGCGTCTTCGTTTCGTTCACGCTCTCGCAGGCGGGCATGGTCCTGCACTGGCGAAAGCTGCGCACTCCGGGCTGGCAGCTGAGCGCGGCGATCAATGGCGTCGGCGCGCTCGTCACGGGCGTCGTGCTGCTCGTCGTCGCGATCACCAAGACGCACGAAGGCGCGTGGATCATTCTCCTGCTCATTCCGATCCACGTCCTGTTCTTCCGCGCGACGAAAAAGCATTACGGCCAGGTTCAGGCGCAACTGTCGCTCGCCGGCTGGACACCGCACGATCCGAAGCGCAACGTCGTGCTCGTGCCGATCAGCGGCATGCACCGCGCCGTCGTGCAGGCGCTCGATTACGCGAAGACGCTGTCGACCGACGTGCGCGCGGTCTATGTCAGCGTCGATCCCAAAGCCACTGCCGAGCTGAAGGCACAGTGGCCCGTGTGGGGTCGCGGGGTGGAGTTGGTCGTCCTCGAATCGCCGTACCGATCGCTGATGGAGCCGCTGCTCGGGTACATCGAGACGGTTGCGTCAACCGAGCCGCCGACATTCGTCACCGTCGCGCTGCCGGAGTTCGTGCCGGCGCGCTGGTGGCATCACTTCTTTCACAACCAGAGCGCGCTGCTCATCAAGGGCGCCTTGCTCTTCAAGCGAAACACGATTGTGACGAGCGTGCCCTTCCACCTGCGGCAGTAAGGCTACAGTCCCAGATCCAACACCGTATCGAGCCCGCGGTGCACGCCTACGAGCATAGACACTCTTCTGATCGCGAGCAGCGCGCCGTCCACGTACGGCGCCGCGCTGCTGCCGGCGTCGTGACGAATGCTGAGACGCTGGTCTGGCATGCCGAAAAGAATCTCGGCACCGATCACGTAGCCGGGCAGGCGAATCGAGTGCACTTGCGAGCCCGAGACGGTCGCGCCCCGAGTCTCGCGCGGCCCGACGGTTCGATCGATCGGCACGGCGACTTCCGGCCGACGCACGCGCGACAGCCGCTCGGCCAGCTCACGAACGGTGCCGCTTGGCGCGTCGATCTTGTCGTCGTGGGCGTAGTCGATGATTTCCCACTGAGGTAGAACTCGCGCGGCCAGCTCCGCGAACTTGGTGAGCAGCACGGCTGTCAGGGCGAAGTTGCCCGCGGCGACCACTCCACGCTGACGCCTACGCGCGGCTGCGTCGATCTCGGCGAAGTCGTTCGTCGTGAGACCTGACGTGCCGACGACGACGTGTGCGCCGCGATCGAGGGCGACGAGAATGTTCGATTTCGCGCTCGCGGGACTCGTGTATTCGACGAACACATCGCACGGCTCAGCGAGTGCCTCGGCTGCTGACGCGTAGACGCGGCAATCGAGGCGCGGCTCGTCGATCACTTCGCCGAGCGTCCGCCCGGCGTGCTTCCGCGAGACGGCCGCCACCAGCGCCAGGTCCGGCGCGGGCGCAATGCCCCGCGCGAGCGCTGAACCGGCCCAGCCCGTCGCGCCGGCGAGGCAGATATTGATCGCCATCGCGAGGAGTCTACATCGATCGAATTTCCTGCAATGCGAGATGGCAGCTTCTGCCAACGTCTGTCGGATTCGGCCAAGTCTCCAGCAGCACATCGGGCCCGACAATTGCTCTTCCCCCAATCGTCGCGGACGATGTATCGTCGTCGTTCCCCGAAGGGGAGCGCGGGATAGAGAACATTCAGGGCACGACGAGCTCTCGCGGCAGATGCGAGTGCAGTACGTCGAGCTCTCGCACCAGATGCACGTGCTGCACGAAGACGCCATCGACCGTATCAAAGCGACCAACAACGCTGACGCGCCGAGCCGGTCGGAATGGCGGGAGTGGCTGGCCGAGTTGCGCGAGGAGAACTCGCGTCGTATTGAACCGCTCGAAGCGGTCGTGAAGTACCTGCTCGGACGGCAGTAGGCCTTCCGCCGGACCGATTCCTTACTGCCCGCGAGGATCCTTGACGATCGGGTTCTTGTACGTCTTCTCCAGCGACGCGAGGTACTCGTCGAAGAGCGCTTTGATGCCGTCGAACTCGCGTTTGACAGCGGCGCGGTAGTCGGCGCGCGTGGCAAAGTCATACAGCAACGCCGTCATGGCCTGCGCGTCCACCGTGAACCCGTGGTGGCCGACGTCGGCCAGGGCATCGCTCTCCATCTCGTACGTGTGGTTCGGCGCGTTCGATGTCTGCGACGAGAATTCGAGTCCGGGAATCACGCGCGAGACGCTGCCGGTTTCCTCAAAGCCTTGCGGCTTGCCCGGTTCCGCCTGCACGTTCGTCGCGCCGTACTGCTTCATGTAAGCGAAGCCGACTTCGGCGAGCGTCGCGACCGAAATGCCGTCGCGAAGCGAGCCGTAGTGATCGATCTGCACTTTCGTGCCGGTCGAGAGCGCGGCCGCCTTCGCCGCGTTGTCCGTGAACTCACGGATCGTGCGCAGGTACACCTCGTCCGGATAACGAATGTAGAAATCCGCGACGGCGCGATCGGGCACGACGTTTGGCGCCGCGCCGCCTTCGGTGATCACACCCTGAATCCGCGTCTCAGGTCGCATGTTGCTGCGGACGCTGTCGATGTTCTCGAAAAGATGAATGACGCCCTCGAGGGCGTTGCGTCCGTTGAAGGCGGCCAGCTGATGCGCGGGCGCGCCAGTGAACGTGAACTTCACGCCGTCGATATTCATGCAGCATGTGCCGAATCCCGGCGCCGGCCTCGACGTCGTCGCAGAGGAGTGGCTGCGCACGATCACGTCGGCGCCGTTGAACACGCCGGCGTCATACATCACCGTCTTGGCCACCGGCGGCATCATTTCCTCGCCGGGCGTGCCGTAGACGACGATGCGCCCAGGCGTGCCGGAGCGCTCCATGAACTCCTTCATCGCCACCGCGGTGGCGAGTCCGATCGGACCCTGGGTGCTGTGCTGGTCGCCGTGAAACGCGCGCTCGGTGCCGCGCAGCGAGTCGTACTCGACGATGATGCCGAGCGTCGGACCGCCGGCCGCCCCGCGCCATTGCGAGACAAAGGCCGTTGGCAGTCCCGCCACGCCGGTCTCGGTCTTGAATCCGTGTCCCTCGAGCCACGCAATCAGCTTCCTGATCGATTCCTGTTCCTTGAAGCCGATTTCCGGGTGCTTCGTGATGTCGTCGCCGAGCGCGATGAGCTCCGACTGCATCAGCGCCTGCGCGCGCGCAACCACCGCCTCACGCGCCGGGTTGGGCGCCGTCAACTTCGCGACGAGCGCGGGGACGTCGAGCGACTTCTCGAGCGCGTCCATCTTCTGCAGCACGCTCTTCGCGGCGTCGCGCTCGGTCGGCGTTTCCTGCGCAGATGCGGCGCGTGGAAACGCGCATGACGAGAGCACAACGATGAAAAGCAGTCGACGCATAAGCATCCTTCAGGACGCGCGAGCAGGCCTAGGCTAGCACGAGCGCTGGCCGGCCTGGTTTCCGGACGTCCGGGTCGAAGCCGACGGCCAGGAAGCCCGGCGGAAGAGCCGGCACCGGGAGCGCCGGCTTGACGTACGATGCCTGGATGCGAATTGGCATCATCGGCGCAGGCATGATCGGTTCGACGCTCGCGAAACTCTGGGCTGACGCCGGACACGACGTCATCGTCGCCTCGCGGCATCCGGACGAGCTGAAACCGCTCGTCGAGAAGATCGGCGCGCGCGCGGTCGCGGGCACGCCGCTCGAAGCCGCCTCACTCGGCAATGTCGTCATGCTGACGGTGCCGCTCAAGGCGATTCCCGATCTCGCGAACGATGTGGGACAAGAGCTTCAAAACAAGATCGTGCTCGACACGGGCAACGCGTACGAACGCCGCGATGGTCTGGCGGCGACCGATGCGACCGCACATCCACATGGCTCGGCCGGCTGGTCGGCCGCCATGTTTCCGGGCGCGCGCTGGGTGAAGGCCTTCAACACGGTCTATTTCAAGACGCTCGAGACCGAAGCGCATCGCGACGGCGATCGCGTCGGCATTCCGCTCGCGAGCGACGATGCCGACGCGCTCGATGTGGCGGCCCAGCTGGTGGAAGACGCGGGCTTCGATCCGGTCATCATCGGCGAGCTCGCGCGCGGCAAGGAGTTCGAACCGAACACCCCGATGTACAACACCGGCAAGAGCGGTCGAGAGCTGAGGGAGTTCTTCAGCGTCGGCTGACGATCACATAATAGGACCCCAGGAGACCGACGCTCATGCACAAGCTCGCGATCGCCGTGCTGTCTTTGGCGCTCGTGCCGACTGGCGCGGCCGCACAAACCAACGCCGGCGAACAGAAGCCTGAACCGAGTCTGCCGTTCACGATGACGCAGGTCGCTTCGTTCAACCTGCCCTGGCGCATCGCGTTTCTGCCCGACGGCCGGATGTTGATCACCGAAAAGGTCGGGCCGGTGTACCTCGTGACGCAGCAAGGCGAGAAGACGCCGATCGCGAACGTGCCGGCAGTGCTCGCGCAGGGTCAGGGCGGCATGCTCGGCGTGTTCCTCTCGCCGCACTACACGACGGATCACTTCGTATATCTGACGTACTCCGAGCCCGGCGATGGCGGATCGAGTCTCGCGCTCGCGCGCGCGAAGCTGACGATCGGCGACGGCAAAGCGAGCTTCGATGGACTTGAAGTCCTCTGGCACCAAATGCCGAAGGGCCGAGGCGGACAGTTCGGCGCGCAGATCGCGTTCTCGCCGGACGGTCAGTATCTGTACCTCACCGTCGGCGAGCGGCAGCGCATGACGCCCGCGCAGGATCCCGATCAGGAGCTCGGAAAGATCTTGCGCCTCACGCTCGACGGCAAGCCTGCGCCGGGTAATCCGATGGCCGGCAAGACCGGCGCGGCGACGGTGACGCTGATCAATCTGCCGCGCGACACGGAAGCCGCAAAGACCGCGGCCGTCGTCAGCACGTACACGTTGCCCGGTCCGAATCTGACGCCGGCGGAAACCTGGGCGACCGGCCTGCGGACGCCGTATGGTCTCGCGTTCGCACCCGACGGCCGGCTCTGGGAGCTCGAACACGGTCCGCGCGGCGGCGACGAGCTGAATCTGATCGAGCCAGGAAAGAACTATGGCTGGCCGCTCGTGTCGTACGGCGTGAACTACAACGGCGTGCCGATTCCGAGTCCCGACACGCGTCCCGATCTCGCGAAGCCGGTCATCTATTGGGCGCCGGTCATCGCACCAGGCAATCTCATGTTCTACAACGGCAAGATGTTTCCGGAGTGGGACGGGTCGGCCTTCGCCACCGGCATGGAGTCGCAGTCGGTCACCCGCATCACGTTCGACGGCAAGGGCGGCGCGACGGCCGTCGAACGATGGTCGGTCGGCTTCCGCGCGCGCGATATGGAAGAGGCGCCCGACGGCTCGCTCTGGATGATCGAGGACGCCAATCCTGGCCGCCTCGTCCGCCTGACGCCGAAGAGCAAGTAGATCGTTCAGTCGTCGTTCTTCGGTGGTTCCGTCGCGTGCCCGCGGCCCAGACGGTGAACGCGGTCCGTCAGGCTGCCTTTTCGGATCCGTACCGACGCGCGGCTGATGTCGCCGACCGGCTGGCCCAGCTCGAGATCGAGTCCCGCGGATTTCGACAGCCCGAGCTTCTGACTCGCATACACGCTGCGATGGCCGACGATGAGAAACGCCGTCGCTGCCGCGAGGGCGGCATAGACGCCATCGGCCGCCGGCAAGAGCTCCATCGCCATCACCGCGGCGGCGATCGGTGTGTTGGCCGCGCCGGCGAGCACGGCGACGAACCCGACGGCGGCGAGCAATGGCGCCGAGACGCCAAAGATCGGCGCCAGCGCTGCCCCGGTCGTCACACCGATGAAGAAAATCGGCGTGACGATCCCGCCGCTGCCGCCAGTTTCGAGCGTGATCGACGTGGCCAGAATCTTGAGCAGGCAGGCCCCTGCCACCACCGTCGTCGTCCCGCCGAGCACGCCGTTGATCGTGTCGGTGCCGAGTCCGGCGTATGTGTCGCCAAAGGCGAGATAGAGCGCGATCAACGCGCCGCCGCCAGCCGCGGCGCGCAGGTATGGCCAGTGCTCGAACCGGCGGAGGACGCGCTCGGAAAAACGCAGCGTCTCGATCAGCGCGAGTGCGACCAATCCAAAGATCGCGCCGGCCGCAAGCATGGTAAGCGTGAGCCGCACGTCGTGGCCTGGCCCAACCGATTCGAATACGGGGAATGGCGGTCGGACGCCACAGGCGAGATGCGCGGCGATGCCGGCGACCAGCGCGGGAAACAGCACTGAGTAGTCGATGCGTCCGAGGTACAGGACTTCGATCCCGAAGAGCGCGCCGGAAACGGGCGTCCCAAACACCGCGGCAAAGCCGGCGCTGATGCCGCAAATCACCAGCCGGCGCCGGTCATCGTCGGTCAATCGGAGAATGTCGGCGAACAGGCTGGTGAGCGCCGCACCGATCTGGGCGGCGGGTCCTTCTTTGCCGACCGAGCCGCCGAAGGTGAGCGTCACGACGGTCGCCGCGAGCTTGACCGGCGCGACTTGCCATTCCACACGTCCCGATCGTTGATGCACCGCCGCGATCACGGCTTCGGTGCCGTGACCTTCGGCATCGGGTGCGAACATACGAATCAACCAGACGCAAATCGGGAGCGCGAGTGGCAGCAGCGCGAACACCGGCACGCGAGCGGGCAAAAGGTCGCGCGCTTCGCGAGCAGACGCGCCGAGCGCCCACAAGAACACCCGCGTGCCGAGCCCCACGCACAGGCCCGCGCCAGCGCCGAGCAACGCCCACTTCAGCGTGCTGATCAGCAGCGCCGTATGCTCGGTGTACCAACGACTTTCGTCGGCGAGCCGCGGCGGGCCCATCGACGCACTGAGGGCGCGCAGGTGCGCGAGTCGCTCTCGAACATTCAGCGGCATCTTCGACACCAACAGCGTATCAGGTCACGTTGGCAGTATGATGTCGGCGCCTTCATGAGCCTCAGCCCGGGCACGCGCTTCGGCCCCTACGAAATTGTTTCGGCGCTTGGCGCCGGCGGGATGGGCGAAGTCTACCGCGCTCGCGACGCGCGTCTCGATCGCGACGTCGCCATCAAGGTGCTGCCGGCGTCCTTCGCGCTCGACGCCGATCGCGCCGCACGATTCGAGCGCGAGGCCAAGGCGCTCGCGTCGCTCAGCCATCCGAATATCGCCGCGATTTACGGCGTGGAAGAACAAGGCCCGACACGCGCGCTCGTGATGGAGCTCGTCGAGGGCGACGACCTGACGCATGTCATCGCGCGGGGAGCAGTTCCGGCGACCGACGCCGTCGCGATGGCGAGGCAGATCGCCGACGCCCTCGAAGCCGCGCACGAACAAGGCATCATTCACCGCGATCTCAAGCCGGCGAACATCAAGGTCAAGCCCGACGGCACCGTCAAAGTGCTCGACTTCGGCCTGGCAAAGGCGTTTGGACCGGACGGCTCGACGACGTCGTCTGGCGATTTGGCGAATTCGCCGACGCTCACGGCGCGCGCCACGCAGATGGGCATGGTGATTGGCACGGCCGCCTACATGTCGCCGGAACAGGCGAAGGGCCGCGCCGTCGACAAGCGCGCCGACATCTGGGCCTTTGGCGTCGTGCTGTACGAAATGCTCTCCGGCCAGCGCGGCTACGAAGCCGAGGACGTGTCGGACACGCTCGCCGCCGTGCTCACGCGCGAGGTCGACTGGTCGAAG
>CAYQRM010000282.1:0-9827 GCA_964419785.1 uncultured Solibacteraceae bacterium | reverse complement strand
CCGCCTCTGCCTTCGGCGGCACGACGTGGACGATGAGCATGTCGGCGTCGCTCAGCGCCTTCCACTTGTCGTTCTGCGGCAGGTCGCGCACGCGCACGCCGTCGTGCAGCATCAGGCCGCTGATGTCGACCGTGATGTGCTCGGGAATGTCCGCCGGCAGGCACTCGACTTCCAGGTCGCGGTGCACGAAATCGACGATGCCGCCTTCGTCCTTGACACCCTTGGACTCGCCCGTCAGATGGATCGGGACGGTCACGCGCAGGACCTTGTCCATCGCGACGCGATAGAAGTCGACGTGCAGCAGCTTGTGCGACACCGGATCGAGCTGGTACTCCTTGACGAGCACGCGCAGATCGCCCGCGCCGTCGTACTTCAGGGAGATCAGCGTGTTCACGCCCGAGTCCGAGTGGAGAATCTTCGAGAGCGCCTTGGGATCGACCGCGAGCGACTCGGTCTGGCTCTTGTCGCCGCCGTACAACACGACGGGAATGTGGCCCTGCTGCCGCAGCCGGCCGGCGTTGTTGCGGCCGAACTGATCACGCTTGACTGCTTCGAGTACTGCTTCCATCGCTACACCCTCACACAAACAATTTGGAGACCGACGTCTCCTCGTGAATGCTCCGGATCGCCTGCGCGAGTAACCGCGCGACCGTGAGCACGTGAACCTTCTCCGATTTCTTTTCGCCGTTGACCGGAATCGTATTGGTCACGACGAGCTTGTCGATCGGCGCGGCCTCGATGCGTTTGATCGCCGGGCCCGACAGCACGCCGTGCACCGCGCTCGCGAGCACGCGCGTCGCGCCGTTTTCCTTGAGCGCCTGCGCGGCCTTCTGAATCGTCCCGGCCGTGTCGATGATGTCGTCGGCGATGACGCACACGCGCCCGTTGACGTCGCCGATGACGTTCATCACTTCCGCCGACCCGTCCTCGCTTCGCCGCTTGTCGATAATCGCGAGCTCGGCGTCGAGCCGCTTGGCGTAGGCGCGCGCGCGCTCGGCGCCGCCTGCGTCGGGCGAGACGATCGTCACCGGCCCGAAATTCTGCCGGGCGAGCCAGTCGATGATCACCGGCGCCGCGAACAAGTGGTCGACCGGAATGTCAAAGAACCCCTGAATCTGCGCCTTGTGCAGATCCATCGTGAGCACGCGATTCGTGCCGGCCGCGCTCAGCAGGTTCGCCACGAGCTTGGCGGAGATCGGCACGCGCGGCTTGTCTTTCCGATCCTGGCGCGCGTAGCCGTAGTACGGCAGCACGGCCGTGATGCGAGACGCTGACGAGCGGCGGAACGCATCGATCATCACGCAGAGCTCGATCAGGTGCTCGTCGACCGGCGCCGAGGTCGGCTGCACCACGAACACGTCGGTACCGCGGATGTTCTCGTCGATCTGAAACGAGACTTCCGTGTCGGGAAACCGATGCAGCCGCGCCGCCCCGAGCGGCAGCGACAGATGCTCGGCAATCTCGGCCGCAAGATCCGGGTGCGCCGACCCCGAGAAAATCTTCAGCTGCCCGTGGCTCATAAGGTTATTGGGCCACTGGGCCGTCGGGCGATTGGGTCGTTGAAGAACATAGAGTCACGCTGCTCGCTTGAATCGAAATCTTGTGTGCTATTCGACCGATAGCCAATGACCCGATGGCGCAATGACCCAATGACCCGATGGAAACTGGTTGGGGCGGAAGGATTCGAACCTTCGAATACGGGATCCAAAGTCCCGCGCCTTACCGCTTGGCCACGCCCCAAAAAATCGGTGTCCTTCGACTCAGGACGCGGCGTGCTCCCGACCTGCACGGCAGGGCGATCGGGCCCGTCCGCAAACCCGGAAGTTTATCACAGGCCAATCCGCCGGCTGGCTTCGCGCCGGGCGAGCGTGCGCGAGACGAGCACCAGCCAGTCCGGCCGCTGGAGGCGCCGGGCCGCGCGCGGCGCCTGAGCCTCGGCAAACAGGCCAAAAACCGCCGATCCGCTGCCCGTCATGGCCGCCGCCCGCGCGCCGGCACGCGCAAGCGCGCTGACGATTTCGGTAATCTCCGCGTGCCGCCGAGCGACCGGATCTTGCAGGTCGTTCACCAGTGCGATCGGCCCGACCCTCCAGCCGATGTCCAGGTCGCGGGAGGGCGTCTCTCCCACCTTCGAACCACGCTGGCCAGACGCCGCGCGGTCTTCGTCGAGCCAGCGGTACGCATCGGCGGTCGCGACGCCAAACGACGGCTTGATGATCACGACGCCGAACCGCGAGGCATCATCGACCGGATACACCTCGTCGCCGCGGCCGGTGGCGAGCGCGGTACCGCCTTGCAGAAAGAACGGCACGTCGGAGCCGAGCGTCGCGCCAATCGTCGCGAGCTGCTGCGGCGACCGCCGTCCGTCCCAAATCGTGTTGAGGCCGACGAGCGCCGCGGCAGCATCGGCGCTGCCGCCGCCCAAACCGGCGGCGATCGGAATTTGTTTGACGAGCTTGATGTGGGCGTCGCGCGGCACGCCGTCACGCCCGAGCGCGCGCCACAGCGCCGCGGCCGCGCGCGCGACGAGATTCGTGTCGTCGGTCGGCACGCCCGCGCCGCTCGCTTGCAAACTGAACGGCCCGCGGCGTGCCGTCACGGTGAGCGTATCCATCACGGCCACCGACTGCATCAATGTCCGCACGTCGTGATAGCCGTCGCCGCGTGCGGGTCCGACACGCAGCGTCAGATTGATCTTGGCGGCGGGACGGAGAACAAGCGTGCGGCCCACGGTCGGCGCCTATTTCTTCTCGCGAAGCGGCCCGGCCGCACGCAGGTCGTCGAGCGTGATCGGGAGAGCATCCGCATTCGGACGCACGACGAAGTCGCGCGCCTCGTGTGGCAGATTCACGTCAATCTCCTCGAGCGCGATTGTGAGCGACACTACCGGTGCATGTCCGGCTTCGGTCGTGATACGCACCAGTCGCGGCCAGTCGCCCTGGAGGTCACTGTACTCGACGATGAGCCCAGAGGTGAGGCCGCGCGTGACGCGCCAGCGTGCGTCGCGATTCTGCAGGAACATGCGACCGTCGTCGGTCGTGATCGCACCCAGGTCAGCGTAGCGCGCGCTCGACACTACGGCGTCTGCCAGACCGCCGCAGCCCGTGAGCAGCGCAAGCAGCGCGCGCGGGCCGAGTTTCAGGCCGGTCAGGGCTTCGAGGATCTCGTCGGCACGCGCGTTCAGCATCCGCTTGTCCCGCGGCAGCCAGAGCGTCGATGCGTCGGCCGTACCGCCGAGCACGAATGCCGGCGCGCCAAACATCACGGGCATGGAAAGCGAGATCTGGTCCGCGCGCGTGACGAGCCCGATGATCGTCGCGTTCAGCGATTCCTTGCCGACCTTGCCGTGCACGTGCATCGTCGCCGCGTAGGTCGACGCGCCGCGGCACGCGCGCGTCGCTTGCGCCCACGCCGCGGCCGCTTCGGGAAACGGCTCGCCGGGTCCGGCGGGCGGCACGAAGACTTTTGGCGTGCAGGACGAGAGAACGACGGTGAGCGCGGCGACGAACAGGCGCGGCCGCCGGAGGATCGGCGCCGCGACCACTACTTCCCCGCCAGCTCCCGCGCGCGGTCGCGGCGCTTGGTGACGGCGGCGACGTCGAGCTCCTCGCGATCGCCCGTGAGCGCGCGGTCGAACGCCGAGGCGGCCTCGCGGTACCGCTTCAATTGGAAGTAGAGCTGGCCGAGATGATCCTGAATCACCGACACTCGCGGCAGCGACGTGGCGGCGTGTTCGAGCGCCGGCTGCGCGTCGGCGAGCTTGTCCTGGCGGAAATAGGCCCAGCCGAGGCTGTCGAGGTACGAAGGGTTGTCCGCATCGATCTTGAGCGCGCGCTGAATCAAATCGACCGCTTCGGGCAGCTTGCGATTGTGATCGGCGAGCATGTAGCCGAGGTAGTTGAGCGCCTGCGCGTTGCCCGGATCTTTGGCGATGAGCCCACGGAAAATCGTCTCGGCCTGATCGGTCGCGCTCACCCGGTCGTACGCCGAGCCGAGTTCGAACTGCAGATCGGGATCGTCAGGCAGCCGCTTGCGAGCCGCGTCGAGGACGCCGACGGCGCCCGAGTGATCGCCCGTCTGGTGCATCGCCGCCGCGAGATCCGCGGCCATCTCGATGTACGCACCGGCCGACGCGTCGAAGTCGGTCGCCGCCGTTACGCGCGTCTTGAGCGTCGCGATCACCCCGGGATAGTCTCCGCGGGCGGCCTGCGATTCAGCCAATGCCAGCGGTCCGCGCGGATCGTTCGGATCGATTTGCGCGATCTGCTTCGCCGTGCTCTCGGCGCCGGCGTTGTCGCCGGTCCGGCGCTCGACCTGCGACAGCAGGTACAACAATGAAATGTCGCGCGGCGACTGCTTGGTCAGATCGACGAGCAGCGCACGGCCACCTTCCACATCGCCGCTGTTGACCAGCGCGGTCGCCTGTCGCAGCTTGTAGTTCGAGTTGCGCAAGTTGCGCGTCGAGAGCTGCCCCCAGATCGCCGCGGCATCCTTCCACCGCCCGACTTTCTCATAGAGCTCGCCGAGCCAGACGCGCGCCTGGACCTGGTTCGGCTGGTCCTGGACGACCTCTTCGAGCATGTCGACCGCGTCGTTCGGCCGGCCGACCGCGTCATAGGCCTGCGCGAGCAGCATCACCGCGTCTGGATAGCCGGGCTGATCGAGCAGGAACAGCTGCAATGTGTCGATGCCCTTCGCGTAGTTGCCGCTCTCGACGTACATCTGCCCGAGCGTGAACTCCGACAACGAATCGCGCCGGTCCGGTGAAACGACCCGCTCGAGATTCGCGATGGCTTGCGACATGAGCGGGCTCGGACCCGCGCCAGGGGCGGCCGCGGACTGATGCGCGAGCGCGGCCTGCACGAGACCGAGAATGCGATGCGCTTCGAGATCGTTCGGGTCGAGCGCGAGCGCGGCCTGCGCTTCGTTGATCGATTCGGTCGCCTTATTCGCGCGCGCGTAGAGCCCTGCCAGCTCCGCGTGAATCTCCGCGGCCTTCGGCGTGAGCGTCAACGCTTCCCGATAGGCCGCGATCGCTTCGTCGACCTTCCCGGCGTTCTCGAGCGAGCGGCCCTGCATGAACAGGAAATAGGCTTGCGCGACCGGATCGGCGGGCGCGGTCTGCGCGGCGGGCGCCTGCGCGATGAGGCTGAATGCAAGCGCGAGAACGGTCGGCGTCATCAGCGAACGGATCGATTATAGTCCCCTGATGGCCGTCGATCCTGCGTTGCTCGAAATCCTGGTGTGCCCGGAGTGCAAGGCGCCGGTCCACCTCGTCAAAGACGGCACGGCGCTCAAGTGCGAGAAATGTCACCGGGTGTATCCGATCAAAGACGACATCCCCGTGATGTTGATAGATGAGGCCAAAATCGAGGACTAGCCTCCCGGTTTGTGCGCATACTCCTCCTCCGGTTGCGGCTCATCGGCGACGTGGTGTTCACGACGCCGGCGATTCGCGCCCTCGCCCACCGCTTCCCTGATGCGCGGCTGACCTACGTGGTGGAAACCAGCGCGTCGTCCGTCGTCGCCGGCAATCCGCACCTCGCCGAGGTCATCAGCGTGCCGCACGTGCGTGGCTGGCGGCGCCTCACTGACGACCTCTCGCTGGCGCGCCGGCTGCATGCGTCGGCCTTCGACCTCGCGATTGATTTTCACGGCGGGCCGCGCAGTGCCTGGCTGGCATGGGCGAGCCGGGCGCCGGTGCGAGTGGGCTACGATGTGCAGGGCCGAACGTGGATGTACACGAACGTCGTGCACCGGCCGCGGGAGCTGCGGGCGCGACATTCCGTCGAGAACCAGTGGGATCTGCTGGCGGAGGTCGATCCATTGCTCGCCCGACCGGCCGACCCCGAGGTCGATCGCGTCGAGATGCCGCCCGACCCGTCGGCACGCGCGACCGTCGACGCGCGGCTGCGAGCCCTCGGTATTCCGAGCACGGCGCGCATCATCGTGATTCACGTGAGCGCCGGCAATCCATTTCGCCGATGGCCGGAGGGGTCGTTCGCGGTGCTCGCCAGCGATCTGGCGGCGGGCGGCGAGAACCGATGGGTCGTGCTCGCCGGCGGTCCGTCCGATCATGAGGCCACAACACGAGTGCTCGCGGCCGCACGAGTCCGTGCGGGTCGCGCCGGAGATCGCATCGTCGATGGAGAGGGCATGTCGCTGGCGGAGCTGCGAGCCCTGATGGACCGCTCGGCGTTGTTCATCGGCGGCGATAGCGGTCCGCTCCACGTCGCGTCGACCTCCGACGTTCCCATCGTCGGGCTCTACGGTCCGACGCTGGCTGCGCGATCCGCGCCGTGGCGTCCGCGACGCTTGCCGACCGCGTCGATCGACGTCGGTGTGCTGGCGTGCCGGCCGTGCGATCAACGCGTGTGCGCGCCCGGTGATTTCCGATGCTTGTCCGGAATCGCCGCCACGGCCGTGCACGATGCTGCCGAGCATCTCTTGGGGGCGGCGTCATGAAACCGCAAACGCTCGCGACGATCGAGCGAATCGCGTTCTTCTGCCTCGCAGGCTGTCTCGGGCTGATTCAGCTTTCGATCGCGGGCGCGGAGATCCTGCTCGACATTGCCGGCATCCTCTGGCTCGTCGTCGTCTTCACGGAGCGCAGGCGGCCGGAGGTCCCATCCTTCTTCTGGCCGCTCGTGGCGCTCGCGGCCTGGACGCTCGTGAGCTCCGCGTTTTCGATGAACGCGCTGGAGAGCTTCAAACGCGATCGCCAGCTGCTGCTCTATTCTGTCGTGCCGATGACGATGTGGCTGGCGCGCGGCCAGCGAGCGCAAACCACAGCCAACGTGATTATTGCGCTCGGCGCTGCTGGTGCTGTTGCGGGCATCGTGCAATACGCCGCGCTGGGCTACGACAATCTGAACCACCGCCCGCACGGTCTGCTCGGCCACTACATGACGTACTCGGGCGTGCTGATGCTCGTGATCTGTACGGCCGCCGCGCAACTGCTCTTTCGAGTCCGCGACTGGGTCTGGCCGGCGGTCGCCGTGCCGGCCCTGGTCGTCGCGCTCATCGCGACCGAGTCGCGAAACGCGTATGTCGGTGCCGCGCTCGCGGTCTTCGTGCTCGTCGCGCTCCGGCGGGTTTGGAAACTGGTCTTCGCGGTGCCCGTCCTGGTCGTGGTGGTGCTGCTCGTCGCACCCGCGAACATCCGGCACCGCGCGCTGTCGTCGTTCGATCCGAACGACGCGACCAATCGCGATCGCATTGCGATGCTGAAGTCGGGCAAAGCGATGATCGCCGATCATCCCTGGACCGGCGTCGGGCCGAACATGGTGCCGAAGGCGTATATCGAGAAATACAAGACGCCGGATGCTGTCGATCCCGTCGATCGTCCGGGCGACACGCGCGCGCATCTGCACAACGTGCCGGTGCAGCTGGCTGCGGAGCGCGGCCTGCCGGCACTCGCCGCGTGGCTCTGGTTCGTTGTCGCGGCACTCGTCGGATTGCTCGGTGAGTTCCGAAAGGGCGGCGCACGCGCGCTGGCCGCGGGCGGCGTGGCGGCCGTCGTCGCGATGCTGGCGGCCGGACTCTTCGAGCACAATTTCGGCGACTCGGAGTTTCTGATTCTGTTCCTCGGACTCATTACGCTGCCGTTTGCCGCAGCGGCGGGATCGACAGCCACTCCGACGGCGCCCGATCGAGAGCCCGTGCCGGTTCCGGTCCTGAGGACGCACGCATGACGCCGCCGGCTTCGCTCGCCAGGCGACTGTCGGGGACCCGCGTCGCCGTGATCGGCGACGTGATGCTCGATCACTTTCTCTTCGGCACGGTGGATCGCATCTCGCCCGAGGCGCCCGTGCCTGTCGTCCGCTTCGCTCGCGAAGAGTACCGGCTCGGCGGCGCCGCGAACGTCGCCCGCAACGCCGCGTCGCTCGGAGGACGTGTCACGATCGTCGGCTTGATTGGCGACGATGATGCCGGCCGGCGGCTGGAACATGAGGTCGACGCGGCCGGCTTCGAGACATCGGGGCTTGTGCGCGATCCCTCTCGGCCCACGACGCGAAAGGTGCGCGTCGTCACCAATCGCAACCAGCAGGTCGCGCGCATCGACTACGAGCAAGATGCCGAGGCGTCGGGCGCGGTGCTCGACGCGCTGCGACGAAGCGTCGCGACCGCCGTGCGAGGCGCCGACGCCGTGGTGCTCTCCGACTATCGCAAGGGCGTGGTGAGCGCGCCCGTCATCGAACACGCGGCGTCGTCCGCTCGTTCCGCCGGCGTGCCGCTGCTCGTCGATCCGAAAGTGCCGCAAGCGGATCGGTACCGTGGCGCGACGCTCTTGACGCCAAATCATCACGAAGCCGAGCAAATGACGCAGCGCGTGATTCGCACCGCCGACGACGTTCGGCAGGCGGCGACGGCGATTCACGAACGGAGCGGCGCGAGCGTGCTCATCACCTGGGGCGAGCACGGCATGTGGATGCTCGACGCCAGCCGCTCGCCCGTCGAGGAGACGCACCTGCAGGCCGCGACGCGCGAAGTGGCGGACGTGACGGGCGCGGGCGACACCGTGATCGCGGTGCTGGCGCTGGGTCTCGCCGTTGGCGCGACGATGGCGGAGGCCGCGCGGCTCGCCAACGTCGCCGCAGGGCTCGTCGTGACGCGATTCGGACCGGCGACGGTCTCGATCGAGGAGCTCGCCGCCGCCGCAGGTCGATGATGCGATCGCGACTGCTCTCGCCGCGCGAGGGCCTCATCTGGGCGCTCGCGTTCGTCGCGGTCTCGGCGGTGCTCGTCGCCACCCGCTTCACGAGCGCGGATCCGGACTCGGCCCTTTACGCCTCGATCTCCGGACGACTCACCCAAGAGCCCGCGTCGCGCTGGATCGCGCCCGAGTGGTGGGGCTTCTGGCCCGAGACAAAGATGGAAGGGCTTTTCCGCGAGCATCCGTCCGGAGTGTTCGTGGTCCCGGCAGCGGTCGCGCGGCTCGGTATTCCCGGCGAGCAGGCAGCGTACGTCGTCGGCGTTGGCTACGGACTGATCGCGCTCCTCTTGATCGGCGTCCTGGTGGCGCGCCTCACGTCGGTTGACGACGGTCGCGCCGCGCTCGTGCTGCTTCAGCTCATGCCGGTCGCGTTTCTGTTCCGCATTCGCGCCAACCACGAGTACCCGATGTTGGTCGCGCTGCTCGTGACGCTCGTGAGCGTCGAGGGCGTGCGGCGATCGTGGGGCTGGGTCCTGGGCATTACGCTCGGGCTCACGCTCGGGCTGCTCGTGAAAGGCGTGTTCGTCGTGATGGCCGTCCTCGGCGCGGGCCTGTGGATCCTGATCAATCCGACGCGCGCGCGGGGCACCACCATCCGCGCGATCACTGCGTGCGTCGTCGCCGCGGCGATCACAGCGGGTATAGCGGTGCTGTACGACAACTGGTATCTGCACATCACTGGCGAACGATTCTGGTTGCCGTACTGGAACCGCCAGCTCGGCCCGGTGACAATTGCGACGCCGCTCGACAACGCGTCGTCGCTTGCGGGTCACGTCTTCTTTTATGTCAGCCGGTTGATCTGGTTCCCGGCGCCCTGGAGCGTCGCCCTGCTCATGGCGGCGTGGCAACTCTGGACGCATCGCTCGGGCGCGGCCGAACCGTCGGCGTGGCGGCGTCTGAGTGATTCCGCCAGACGCGGCATCGTGTTCGCGCTCGGATTCGCCGCGCTGTCGATTCTGCTGCTGAGCCCGTCGAGCCGGTTCGCCGAGCGCTACGCGTTCTCAGCGGCGTTCATGGTCGGCGCCGTCGGCGCGGTTGCGGCGTTCAGAATGTGGGCGCCGGTGAGGCGCGCGCTCGAGACCCTGGACGCGCGCGTGCCCGCGCTGCCGGC
>CAYQRM010000281.1:0-14557 GCA_964419785.1 uncultured Solibacteraceae bacterium | reverse complement strand
CGCGGCGCGTCCTGTTCGATATAGGTGACGCGCACGCCCCAGCGCGATCCGTCGCCGACCGCCGCTCGAATCTCCGCCTGCGTGTCGCCGACGACGATGCCGATTTCGCGGATGCCGGCTTCAGCCAGCGCTTCGAGCCCGTAGAAGAGCACGGGCTTGTTGGCGACCGGCACCAGTTGTTTTGCGCTTGTGTGGGTGATCGGGCGCAGGCGGGTGCCTTTTCCGCCGCTCAGGATGAGACCTTTCATCAGCGCCGGTATTATCCGACGCCGGGAGTCTTTTTACGAAATTGGTAAAAAAACACCCGGCGTCTTTTTTCAGCGGACCGGAGATCCGAGGGGGTTGGAAAACGAGCCGAGACCCGCGAGGGTGAACGAAACGCCGAAGTGATGATTCGAGGTGTTGTTCAGGCCGAGCTGCGTGATGTCGGCCGACTGGTAGTCGAACTGGATGCCGCAGCACTGGCTGTTGTAGTACGCGATGAGCCGGCGCTGCAGCCACGTCCCGTGCTGGATATCGTAGTTGAAGGAGTACGTGCCGCCGAACCGGCCGTCAGCGCGCTTGACCGTCCCGGACAAATTCAAGAAGTGACTGGCCGTCGTCGGATCGTTGTAGCCGATCAGTCCGGGAATGACCTGTTTTTTGATCCACCCGGCGCTGATCTGCAGGATCTTCTCATTGAGCGTGCCTGACGCGCTGAAGTCGCGCGGCACTTTGAATTGCGCGTCCAGATTGGTGACGAATCGCGCGGTGACGGCCGGCGCGGGCGTCGCGGCCACGGAGATCTGCACCGGTGAAAACGGCGTCGGCGGCGCGAGGCCGATCTGCGCGTACGACGGGTCGAACGTCGCCGCGAGTGCGTTGGTGTAGTACGACTGGCCGATGTCGATCTGAAGAATCGGCATCGCGACGGCCGAGCCCGGCGGCGCACCAGGCGCCGCTTTCTTCTTCGCGAGAAAACGATTCGTGAAACCGTACGCGATCGTCATCGTGCCGCCAATGATCGTGTCCGTGCCGTCGTTCTGCACGACGCGCGGGAGCTCATTGAAGGGCGAAACGTACGTGAACGACACGTTCGGCTCGATGAGGTGCTTGATCTTCTCCGCGTAGTTGCTGTTCGGCTCGTAGACCTTCGAGAGCACCGGCCCGGTCAGCGTCGTCTGGAACGTCAGGATCTGGCGCGTGAGCGGCTCGGCGACTTGCGCGCCGGTGGTCTGGTCGATGCTCTCCATCCACTCGGTGAGCCGCCAGTTCGCGGTCGAGGTGACGGTCATCCATGGCAGCGTGCTGAGCGGCACGCGTACCTGCGGGCCGCCGTCGAAGCGCCACAGGCTGTGGTCGGTCATCGGATCGTCGATGTTGTCCTTGCGAACGATGTACGCCATCTCGCCGGCTGCTCCGAAGTAGACGCGCGAGGTGCCGATGCGCTTCTGCGTGAGTCCGAGCGTCAGGCGTGGCAGATAGCCGTGACGCGTGGCGGTGCTGAGCGAGTTGTACACGTCGTTCTGCTGGAACGTCGCGTTGATCTGCATCCGCTGGATCGCGCCCGACAGCGTCGCGTTGACCGTGCGCGTCCGCTGCGAGATGTCCATGATGTCTTCCTGATACAGCTGCTGCGACGTCGCGTTGGTGAAGTAGTCGACGTTGCCGATGAGGCGGAAGCGATCCGGGAGCTCCTGATTGACGTTCGCGCTGACGTTGTAGGACTTGGTCGCGGGCTCTGTCGTGCCGTCCGTGAGCGTGAGCGCGGGCTGACCGAGCGCGTTGAAACTGGCCTGCCCGTTCGATCCCGGCGACTCCGCGTACTCGTACCGACCGCCGAGGCTCTGGCCGCCTTTCTTGAACCACGAGTGATAAATCGTCGCGTCCTGGCTGCGATCGATCGCCCAGAAAAACGCGTTGCTGAGCGTGAAGCCTGCCGCCGTCGACGATCCGTACTTCGGCATGAGAAAGCCGGTCGCGCGGTTTTCCTTGTTGATCGGGTAGTACATGACCGGCAGATAGAACATCGGCACGTCTTTGACGCGCAGCACGGCGTTCTTGAGCATCACGTGCTTTTCGAGCGTGACGCTCCCCGTCGATCCGCCCATGTCCCAGCGCGGCGTGGCCTGGACGCACGACGTGAACCCGCCGTCGACCAGCCGGTACGTGCGATCGGCGACTTTGACGAGCTCGGCGCCCCAGAAATACATGTCGGGCTCCATGCCGCCGAAAAGCGCCTGCTCGCCGGGCTTGGTCGCAATTTGCGTGTACCCGGACGCGTCGTAGAACGTGCCGAGCTTCGTGATGCGATTCATGATCGCGTGGTCGGCTTGCACGCGCACGCCCGGCTCGGTGAAGAGCACGTGTCCCTTGATGCTCACGGTCTGCTCGTCGTCGCGCCACTCGATCTCGTCGGCGAACAGCTGCATGTCGTCGCAGTCGACGCGCACGTCCACGGCGACGCGGTTTTTGTACACCTCGGGCTCGCCGGCCTTGGGCTCGTTGACGAGCACGTGCGAGGCGGGCTCGGTCGATCGCGCGCTGAACAGTTTCTTGCAATTGAGCATCGAGTCGCCGCCCTGCGCGTACGCGAGCGTGGGCACCAGCAGGATGGCGGCGAAAACGATCGAAGGTACGGCGCGAACCATCAGACGTCAGCAGCAGGCGGCATCGGCAGCGTCGTCGAAGAATACCGCACTTCGCCGGCGAGGTACAGCGACCCGGCGACGACGATCGGATCGCCGTGAGCGGTCGCGGCGTCGAGCGCGTCGATCGGTGACACAGACTCTGAGTACGGTACGGCAGGCGCGACGCGTCGCGCGACCGCGGCGAGCTCAGCCGGCGAGGCCGCGCGTCCGCTCGAGGCTGCGGTGAAGACGAAATAGGACGCGACAGGCGCGAGCGCGCCGATCATCTGGTCGATCTTCTTGTCTCGCATGATGCCGACGACGATCGGGACTCGCCGTCCGTAGGTCTCGGACAGGTAGGACGCGAGCGCGCGCGCGCCGGCCGGATTGTGCGCGCCGTCGATGACGACGGTGTGCCCGCGCCACCGCACGTGCTCCAGCCGCGCGGGCCACTCGACGCGCGTGAGAGCATCGGCGACGGCCGCCTCGGGCACGTCGAACGCGCCGCGAGCGGAGAGCTCCTCGAGCAGCCGCACGGCCGTCACGGCATTTTCGACTTGATGCCGGCCGCGCAGCGCGAGCGTGAGCGGCGGATACGCGCGCCGCGGCGTCGTCAGCGACAGCCGCGCGCGACCCTCTTCCATCTCCCAGCTCATCGACACGCCCTCAGTGGCGTGGACGAGAAATGCCCCGGTCCGGGTTGCTGCGTCGCGCACAACTCGTTCGGCGGCCGGCGGATTCGCGGCGAGCACGACGACCGAGCCGGGTTTGATCACTCCGGCTTTCTCGCCGGCGATCTGCTCGATGGTCGATCCGAGGTACCGCTCGTGATCGACATCGATCGCGGTAATCGCGACGCCAACGGGCGTGACGACGTTGGTCGCGTCGAGCCGCCCGCCCAGCCCGACCTCGAGCACCGCCACGTCGACGTGTTCGTCGCGGAACACCTCGAGCGCGAGCGCAGTCGTCGCTTCGAAGAAGCTCGGCGGATGGGGCAGGGCACGCGCCGCCTCACGGACGCGCGCGCCGACTTCGTCGAACTGGACCGCTGAAATCTGCTGTCCGTCGATCGCGAACCGCTCTTCGATGTCGACGAGATGCGGCGACGTATATCGGCCCGTGCGGCAGCCGGCCGCGCGCAAGCCGCGCTCGATCATCGCCGTGACGGATCCCTTGCCGTTGGTGCCCGCGACGATGATCGATTTGTACGCGGCGTCGGGGTGACCGAGCTGAGCCACCAGCGCGCGAATCTGCTCGAGGCCGAGCTTGATCCCAATCTGCTCGAGCGACAGCAGATACTCGCGAGGGGACATCACGCGCCCGCGGGCGTCAGGACTCGGCCGCTTCGGCCGGCTCGCTTTCGGCAGCGGGCTCCGCACGTACCACGACCGGCGCGGGCAGGCCCATCATGATCCGCAGCGTCCGCGCGAGGACAGCCTTCAGCTCGCGGCGATCCACGACGAGATCGAGAAACCCCTTTTCCAGGAGGAACTCGCTGCGCTGGAAGCCTTCGGGCAGCTTCTGACGGATCGTCTGCTCGATGACGCGCGGGCCGGCGAAGCCGATGAGCGCCTTCGGCTCGGCGATGTTGAGATCGCCCAGCATCGCGAAGCTCGCCGTGACCCCGCCTGTTGTGGGATCAGCGAGCACGGCGATGTAGGGCACGCTCGCGCGATCGAGCCGGCCGAGCGCCGCGCTGATTTTCGCCATCTGCAACAGCGATAGCGCGCCTTCCATCATCCGCGCGCCGCCCGAGCAGGAGACGACGATGAACGGCGCGCGCGTTTCGAGCGCGAGCTCGGCGGCGCGCGTGATCTTCTCGCCGACCACGACGCCCATGCTGCCGCCGATGAAGTTGTATTCCATCGCCGCAATCACGACGGGCACGTCGTCGAGCGTGCCGCTGCCGACGATGACGGCGTCACGCGTGCCGCCGGCGCGACGCGCCGCGGCGAGCCGATCGCGGTACGGTTTCGTGTCAGTGAAGTGCAACGGGTCGATCGATCGCAGGCCCGCGTCGTGCTCCGTGAACTGCCCGCGATCGAAAAGCATGCGGAGGCGATCGGTCGCCGTCATGCGGAAATGATGCGCGCACTTCGGACACACCTGCAGGTTGGCGGCGAGGTCTTTGTTGTAAATCGCCTTGCCGCACGCGGGACACTTCACCCAGAGCCCTTCGGGCACCCGGCTTTCCTTCGCCGGGGCGTCGATGGGCTTTCGGGTTTTCTTGAACCACGCCACGTCCGCACTGTAATAGGAATCAAGAAATGGGGCAATGAGGCAATGCCTCACTGCCTCATTGAGTCCTGGGTACGTAGTACTGCGTCCCCCGTCCCATCGTCTTGACCTGACGAAGCAGGTCGCCGACGGCCTCGTCGCCCCACGTCAGATCGAAGTGCGATGTCTCGACGACGAGCAGCGGCGTCGTGGTGTAGTGAAAGAAGAAGTGGTTGTACGCCTCGTTGACCTCGGCGAGGTACTCATCGGTCGGCTGCGGCTCCTCGATGTCCTTGCGGCTCGCGCGCTCGCGGACGCGGCGCTTGACGAGATCGGTCGGCGCCTGCAGGTAGATGACCAGGTCTGGCGTCGGCACATCGCGCGAGACGAGATCGAAGAGCCGCTGGTAGATGAACAGCTCGTTGTCGTCGAGATTCTGAAACGCGTAGATGCGATCGCGCTCGAAAAGGTAATCGCAGATCGTGGTCTGGTTGAACAGATCGCCCTGGCGCAGCTTGAGCTGCTGCCGGTGGCGCGCCAGCGTGAAGAAGAGCTGCGCCTGAAACGCCGCGCCGTTGCGGCCGCTGTAGAAGTCGTTGAGAAATGGATTGTCGCGGTCGTCGGTGACGACCGTCGCGTCGAGCCGGGCGCCGAGGCGCTCGGCGAGCGCCGTCTTGCCGAGACCAATCGGGCCCTCGATGGCGAGGTAGCGAAAGTTCACGGTCCGCGAAGTATAGACGAGAGAGGTGCCGGGGAGTGCGACGTGCCGCGTGCTGGTGCTGAATGCTCAATGACCTGGTGGGCGGAACGTCTTGTCGGGAATCTCCACGTTGAACTTGAAGGATTTCGTCTCGCGAGTTTCGTTGCCGCGCTTCGTCTTGAATGGGACCTTCACGCCGTCGACATCCCGGTAGTCGCTGTAGAAGAGGTCGTCCGCGCGCGTGGGGAGGTGCGTGATTGGATCGAACTCGAGCGTGACGGTGAATCCCGGTCTGCTCACGAACACCGCGGCACCGCTGACCCTCGTTCCCGACTGGAATTGCACGGGCACCGCTGGCAGCGCGGCGGCGAACAGACCGAGCGTCACGTTCAAGGACCTGGCTTCTGCGTCCTTCAAATACTTCGCGTTCAGTTCTTCCTGCGTCGGGAGCGGCTGGTAGTCAGGCCGCCAATAGCCGGGATCGTTGTGCGGCGGAAGATAGCGCCGTCCCACCACAATCACATCAGGACCATTAAAGCCCAGTCTCGAGAGATCGGCGCTGCCGCCGTCAAAGCCGCTGCCATAGCGCCTCGTGACTCCGTACCCGGAGTCAGCCAGTTCTCCCTCCATGTCAGTCTGGAGGAACTTATCCGGCATCTGCGCGACGGTTTCGAAGTATCCGTACTGCGTGGATCCGGGAGTGCTACCAGTCCACGTGATGTTGCCGGTCGCTTTGAAGCTCTTCACGGCCGTCAGACGAGCCTCGCCACCAAGCGCCTCGCGCGCAAGCGCGATCAGTTGCTGCGCATCATCCTGCCTGGCGCGCAATGGCAGTGCGGCCGCGCCGATCGCGACCGCGAGGGCGATGCGAACGACCGTCGAAGACATGAGCGTCTCCAGTCAGGCTTTCCGGCTTTCACCTCATTCTCGCGCCGTCGGCACCCCGCAAGTCAATGCTACGGGGTGGTACGATTGGCCTCGATGCGCATCGACGAGGTTCGTCTGTTCGACGTTCGGCTGCCGCTGGTGCGGCCGTTCGAGACGAGCTTCGGACGAATCGACGCGCGCGAGTTCGTGGTCGTGGCCCTTGATGCCGGCGGCGTGACGGGGTGGGGCGAGTGCGTGGCCGACGTCGATCCGTTTTACAGCGAAGAGACGACGACGACGGCGTGGTATGTGATGACGAAAGTGCTCATCCCGGCGATTCTTGGGCAGACGCTCGCACATCCACGCGACGTGGCGGAGAAGTGGGCGCGCGTGCGCGGCCACCGCATGGCCAAAGCCGCGATCGAGATGGCAGCCTGGGATCTGCGCGCGCGGCTCGACGGCCGTCCGCTGTGCGAGCTGCTCCGCGCCAAGGCGCGGCCGATTCCCGCCGGCGTATCGATCGGCATTCAGCCGTCGCTCGACGCGCTCGTCGATCGTGTCGGGTCCGAGCTCGCTGACGGGTATCGCCGCATCAAGATCAAGATCAAGCCGGGTTGGGATCGCGCGCCCGTCGAGGCCATCCGCGCGAAGTTCGACAGCGTGCCGCTCATGGTCGACGCAAACGCGGCCTACACCGTCCAGAGCGCCGAAGCGCTCGCGGCGCTCGATGCGTTCGATTTGATGATGATCGAGCAGCCGCTCGACTACGATGATCTCGTGGACCACGCGCGGCTGCAGGCGTCGCTTCGCACGCCCATCTGTCTCGACGAGTCGATCACGGGCCCGAAAGCCGCGACCGACGCGCTCGGCCTCGGCGCGTGCCGCATCATCAACATCAAGCCGGGGCGGATGGGCGGATTCGGGCCGTCAATCGCCGTCCATGACATCGCGCGCGCCGCAGGCATTCCCGTCTGGCACGGCGGGATGCTCGAAAGCGGCATCGGCCGCGCGCACAATCTCCATCTCTCCACGCTCCCCGGCTTTACGTTGCCGGGCGACGTTGCCGCCAGCCGCCGATACTTCGTGCCCGACCTGATCGACCCGCCGATCGACGTCCGCGCGGACGGTTGCATCGACGTGCCGACGGGCCCGGGCATCGGCGTCGTGCCCGTCGAGGCACGGCTGCGCGCGGCAACGCGCCAAACGGAAAGGTTCTGTGCGTGATGTTGGGCAATTCGATTGCGAAACAACGCCGGGTGTTTTTTTACGGTTTTCGTAAAAAAACACCCGGCGTTGTTTTTATGACGCTGGCGCTCGCGTCCTGCAAGACGGCGGCGCCGCCGGTCAACACGCCGCCGCCCGAGCCGCCGCGCGCGGTCGTGCCGCTCGACAAGCGTGTCGCCTGGATCCTCCGGCTCGAGGCCGAGCGCGTGCTCCGCGACGACGCGCCGGGCACCCCACATCGCGATTTTCCAACGACCGGACCGCGCACGCTCCTCGGCGCGATCACGCCTGATCTCGAAGCGCTCTCGATCGACACCGATCCGAACGTCCGTCGTCGCGCGATGCTCGGCATCGGCCGCACCGGTCTGGCCGAAGGCGTGCCCGCGCTCGTGAGCGGCCTCGGCGACACCGACGAGTCCGTCCGCGTCTCAGCCGCGTTCGGCCTCGGCCTGCTCGGCAGTCCCGCTGGCGTCGATCCGCTGATCGCCGCGCTCAAAGACCAGTCCGCGCTCGTTCGCGGCCGCGCCGCCGATGCACTCGGGCTCATCGGCGACGCGCGCGCCGCGGGACCCGTTGCCGACGCCGCAGCCGGATGCGCCGGCGTCCTCGCCGGCATCCAGCCAGACGATGAGGAATGGCCAAAGGCGCCGGAGATCGAAGCGTGCCGGCTCTCGCTGTTCTCGCTCGTCCGCCTCAAGCAGTACGACGCGCTGGCACGCGTGGCGCTCGACGCGCAAGGCCAGCCGGTGTCGCGCTGGTGGCCTGTTGCCTACGCGCTGCAGCGGATCAACGACAAGCGCGCCGTGCCCGCGCTCTTGACGCTCGCGTCGACCGACGGCGTCTATTCGCCGGCGTTTGCGCTGCGCGGACTGGGCGCGGCCGGCGACACGCGCCTCGCGCCGCTGGCCCAGGCGATCGCCTCGCGCGAAGCCGCCGACATTCGCCTTCGCGTGCAGGCCGTGCGCGCGCTCGGACAGACCGGCGGCTCGGCGGCGGTCCCGCCGCTCATCCATCTGCTCATCGCGAAGTCGACGCCTCGCAACCTCGCGCTCGAGACCGTGCAAGCCCTCGGCGCGATTGGGGACGCGCAGGCGTTCGACACGCTGCTCGATTTCCTCACCGATCCGTGGCCGGCGATGCGCTCGGCGGCATTCGCCGCGGCCGCCAGGTGCAATCCGACCGGCTTCCTGCTCGTCGTCTCCAGCTTCGATCGCGACAAGGACTGGTCGGTGCGCGCCTCGCTCGCCACCACGCTCTCGACGCTCGCGGCCGATCGCGTGCGCACGGAGATCGAAGACCTGACGGTCGACGCCGATGCGCGCGTGCGCGGTCCGGCGCTCGAGGCGCTCGTCCACATCGGCGCGCCCGATCTCACCAAGCGGCTCTACGACGCGCTCGCCGCGCCTGATTTCGTCGTGCGCGCGACGGCCGCGCGATTGGTGGGTGAGACGAAGCCGGTCGACGGCGCCGAGCGGCTGCGCGTGGCGTACGCGCGCGCGGCGACGGACGCCTCGCCGGCCGCACGTGAATCGACGCTTGCGGCGCTCGCCCAGTACGGTCCGGCCGAGTCCAGCGCGCTGCTGCACGACGCGCTCAACGACAAGGAATGGACGATTCGCCTCCGCGCCGCGCAGCTCCTCAAGGCGCAGGGCGAAGTCGACGTGTTTCCCGCGCGTCCAGCGCCGCTGCGCGAGTCGGCGGACGTGTTCGAATCGGCGGCGATCCTTCACCCGTCCTTCTCGCCGCACGCCTTCATCGAGACGCGCTACGGCACCATCGAAGTCGAGCTCAACGTCGTCGAAGCGCCGTTTACGACGCGAAATTTCGTCGAGCTGGCGCGGTCCGGCTTCTTCAACGGCGTGCTGGTCCACCGGCTCGTCTCCAATTTCGTCGTGCAGGCCGGCGATCCTCGCGGCGACGGCGAGGGCGGTCCCGGGTACGAAATTAAGGACGAGCTCAGCTCGCTTCCGTACTTGCGGGGGTCGATGGGGATGGCGCTGTCGGGGCCGGATACGGGCGGCAGTCAGTTCTTCATCACCGTCTCACCGCAGCCGCACCTGGACGGCAAGTACACGGTTTTCGGCAAGGTCGTGCAGGGGATGTCGATTCTGGACCAGCTCTCGCAATGGGACGCGATCGAGCGCGTGCGGATCTGGGACGGCGTGACGCTGAAGTGAGCAATAAAAAAAGGGGGTGATCGTCGCCCCCTTTCTCGTAGTACGGGCCGGGCCAGCTTACCGCTTCTTGCCGCCCTTCTTCTTCCCGCCCTTGGCCATCTTCTTAGCCATTGTGGTTTGTCCCTCCCTTCGCCGTGGCGTTGTGCGCCGGCCCTCATCTGCGACGCGGCATCGCGGCCTTTCGGCTCGCCCGATCCACGCGCAGCGCCGTCGCGCTCTGCAGACGCCTCACGCGCCTGCGACAACAAAAAAGGGTGCGGACCTCAGCAGTCGCACCCTTCCTGGTTGTTCGCTTCGACGCTGCCGTCGCGCGATCGTTCACGCGTCGTTAACGTGTACCGATCGCTTACGCGACAGTCGTCGTAACTTCGTCTCACGTAGAACACAGATTATGGATGACCAGAAAACACTGTCAAGCACAAAGTGAGGATCAGAACGCCGTCGTCTTCGATTCCTGCTTGTCGGCGTGGCGCTCGAGCGCCAGCGTGACGAGGCGATCGACGAGCGCGGGATAGTCGAGACCGCTCGCCGCCCACATCTTCGAGAACATGCTGATGGTGGTGAACCCGGGGATGGTGTTGATCTCGTTGACGAACAATTCACCCGTCTTGCGGTTGAGCAGGAAGTCGACGCGCGCGAAGCCGGCGGCGTCGATCGCGGCAAAGGCGGCGATCGCCTGCGCGCGCACCTCGCGCGACATTCCGTCGTCGAGCTTGGCGGGGATCTCCGTGCGCGAACCCGTGTCGATGTACTTCGCCTCGTAATCGTAAAATTCGCGTGACGGCACGATCTCGCCCGGCACGGAGGCTTCCGGCGTGTCGTTGCCAATCACGCCGACTTCGATCTCGCGCGCCTCCGGCACGGCGACTTCGACGACGATCTTTCGATCGTAGGTCGCGGCGAGCTCCATCGCCCCGGCCAGCTCTTCGGGACCGTGGACCTTCGAGATCCCGACGCTCGATCCCAGGTTCGCCGGCTTGACGAACAGCGGAAATCCGAGGCGTTTCTTGATGGTCGCGGCGACCGCGGCCGCCGACGATCGCCAGTCCGGGCGATGAATCGTGACCCAGTCAGTCACTCGCAATCCACGGGCCTGAAACAGCACTTTCATCACCGACTTGTCCATGCCGACGGCCGACGCCATCACGCCCGATCCGACGTAGGCGACGTTGGCGAGCTCGAGCAGACCCTGGATCGTGCCGTCTTCGCCGTACGGTCCGTGGAGTACTGGAAAGATCACGTCGAGCGCCAGGCCAGTGACCGCCGCGGCGGCTTCCGCTTCATCGGCACGCGCCGACCGACGATCGACGAGCACGAGCGTTTCATCACCCGGTCGAGGCGGCAGGAAGACTTCGCGACCCCCGCGCACGCGCGTCGCGTCGCTGCGCGCCTGATCGATCACCTCGGCGGCGGTCGCGGCCGAGGGCGGACGATCGGAGAGACGCCAGCGCCCATCCTTGTCGATGCGGATGGCGATCGGCTCGTACCGTTTGCGGTCGAGATTGGCGAAGACAGCGGCGGCCGACGCGAGCGACACTTCGTGCTCGCCGGACCGGCCGCCATACACCACACCCACTCGCAGTCGCTTCACGCCGGTCCTGCCTCGCCGCCGTTTCGTCCCACGCGGGGCAGTCATTATAGGCTAAGCCTCCGTGACGACCCGGTTCGGCTTCGACGTCATCGCGCGCGACGAATCGGCGCGGTGCGGACGGCTGCAGCTGGCGCACGGCGACGTGGACACGCCGGCGTTCATGCCGGTCGGCACGCGCGGCGCGGTGCGCGGCGTCACGGCCGACGAGCTCGAGACGATCGGCGCCGAGATCGTCCTCGCGAATACGTACCACTTGCACCTTCGGCCGACTGCAGAGCTGGTGGCGCGTCGCGGCGGCCTGCACGCGTTCATGGGATGGACGCGGCCGATCCTCACCGACTCTGGCGGGTATCAAGTGTTCAGTCTGGCCGAGCGGCGCACGCTCGGCGAGGACGGCGTCGTCTTTCACTCGCATCTCGATGGATCGCGACATCTCTTGACGCCCGAGCGCGCCGTCGACATCCAAGCGCGTCTTGGATCGGACGTCGCGATGATGCTCGACGAGTGTCCGAGCTGGCCGGCGGTGCCGGGCGAGCTCGGCGCGGCCGTCGAACGCACGCTGCGTTGGGCGCGCCGCGGGCGCGACCGGTTCCTTGCGCTCGCGACGAGCGGCGATCCTGATGTCGCGCGTCCCACACCTGGTCAGGCGCAATTCGGGATCATTCAAGGCGGCACGGACAAGGCTCTCAGGGATCGGAGCGTCGCCGGCACGCTCGACGTGGGCTTCGAGGCTTACGCCATCGGCGGCCTGTCAGTCGGCGAGCCGGTCGATTCGATGTACGACGTCACCGGTCACACCGCCGCCCAGCTTCCAACCGACCGGCCGCGCTACCTCATGGGCACGGGGATGCCCGATGACCTGGTCGAAAGCGTCGCCCGGGGCATCGATCTCTTCGATTGCGTGCTCCCGACGCGCAACGCCCGCAACGGGCAGCTTTTCACCCCGAGGGGGCCGATTTCCATCAAGAACGCCCGCTACGCCGAGGACGACCGGCCCATCGATCCGGACTGCCGATGCCCGACCTGTAAGCGCTACTCCCGGGCGTACTTGCGCTATCTTTTTGTCGCGGGCGAGATGAACGCGGCCACCCTTAACACGTTGCACAATCTGCACTTTTACCTTGACACCATGCGGCAGATTAGGGAGGCTATCAAGTTCGGAACCTTCGCGAAGTTCCGGAAGGCATTCCTCGAGACATATTCCCGCCAGCCGCGTTCATTTGATGACTGACGTCACGACACCCTTCGTCCTCGCCATGGCCCAGCCTGGCCAGCAGCAGAACCTGCTGGTGCAGCTGTTCCCATTCGCGTTGATGCTCATCATCTTCTACGTCCTGGTGCTCATGCCGATGCGCAAGCGCCAGAAGAAGGTGCAGGAGTTTCAGGCCGGGCTCAAGGTCGGGGACAAGGTCATCACCACCGGCGGGATTTACGGGCAGGTCACGCGCGTGACCGACGGCACGCTGTCGGTGCAGATTCAAATCGCTGACAAGGTGCGGGTCGAGGTGGCGCGCGCGGCCATCGGGGGATATCAGGGGCAGGAGCCGGTCGTCCAGACCGATTCCAGCCATCTCTAGATCATGTACAAGAACCTTCGCTGGAAACTCATCACCATCGCCGCGGTGACGCTCGTGGCGACGTTTCTCTTCGTGCCGCCCAGGCAGAAGGTCAAGCTTGGCCTCGACTTGCAAGGCGGCGTGCACCTCGTGCTGAAGGTCCAGACCGACGATGCACTGCGCGTCGAGACCGAGACGTCCTCCGAGCAGTTCCGGGACTCGCTCAAGTCGGCCAACGTTCCGTTCACGTCGCTCAAAGTCACGAGCCTCACCTCGTTTGAGGTCGCTGGCGTTGCGCCCGACAAGGACCAGCAGTTCCGACAGATCGCGGACCAGCAGGTTGGCGTCAGCTTCAACCGGGACAGCCTGAACGGGACGTACACGTTCACCATGAAGCCGAACATCGCGCGCGATCGGCGCAGCGAGTCGGTGACGCAGGCGATTCAGACGATCGATCGACGCGTGAACGAGCTCGGCGTCTCCGAGCCGATCATCTCGCCGTACGGGTCGGCGGGCGACGAGATCATGGTCGAGCTGCCGGGGCTCACCAACGTCGAGCGCGCGAAAGGCATCATCAGCAACACGGCGCTCCTCGAGCTCAAGCTGGTCGAAGCCGGCCCGATGTCCGACCAGGCCGCGCTGCTCACGCCGTACGGGGGCAAGGTGCCGGAGGACATGGAGGTCGTGCCGGGCGTGACGTCGACGACCGATCCGACGCCGGCGTTCTACCTCGTCCACAAGGTGGCGGCGGTCACGGGCCGCGACTTGCGCAGTGCGAAGCAATCGATCGATCAGAACAACGCGCCCTCGGTCAGCTTCACGCTAAACAGCGAGGGCATCACCAAATTCACGCGCGTGACCGAGGCGAACGTCGGGCGGTACCTCGCCATCGTGCTCGACGGCCGCGTGCAGTCCGCGCCGCGGATCGAGGGCCGGATCAACACAGCCGACGCGCAGATCACGGGCCGATTCACCGCGCAGGAAGCGTCAGATCTCGCGATGATCCTTCGCTCTGGCGCGCTGCCGGCCTCGCTCACGTATCTCGAGCAGCGCGAAGTTGGACCGACCCTCGGTCAGGACTCGATTCGCGCCGGCGTGCTCGCGTCGCTGATTGGGCTGTCGGCCGTCACGCTGTTCATGCTGTTCTACTACCGGCTGGCGGGCATCAACGCGTTCGTCTCGATCGCGCTGAACCTCATCATTCTGCTCGGATTCATGGCGTACCTCGGCGCGGTCATGACGCTGCCGGGCATCGCAGGTTTCATCCTTACGATCGGTATGGGCGTCGACTCGAACGTGCTGATTTTCGAGCGCATTCGCGAGGAACTCGCGACCAAGAAGGGCATTCGTCAGGCGGTGGGCGCGGGCTTCGATCGCGTGTGGTGGACGATCGTCGACACGCACGTGTCGTCGCTCATCGCGGCGGCGTTCCTCTTCCAGTTCGGCACCGGGCCGATTCGCGGGTTCGCGACGACGCTGTTCTTCGGGCTGATTTCCAACGTCTTCACCGCCGTGTTCGTCTCGCGCACGCTCTTCGAGTTCATCCTGTCCCGCAAGCCGGCAGGCGCGACGTCACTGAGCATTTGATCGGAGCCTGACACGCATGCGGATCTTCG
>CAYQRM010000280.1:0-2721 GCA_964419785.1 uncultured Solibacteraceae bacterium | reverse complement strand
GCCCGCACCGGCAACGAGCGCAATCGCGAGCGCGACTTCGACGACGACCATCGCGTTCAGCAGGCGGCGCGTCGAGCGTCCCTGCAATCCGCCGCGTCCGCCCTCGTTCATCAGTTCGGACAAGTTCGTCTTGCGCAGCGTGACGAGCGGCGCAAGCCCCGCCGCGACCGCCGCGACGATCATCACAGCGGCGGAACAGGCGAAGACGCGCACGTCGAGCGTGAGGCCGTCGGCGCGCGGCATCGCGCGTCCGCCGATCGCCACTATCGATCGGATCGCGAGCGCAACGAGCGGCAGGGCGACGACCGTTGCGCCGATCGCGATGACGAGCGACTCGGCGAGCAGATCGCGTACGAGATGACCGCGCGCGGCGCCAAGCGCGGTGCGCACGGCGATTTCGCGCCCGCGCGCGGTCGCGCGTGCGAGCAACAGGTTCGCGACGTTGACGATCGCCAGCACGAGCAGCACGCCCGCCGCCGCGAACGCGATCACCGCGATCGGGCCAAGATCGCCGACGATCGTCTGCAGCAACGGCCGCATCGTGAAGACGCGATGGATTTCCTGATCCGGGTATTTCTGTCCAAGCGCGGCCCACATCCCGCCGAGACGGCCCTGAACGGCGGCCGCCGTCGTGCCCGGCTTGACGCGGATGTAGCCGATATAGGCGTGGCCGACGCTGTCGTCGGGCGGCAGCGCGAGCCACAAGTCGGCGCCCGCGGGAATCGCGAACGCCGCCGGCGCGACGCCGACGACGAGCGAGCCGGGACCGCCGCTGAAATTGATCGTGCGTCCGACAATCGACGGATCGCCGCCGAACGCTGTCTGCCACAAATGGTGCGAAAGGACGATGCGGCTGCCGTACCACGACTTCGTGTCGTCGTCGATGAAGCCGCGGCCGTATTGCATCGGCATGCCGAAGAGCTCGAAGAAGCCGACCGACGCGGAGTACGCTGAGACTTCGCGCGTCACACCGCCAGTCTCGATCGTGCCGGCGACAGATTGCGTGAGTGCCGATTGCGTGACGAGGTCTGTCGTGCTCCGCAGCGCGTTCATTTCCGCCGATGCGACGAGGCCGATCGTGAACCGTCCGTCGGTCATCGTGGTGCGCAGGACGTAGATGTTGTCCGCGTTCGCGTAGGGCAGCGGTCGCAGCAGCGTCGCATGGACGACGGCGAAGAGCGCCGTCGGCGCCGCGATCCCGAGCGCGAGGGCGCCTATGGCGCCGAGCGCGAAGCCCGGCTGGTGGCGCAACCGGCGGAGGGTGATGCGCAGGGCGCGCATGGGGCATTCTCCCACCTTCGCTCGGTGCCAGCTTCGATGGGCAAGGCTCATCCTTCGCCCGCTACTGCCTCGCCGCGGCGGCATCGTACGGGTCGTCTGCGACCGCTCAGGCGCTTGGCGTTCAGCACCTCGCGCAGCGTCCAACGTTTCAGCTCGTGTTCGCGTTGCACAGCGGCCTGGCGAGTAGGGAAGCGTTCTGATCTGAACCGTTCACATGCTCTCCGACGCGCTACCCGCTCGATGCGGGGGGCTTCGCTCAGTCGACCCGAAGCGCGTCCGTCGGCTGAATCGAGGCAGCGCGGCTCGCTGGAATCGCTGCGGACATCATCGCGGCGACAAACAGCACCAGGCTGACGGCGACGAGCACGACCGGATCGTTCACATTGCCGATCGACCACTGAGCGACAACCTTGTTCAGTCCCACGCTCAAGGCGAGACCAGCGAAGAGGCCCGCGACGATGGCCAGGACCGCCGGCTGCACTGCAGCGCTTACGATCCGCCCGCGACCGGCACCGAGCGCCATCCGGATGCCAAATTCTTTGAATCGGCACGTCACCGAGTACGACACGACACTGTAGAGCCCGACGACTGCGAGCATCAGCGCACACATCGCGAAGCCGAGCAACGTCAACGTCACAAACCGCTCACGGGCCCACCCCACGCTTGCCAGCTGGTGTTCCGCTGTGCGCACCCCGTTCACCGGTTGATTGGGATCGACCGTACGCACCGCCTCCCGAATCGATCGGGTCATCGAAAGCGGATCGCGACTCGTCCGCAGGATCACATTCAGGGAATCGCTCAGCATGAGCGTGTACGGCACGTAGATCGACGGCGCCGGCGGCTCATGGAGACCGACATTGGGTGTGTCGCCCACGACACCGACGATTTCGAACCAGCCGTCACTGCCGGGCGCCGCCAGTCTGAATGGGTTGGGTGGCGTGACGTAATCGGGCATGCGAACGCGCCGTCCGATCGCGGATTCGTCAGGCCAAAGCTCACGAGCCATCGTGTGGTTGACGACGGCGACGTGGGGCGTTCCACCGCTCTCTGAATCTGACCACGCGCGGCCTCTAATGAGCGGGATCTTCATCGTCGAAAAGTAGTCGGCGCTGATCCGTTGGACAATCGGTGCTTCGTCTCCGGGCGTGTCCCGGCCGGGAACTTCGACCACCGACCGTTCGCCCGACTGCGGCGGTATCCCGCTGTAGGTGGCGAGCGCGACCGACTCGACCTGGGGCACCTCTGCCATGCGATCCCGCAGGCGCTCGTAGAACGTGGCGCGGCCGGCCCATTCCCTGTACGTGTTCTCGGGAAGGTTGATCGTCGCGACGATCACATCGTGCGGATCGTAGCCAACCGATGTCCGATACAGACCGATGAGCACTCGGACCGCCGCACCAGTGCCCGCGAGGAGCAGCACGGTCACCGCGATTTGAGCCG
>CAYQRM010000279.1:0-13057 GCA_964419785.1 uncultured Solibacteraceae bacterium | reverse complement strand
ACGAGAGCTCGCGCCGAAGTAGAAAGGGCCCTACTTCTCCATCAATTTGCCGAACGGGCTCGACACGAGGATGTCGAGCGCCTTCGGCGCGCCGGGCGATTGGTACTTCAGCCGGTACACCACAACCGGCCGCTCGCCAGTCGCCGTATACACCAGCTCTAGACGATCCGCCTGCTCGGCCAAGAGCGCCTGAGTCGGCGGCCAGAGGGCGTGCTTGTTCGTCTCGAGCGATTTGTCGACGACGAGGTACCGGACGTGAAGGTCCTCGAGCTCGGTGATGAGATCGTGTGACGAGCTGAAACGCAGTTTGAAGTTCTGACCGGCCCAGTCGTCGGTCGCAACGACCTTCGATGAGCGGATCACCGTCGCCGCCGGCATCGGATGGCGCGCGGCCACGTCCGCGATGAGCGCGCCCTCGCCGAACTCGTCGCTCACGACGAGCATCCGCTGGTCCGCGAGGCCGCCGTGATCCTCAATGAACGACGCGGCGTCGCTGAAGCCCATCGGTCGCCGCTTCTCCCATGCCGAAATATTGAACGACGCCACGACGACGAGCGTCGCCACCAGTCCGATCCGCGCGGGTCCGACCCAGTGCGGCCGCTGAATAAAGCTCAACAGCCACTTGATGCCGTTCGGGATGAGGCCGATCACCGGTGCGATCGCCAGCGTCATGTACCGGCCCGAGATCACTTTGTGCGGGTTGAGCAGATGGAACAGGACGGCGGCCACGACCAGCGCGACGAGGCTCGGGATGAACGCCCACCGGTGCCGATCGGTCTTCCAGTTCGTTTCGACCGCGCCGCTCGTGAGGCCGGCGACGGCGAGCGCGAGGAGCGGCAAGCCCAGCTCCGATCGGACGTAGTTCGTGTACACGTCCAGCCGCGAGGTGACGTCGGCCCAATCCACCATGCGGAAGTCGCCGATCGTCGCGTCGAAGTAAAAGCTCGCCGTCGAAAGCGGGCCGGCGACGACGAGGACGATTGCGGTCGCGAGGTAGAGTCCGGGACGCCGCAGCAGGCTGACCCTGCGCGTGAAGATCAACATCAGCGCGGGCATGAGCAAGATCGCCAGGCCGTTGCCCTTCGTCAGGCAGCCACCCGCCGCGGCCAAGCCGAAGAGCGCCGCGTGGCGTGTCAGGCCCCACTCAAAGAACAGCGCGAGCCAAAACGTCGCCTCGAGCGCGAACGCGGCGACGACGACGTCGAGCATGACCACGCTCGTGAGATTCACGACCGCGGGCGTCATCAAGAAGAGCACGGCAAGTGCGACGGCGACCGATGGCGTCGTGAGGTACGTCAGAATCCGGTAGAGGCGCCACGCGGTCCAGGCCGTCGCGAATCCGACCAGCAGCAGCGCGATAACCTGCGGCGCCCAGCCGGGGAGCATCAACAACCCGAGCACCGTGTGAAAGAGCGGCGGCCACATGCCCGGCGCGATCTTGGGGTAGCTGTAGTAGTACTGCTGCGCGAACTGAATCGGGTCCTGGCCGAGATCCTGCCTCAGGTAATCGCGCAGGAGGAGCGCGTTCATGAAGTGGGCCGACTCGTCAGAGAAGTGCCCGCGCTCGCTCGTATAGGCCCCGACGACGAGCTGAACGGCCACCGCGAGCGCAAAGAAGGTCGCAAGATACGGAAGGTTCTGCCGGACGGCTGCGCGCGCCGGTCCCAGCCGCCGAGTCCATGCCGCAGACCTCCCATCCATCGCCGCCGCTGCGGGCGGACCCACCGGAATTGGCCCAGTCTGCTGGACTGGAACGTCCTCCGGTCTAGATGGAGTCCTGCCGACGATGGTAGGGCGACGCATGCGGGAAGCTACCTTCGGCTGCAAGGGAGGTGCCGTGGTCGAAAATACGCTCAGCCGGGCTGAACAGCCCGTAGGTCAACAGAGTCGCTCCCCGCGGAGATGTCAGTCTGCCTCGGGGAGCCGCTCTTCAGCAAGTCAAGTTACAATCTGGCCCTCTTGACTCGATTACGGACTCGACCGGTTGCGCCCCTGCTGTGGGCTTTGACCGTTGTGCTGCGTGCAGCCGCGCCGGCGATGGCGCAGCCCGCGCCGCCTGCCGATGGGCCTCAACAAGGACAGCAGCACGACGCGCCGTCGCCGCAGAGCGGCGATCAGCACGACTATCCAAACCTGCACATTGCCGGATTCGGCGACATCGACTTCTCGCAAACGAAGGATCCCGAAGGCCCGCAGGGCTTCAGCCTCGGACAGTTCGTTCTGCACATGACGTCGGAGCTCTCGCCGCGCGTGACGTTCTTCGGCGAGATCAGTCTGACGGCCCGCACCGACGCCGGCACCGGGACGCCACCGGCCGGCGGCTTCAACGCCGAGGTCGAACGGATGATCCTCCGCTTCGACGAGAGCGATCGATTCAAGATCTCATTCGGCCGGTACCACACGCCGATCAACTGGTGGAACACGGCGTTCCACCACGGCCAGTGGCTGCAGACGACGATCGCGCGGCCGGAGATGGTGCAGTTCGGCGGGAAGTTCCTGCCGGTGCATTTCGTCGGCGCGCTCGTCGAAGGCGCGATGCCGGCCGGCGGCTGGAACGTGAACTACCAGGCCGGATTCGGCAACGGCCGCGGCTCGGTCATCAGCCGCGCGGGCGACGCCGGCGACAACAATGATTTTCGTGCCACGCTGATCAACCTCTTCTCCAAGCCGGATCATCTTTACGGTCTTCAGTTCGGCGGCTCCTTTTACTTCGACAAGATCTCACTGCTCACCACACGCGACTTCGGCGAGCGCATCGTCGCCGGCCACGCGGTCTGGCTGAAGGAGACGCCGGAGCTCATCGCGGAGGTCGCGGCCGTGCGCCACGAGGACGAGGCGAGCGGATTCGTCACGTGGAACCATGCGTATTACTTCCAGGCCGCGTACCGGCTGCCGCAGTTCAATCACGTGCTGAAGCCGTACTTCCGGTTCGAGCACATCGGCGTGGATCCGAAGGACGCGGTGTTCGCGACCGTGCCGAACCTCGACGGGTCGACGGTCGGCTTGCGGTTCGACGCGTCGCAGTTCGCGGCGCTCAAGGGCGAGTACCGCAACTGGAGCCGCGGCGCGACTCTGCCGCGCAACTACGGCGGCTTCTTTCAGATCTGCTTCACGTTCTGATGCGCGCGCGTCTCCCACGTCTCGTCACCTCGCGCCGGCTGCTCGCCGCGGTCGTGGTCTGCCTGCTCGTCGGCTGGACGGCCGCGCCAGCGGCCACGCAGCCCGCGCCCGACATCGCCGTCGTCGTCCATCCCGACGTGCCGGTGGACAACCTCACGTTCGCCGAGCTGCGTCGCGTGCTGCTTGGCGATCGCGAGTTCTGGTCGTCGGGCGTGCGGGTGACGCTCCTGATTCGCGCGCCGATCGCGCGCGAGCGCGACGTGGTCGTGAAGGGCATCTGCGAGATGACCGAGGCGCAGTTCCGCCAGCATTGGATCGCGAAAGTGTTTCGCAACGAGACGCCGAGCGGTCCGAAGATCGTCTACTCGAGCGAGATGGCAATCGATCAAGTGACGCGCACGCCCGGCGCGATCACGTTCGTCGAGGCGACCAAGGTGACGAAGGGCATGAAAGTGCTCAAGATCGACGGGCTGACCGCCGGACAGGCCGGGTACAAAGTCAAATAAGAAGAGAGCCCTACGTCTTGAGTTTCAAACTGGCAAGCAACTGTTGAAACCGCGCTTCGCCTCGCAAGGGTTCAAACCATGGCGCGACGTTGAGCTGCACAATTGAAAAATCGTGCTCGTCATAGGCCTTCTGCAGCCAATCGAGCGCACGATTCTTGTCGCCTTCCGCCGCGTAGATGATGGCCACCGACGTTGAAGGCACGTAGAGCTGCGCCGAGAGCGTCTGCAGCTGCTTGAGGACGGCGTCGGCGTCCGCCTTCCGGCCGGCCCGCGCGTACGCGGCGCCGAGGTGACCGAGCATCACGGGGCTGTTCTCCGAGAGATCCAGTGCGCGCTTCAGCTCGTCGATCGCCTCGTCGTGGCGTCCCGACTGGCTCAGCGCTACGCCCAGACCGCGATGCGCGGAGACCGAGTTCGTGTCGAATTCAATCGTCTTGCGGAATTGCGACACCGCCTCGCCCACCTGATTCGAATAGAGCAGGTACCACCCGAGATCGGCGTTCACGATGGGAGAGAGTGGATCGAGCTCCTGGGCGCGCTTGACCTCGCGAATCGCCTCGGGCAGCCTGCCAAGCGTCGCGAGGTACATCGCGTACTGATTGTGCGCGAGCGCGAGCGAATCGTTGAGCGCGATCCCCTGGCGGAACTCCTTCTCCGCGGCCGGCCAGTCCCAGTCGAGCCATAACTTGATGTGGCCGAGCGCGACGTGTGCTTCGGCCAGATTCGGATCGAGTTGGAGCGCCTGTACGGCGGCGGCCTTCGCGTCGGTCAGCGATTCCACCCAGTAGGACCCGAGCATCAGGTTCGAGTCGGCGAGCCCCGCGTAGGCGAGCGCATACTTCGGGTCTTTCTCGATCGCGTGCTCGAAGTACTCGATCGACTTCTTGTAGCCCGCGATCGTGCCCTTGTTCCAGTGATAGCGGCCTTGCAGATACAGCTCGTAGGCCTCCGCGTCGTCGGTGTAGCGCTTGGTCGCGCGCTTCTTGTCCTCGCCGGTGATCCGTCCGCCGAGCTTGTCGAGAATCTCGTTCGCGATTTCGTCCTGGACGGCGAGGAGGTTCGTGTGCGGCTGGTTGTACTGGCCGCCCCACAGCTGCGATCCGTCGGCGACGTTCATCAGCTCGGCCTCGATCACGAGCCGGTCGCCACGCGCCGCGACGCGTCCCGTGACAATGGCGCGGACATTGAGATCGCGGCCGATTTGCTGCGGATCGACGTCCTTGCCCTTGTAGCGGAACACCACGCTGCGCGCGCTCACCCGGAGTCCCGGCAGCTGCGCGAGGCCGTTGATCAGGCTCTCCGTCATGCCGTCGGGCAGATATTCGGCGTCGCCGGTCGCGCCGACCGACGCGAAGGGCAACACCGCAACCGAGTCGATCGTCGCGCCCGCGTGCGGACGCCACAGCGGAAACGTCGCGGCGGTGGCGACGACGAGGAGCGTGACAGCGATCATCGCCCACTGCGCGACCGACAACCGCGTGCGCGGGCGGCTGACGGCCGCGCCGCCCGACGGCACTTTCGCCGAGTCCGTCTCGCGCTTCAGGCGCTTGAGATCGGCGCGCAGCTCGGCCGCCGTCTGATAGCGCAAGTCGCGATCTTTCTCGAGTGCTTTCAGGATGATGTGCTCGAGCTCGGCGGGAATCTTCGCGTTGAGCGTCGATGGCCGCGCCGGCGTGTGGTTGAGGATCGCGTCGAACGTCAGCGCCGACGTGCGCCCGACGAACGGCTCGCGGCCCGTCGCCATCTCGTAGAGCACCACGCCGAACGAAAAGAGGTCGCTGCGTCCGTCGAGGTCCTCGCCGCGCGCCTGCTCTGGCGACATCGACGACAGGGTGCCGAACGTCTGGCCGGATTCTGTCGCCGGCGCGTGCCGCTGGGCGAGGGTCGTGGCCGCGTACGGGTCGACGTCGTTTCCGCGGCGGGCGGCCAGCTTCGCGAGGCCGAAGTCGAGCACCTTCACCTGGCCGGTCGGCGTCAGGAAGATGTTCGCCGACTTGATGTCGCGATGGACGATGCCGGCTGCGTGCGCCGTGTCGAGCGCGTCGGCGGCCTGCACGGCAATGTCGAGCAGGGTGTCGGTCGCCACCGGCGCGCCGCTGATCCGGCTGCGCAGCGTCGTCCCCTCGAGCAGCTCCATGACGAGGAACGGGACGCCCTCGTGCCGGCCGATGTCGTAAAGCGCGCAGATGTGCGGGTTGTTGAGCGACGACGCCGCGCGTGCTTCGCGTTGGAAGCGCTCGAGCGCGGCGGGATCATCCAGCAGCTTCGACGAAAGAAACTTGACCGCGACCTGGCGGCCGAGCCGCGTGTCCTCGGCCCGATAAACGACACCCATCCCGCCTTCACCGATTTTGTCGATGATTCGGTAATGCGTAACCGTTTGGCCGATCATCCCGTTCCCAGAAGATACTCCACTGGGAAGTTTCTGCCCACACCTAGGTAGACCCTTCCAGATGAATCTGACCGGTCGAGCCCAATCGGCGCGATAATCCACACGATCCGTGCGCTTGAATGTGGCAGGGATCTTGAACGTCCGCTTACGCTAATCGCGCGTCCAAAGCCATGATGACGTTCTCGCGGCGGCTCATCGTTTGGGTAGTCGCGGGGGCCTCGGCGGCGGTCCTGGTGCTCGCCCCGTCCGAGGTCCGCGCGAGCCTCGTGCAGTTCCTCTGGACCGATCCGATTGCGCGGATTCTGGTCGAGGCCACGCTCATCGCGCTGGTCGTCGTGCTGCTGGTCCGCTGGCAGGTCGTCAGCCAGTTGCGCCGCACGGTCGACTGGCTGCAGGCGCACCGGCTGGGGACGGCGGCGGCCGTGCCGCTGAGTGTGGGCCGCTTCTTCCGGCCGCTCTTCCAGGAAGTGATCCACCTGGTCCGCAGCCTCGAAACCGCGCGTGCGACCGCCGAGGAGGAAGCGCGTCTGCGCGACGCGGGCTCCTACCACTGGACGCCCGAACGGCTGCGCGCCCATGTCCGCAGCCGGCTCGACGGCCGGCCTCTGATCGTCGTCTCGAATCGCGAGCCCTATATACATGTGCACAAGGGCAGCGGGGTCGCGCTGCTGATTCCGGCGAGCGGTCTCGTCACCGCGCTCGAGCCCGTCCTGCGCGCGTGCGATGGGACGTGGATTGCGCATGGTTCGGGTGACGCGGACCGCGAGCGCGTGGACGATCACGATCGCCTGCGCGTGCCGCCGGACCACCCCGAGTACACGCTACGCCGCGTCTGGCTCACCTCCGAGGAGGAGGAAGGCTACTACTACGGGTTCGCCAACGAAGGCATGTGGCCGCTCTGTCACATCGCGCATACGCGGCCGCTCTTCCGCGAGACCGACTGGGCCTGCTATCGCGAGGCGAACCGGAAGTTCGCCGAAGCCGTCATCGACGAGATCGACGGCGCGCCGGGCGCAATGGTCCTCGTGCAGGACTATCACTTTGCGCTGTTGCCGCGGATGATCAAGCAGGCTCGGCCGGACGCGCGCGTGGGCGTCTTCTGGCACATCCCGTGGCCCAACCCCGAGGCGTTCGGCATTTGTCCTTGGCAGGGCGAGGTGCTCGACGGCCTGCTCGGCGCCGATCTCATCGGGTTCCACACCCAGGCGCACTGCAACAATTTTCTCGAGACGGTCGACCGAACGTTCGAATCGAAGATCGAGTGGGAGCAGTTCGCGGCGCGTCGCCACGGCCACGTCACGTACGTCCGGCCGTTCCCGATTAGCGTCGCGCCCTCCACGCCGGCCGCCGGATCTCCACAGCCGGCCGATTTGCGCACGATGCTCCTGCGCTCGCACGGCGTGTCGGCCGAGCTGCTGGGGATTGGCGTCGACCGCGTCGATTACACGAAGGGGCTGATCGAGCGCCTGCGCGCGATCGAGCGCTTCTTCGAGAAGTGGCAGCGCTACGTCGGCCGGTTCACGTTCGTCCAGATCGGCGCGCCGAGCCGCACGCGCATCAAGCGCTACCAGGACCTGCTCGACGAGGTCACGGCCGAGGCCGCGCGCATCAACGCGCGCTTCGCGACGTCCAGCTGGAAACCGATCGTCCTGCTCACGCGGCACCACGAGCACAGCGAGATCGCGCCGTACTACCGCGCCGCGGACATCTGTCTGGTGACGGCGCTGCACGACGGCATGAACCTGGTCGCGAAGGAATTCGTGACGTCGCGCGAGGACGACGACGGCGTGCTCGTGCTGAGTCAGTTCGCGGGCGCCTCGCACGAGCTCCGCGACGCGCTCATCGTCAATCCCTACGACATCGAGCAGCTCGCCGACGCGATCCGCCGCGGTCTCGAGATCGATCCTGACGACCGCCGCGCCCGGATGGCGCGCATGCGACGCGGCGTGCTCGAGAACAACGTGTATCGCTGGGCGGCCACGCTCATCGGGGACCTCGCGGACATCCGGCTCGAAGGCATCGTCACGCCGTTCCGTCTCGAGGACCGCGTGCTGGTGCGGCCGGTCGCGAGCCAGGAACGCCCCCGCGAGCGCGCGTTCGGGTAAGTCGCCGCGATCAGATAATGATGCTGCGTGCGTTCCGGCCTTCGTGGCCCTTCGTGAGCTTCGTGGTGATCGCTCTTTGCCGGCTCTTGACGCCTCCCGTCGCTACTGCTTGACGACGTCCACGAAGAACTCGTCGGTCGCGACCTCGAACTGATCCTTGCCGACGGTCGTCTTCATCGTCTTCCATTGCTGCGTCGGCTCGATCATCTGCGACTGCCCGTTCTGCCGCACGCGGACCGGCATCGAGAAGTTGGCCTCGTCGGCCGTCCAGCGGTACATCACGGAGTGATTCGGATCGTCGAACTGCAGCTCGAGCACGGGAATGGCCGTGTGCCGCAGGTACTGGTTGAAGACCGGGGTCAGATCGCGCCCCAGCTGCTTGTTGAAGAACGCGACGACGTCCTCCGTCATGATGTTCTTGTACTTGAACGTCTGGAAGAAGTCGTAGATCGCATTGAGGAATCGGCGATCGTCGTTGGTGATGTTCCGCAGCGTGTGCAGAAACAGCGCGCCCTTGAAGTACATGTCCTGCGGCGGCTCGCGGTGGATGCCGTGCTCGGTGATGATCGGGCGGTCATTGCGGACGTGTGACTTGTAGCCGTTCACGTACTTGACGTAGTCGGCCTTGCCGTACGTGAACTCGACGTACAGACATTCGAGATACGTTGTCCAGCCCTCGTGGATCCACATGTCGGACACGTCGGCGGCAGAGACCGCGTTGCCGAACCATTCGTGGCCGCTCTCGTGAATGATGATGAAGTCGAACTTCGTGCTGATGCCGACGCCGGTCCAGTCGTACGGCGGCCGGCCGTAGCCGTTGTGGAAGCCGTTGCCGTACGTCACGGCGGTCTGGTGTTCCATACCGCTGTAGGGCACTTCCACGAGCTTGTAGCCGTCTTTGATGAACGGATATTCCCCGAAATAGTGCGTGTAGGCTTCGATCATGCCTTTGGCCTGCGCAAACTGGCTCTTCGCCTTGTCGAGGTCCTCAGGCAACGCGTAGAAGTCCATCGTCAGATCGCCGACCTTGTCGGCGAAGTGCTCGTACTTCCCGATGTTCACCGACACGTCGTAGTTGTTGATGGGGTAGTGCACCATCCAATCCCAGCGCGTGTAGCCGTCGCCGAGGTCGGTCTTCTTCTCGAACCGGCCGTTCGAAACGTCAACGAGGTCGCTCGGGATCGAGACGCTGATCTCCATGTCCTCGACCTCATCGCGCCATTGGTCCTTGTTCGGCCACCAGATCGCCGCACCTTGGCCTTCGCACGCGCTGTAGATCCAGGTCCGCCCGGCGGGGTCCTGGCCGAACGTGAATCCCCCAAACCGGCCGTTCGACGTCGGCGTGCCCGAGTAGTAGAAGTCAATCGCGACGAGCTGGCCCTTCTTGAGCGTCGACGGAAAATCGACGAACACGGTGTTGATCTCGCGCTCGTATTTGAGCGTGGTGTCGGCCCAGACGATCTTGTCGACGCTCAGATTTGCGTACAGGTCGAGTTGCACGCGCGTGGCGTCTTGCAACATCCGGAACTTGATCGTGTTCTTGCCGCTGATGAATTTCTTCGCCGGGTCGACGCGAATATCGAGGTGATAGGACAGTAGATCGTTGTTCGCCCTGAGCTCGCCGTACTCGCCACGCAAGATGTCGGCGCGCGTCGGCGCCGCGGGAGCGGCCGGCGGGCCGCCGCGCTGCGGCGTTTGCGCGGGCACGCCCGTCGAGACGCAGACAGCGGCGGCCGCGGCCGCCAGGCCCAGGCGCGCGCGTAGATCGAAAGACATAGGCCACGGAGCCTAGCACAGCCGGAGTTCCGGCCAAATGTGCGCCGTGATACCCTCATTCGACATCCGCTGACTATGTCCGGCTTCCCCCTCCGCGACGTCCGCGACGGCCGACTGTCCGCTTGCGATCCGAGAAGTGAGGAGGAGTAATGTTCGGACCGGGAAAATTCACTCGATCACTTGTCGCGGTCTCTACCGTGGTGGGGACCTGGACGTTCGCCGGTGCGGCCCAGCAGGCCGCGACGCCGGCGGAGTTCCTGCAGGCCGGCGATGTGTTGATGGCCGGCTCGCAGTATGGCGATGCGCTTCGCGCCTACCGGCACGCACGCGACACCGACGATGCGGACGTACGGGTGCGAGCGGGGGCTGGCGTCGTGCGCTCGCTGCTGCGAATGGGACTGTTCAAGGACGGCGCCCGTGAAGGGGCGGCCATCGCCGAGCGCGATCCGCAAAGCGCCGCGGCCATCGCGGTCCACGGCGACGCGCTGTGGGCCTTCGGGCTCTTCCACGAAGCGGAGGATCGCTACGCGGCCGCGCTCAAGCTGAGTCCAGACGATCCGGGCGGCCTGCACGGTCGCGGCCGGTCCGAGGCCGCGCAGCGTCAGTTCCCGGAAGCGCTCGCCGACGTCACTCGCGCGATTTCGCTCGATCCGGCCGAGCCGATGTATCGCTACACGCTGGCCGGTATCTACGAGCAGACGCGGCAGTTCGCGCCGGCGTCGAGCGCGCTCGACAAGTACGTCGAGCTTTTGCCGAAGCGGGACGACAGCGACCTCGTGCGGTGGGCGCGCACGCAGTCCAAGTTCCTCGCGACGTTCAAGAACAAGAAGCCGTTCGAGATCGTGAGCAAGCCCGAGAGCTACACCATGCCGTTTCACATCGCGAACGGCCGGGTGCTCGTGACGGGGCGCGTCAACGGCGGCACGGCGATCGAGTTTGCCGTCGACACCGGCGCCGACGAGGCCGTGCTCACGACGGGCGTCGCCAGCCGCAACCACGTGAACGCGTTCGCGGCGCTGCAAAGCGCCGGCGTCGGCGATCTGGGCGTGGGCTATCGCAGCCTGCAAATTGCGCGCATGGACGACCTCGAGATTGGCGGATTGCACGTCCGCAACGTACCGTGCTTGATTAAGGATCCGCCGCTGCGCGGCCTACCCGTGGGTGAGGGCGAAGGCTTTTCGCCGCTCGTGCTCGGCCTTTCGGTGAGCATCGACTACGAGCGCAAGACGCTTACGATGGCGCGCGACTTGCCGCCGGAGGAACCCGGCGACATCCATCTGCCCCTGCGCATGCAGCGGCTCGCCGTCGTCGAAGGCGTGATCAACAACTCGTCGCCTGCCGCGTTTGTCGTCGACACTGGCGGCGAGGCGATGTCGCTCGGCCGCACGACCGCGTCGCAACTCGACGTCAATCCCGACGTTCGTCGCGTGCCGGTGCGCGTGTACGGGACGTCCGGCTATGACAACGCCGCGTTTCTTCTGCCCTTCGTGGACATCGAGTTCGCCAAAGGCGCGACGTTCGATCAAGCCTCGCTCGTCGTGCTCAACCTCGACGCGCCGAGCGCGCTGCTCGGCTTCAACATCGGCGGCATCATCGGTCATCAATTCCTAGGCAAGTACCGGGTGGCGATCGACCTGCCGCGCCACGAGGTGAGACTGCAAGCAGGGAAGTAGCACACACAGGGGAGTGTTCGGATGAATGATCGAGTTCGATCGGCCGCTGGGGTACCGGCGGCCTTGCGCGAGATGTCCGCGCCGCCAGGCGGCGCGCTCATCGTGCTCACGGCGCCGTTCACGGAGACAATCGACCACGCCGGGTACTTCATTCAGATGAGCATGGCCTCGCTGCCCATCTGGCTCGAAGGCATTCTCAACCGCAAGTACCCGAAATGGCGCGAGGTCGAGCACAACGCCGACGGCACCGCGCGCTACATGCCGGCCGGGCTGCGCGTGCTCGAGGCGTCGCTGCTGCGCGAGTTCTCCGCCGATCAGATCAAGGCGTGCTATCCGGACGATCTCGACGCGTTCATCGGACCGAACACGCGCGTGGTCGCGATCTCGACGCACAATCCGCTCGGCGTGACGTTCGCCGCCGGCGTCTACACGTCCATTTTTGGCGAGTCGAAGCAGCCTATCAACTCGCACTACGCCCGGAAGATGTTCGACAAGGTCAAAGCCAGCCCGTACCGCGCGAACTTCAAGGTCCTCGTCGGCGGCTCGGGCGGATGGCAGATCACGCAGACGAACGCCTGGGACGATCTCGGCGTCGATTGCGTCGTCGAAGGCCGCAGCGAAGCGGCGGACACGATCTCGCTCTTCGAGAAGGCGATTCGCGGCGAGGCGCTCCCGCGCGAAGTCGCCGTCGGCCACCCGAAGGATCGCGACAGCATCCTCGTGCCGGACAAGCGCACCACCTTCGGCGTCGTCGAGATGACCACGGGCTGCGGGCGGCGGTGCCAGTTCTGCGTGCCGGACCTGAATCCGCAGATCGATGTGCCGAAGGATCACATCATGGCCGGGGTGCGCGCGAACGTGCGCGAGGGCAACAAACAGATCTCGCTCGCCACCGAGGACATGTTCATCTGGGGCCAGGTGCGCACAGAGACGCCGTTCTACTTCCCGAATCGCGAGGCCCTGCTCGATCTCTACGGCGACATCGTCAACACGCCGGGCGTCGAGGACCACGTGCTCAGCCATGCGACGATCGCGCCCTCGGTCGTCGATCCGATCCTGATCCGCAGGCTCTCGGAGATGTGCCTCGACAAGAGTCCGATCCGGCTGCCGCTGCTGAGCTCGCACCCGGAGAAGCGCGCGCTCGTGCCGCTCATCGGTCTCGAGACCGGATCGGTACGGCTCGGCAAGCAGATCATGCCGAGCAAGGGCGTGCCGTTCTCCATCGAGGACTGGCCGAGCATCGTCGTCAACGGCCTCACGGTGCTCAATCAGAACAACTGGTTTCCCGCGATGACGCTCATCGTCGGTAGTCCCGGCGAGACGGACGACGACACGAAGGCGACGCTGGATCTGATCTACGAGGTCGAGCGCCGCGGCCTGTTCGCGTTCTTCATTCCGACGATCTTCACGCCGCTCCATGACACGCGGCTCGAGCAGGCGAAGGGCGTCACCGAGACGCGGCAGCTCACACCGCTGCAGTGGCAG
>CAYQRM010000278.1:0-3984 GCA_964419785.1 uncultured Solibacteraceae bacterium | reverse complement strand
GCGTGCGCGCTCATCTCGCGGCCGACGCCGCTCTGCTTGTACCCGCCGAACGCAGCCGCCGTGTCGTACACGTTGTAGGTGTTGATCCAGACGGTGCCGGCCTGAAGTTTCGACGCGACGTAATGCGCCTTCTTGAGGTCGCGCGTCCAGATGCCGGCGGCCAGCCCGTAAATCGAGTCGTTCGCGCGCGCGATGGCTTCGTCGACGTCCGCGAAATCGATCGCCGCGAGCACGGGACCGAAAATCTCCTCGCGCGCGATCGTCATCTGCGGCGTCACGTCGGCGAACACCGTCGGCTGCATGAAGTAGCCCTTGCCGGTGCCGATGTCCGTCCGGCTGCCGCCCGCGACCAGCGTCGCGCCTTCCTGCTTGCCCTGGTCGACGTACTTCAGCACGCGCTCGAGCTGGCTCTTCGACGAAATCGCTCCGAGGCGCGTCTTCGGATCGAGTGGGTCACCCGCGACCATCTTCTTCGTCCGCTCGGCGACCTTCGCGATGAACTGGTCCTTGATCGACTTGTCCACGAGCAGCCGCGATCCGGCCGCGCAGACTTCACCCTTGCCGTAAAAAATCCCCGTGGTCGCGCCGCGAACGGCCGCGTCGAGGTCGGCGTCAGGAAACACGATGTTCGGCGATTTGCCGCCGAGCTCGAGCGTCAGGTGCTTCACCGTGTCGGCGGCCGTGCGCATGATGCCGCGTCCGGTGCTGGTATCGCCGGTAAACGCGATCTTGTCGATGCCCGGATGCCGCACGATCGCGTCGCCGATGGTGCCGCCGCTGCCGGTGATGACGTTGAGCACGCCCGGCGGAAGCCCGACATCGATCGCGAGCTGTCCGAGCGCCAGCGCCGTGAGCGGCGTCTGACTCGCGGGCTTGAGGATGACGGTGTTGCCCGTCGCGAGCGCGGGCGCAACTTTCCAGATCGCGAGCAGCAGCGGAAAATTCCACGGCACGATGCACGCGACGACACCGAGCGGCTCGCGCAGCGTGTAGACGAGCGCCTGCCCTTTCACCGGCACGGTCTCGCCCTGAATCTTGTCCGCCCAACCCGCGAAGTACTGCAGGCACTCGGCGGCCATTGGAATCTCGATGTGGCGCGATTCGGTGATCGGCTTGCCGTTGTGGAGCGTCTCGAGGCGCGCGACCTCGTCAATGTGCTCGGTCAGCCTCTCGCCGAGCCTCCAGACGAGGCGGCCGCGCTCGCGAGCCGACAACTTGCTCCACGGTCCGCCAAGGGCCGCGCGCGCTGCCGCGACCGCGGCATCGACGTCGGTTGGACTCGCCGATGCAACTTCCGCAATGATCTCTTCGGTCGCGGGATTGACGACCGGCATCGTCTTGCCGCCGGCGGCGTCATGCCAGGCGCCGCCGATCAGGAGCTGTTTTCTTCCGAGCAGGGTCACGCTAAGTCTGCCTCTCAGTTAGCCGATCGCCTCGAACGCGGCGACGGTGTCTGCCTCTCCCTCAACCGATCGCCTTGACCGGGCCAGGGGGACAGGCCCGGCTTGCGCCAAACGGGGCCAGGCCCCTCCTCAGTCAACGGTTCTGTCCCTATTCTCCAGTGAACCTGGCCGTGCGTTTCTCGAGGTTCGCCGCGATGCCTTCCTTCGCGTCGCGGCTTTCGAACAGATGCTGCTGCAATTCGCGCTCGAGCGCGAGGCCTTCGCCAAATCCGGCCTCGACCCCTGATTGAACCGCGCGCTTGATCCGGCCGACCGCCATGCTGGCCTTGTGCGGCGGCGCGAATGTGCGCGCGTAGTCGACGACGGCCTCGAGGAACGGCCGGCCCTCGAGCTTCGCGTCGTCCCACACAGCGGTGACGAGTCCCAGCACGAACGCTTCGTCCATCGTCATCAGCCGGCCGGTCGTCATGAGCTCGATCGCGCGCGCTTTGCCGACGAGCCGCGCGAGACGCTGCGTTCCGCCGGTGCCAGGCAGCACGCCCAGACCGACTTCCGGCAGACCGATCTTGCCCGCGTTGGCTCGCGCGATGCGCAAATCGGCGGCCATTGCGACTTCAAGTCCGCCGCCGACGGCGTGTCCGTTCAGCGCGGCGATGACAAGCTTCGGCGTCTGCTCGAGGCGATTCAGCGTCTCGTTCGCGTGCAGACAGAAGTAGTACTTGTATTCCGGCGTGGCCTCTTTGAGCATGCCGATCGTGGCGCCGGCACAAAAGAACTTGTCGCCCGCACCGGTCATCACGATGACGTGCACGGACGAATCCATGCGCAGCTCGAGAATCGCGGCGTCGAGCTCGCGCATCATCTCGTAGCTGTAGGTGTTGGCCGGCGGCTCGTTGAGCGTGAGCACGGCCACGCCGTCCCGCTTGTCGACCTGAACTTTCATTCGACCATGCCCTTCGGCTCCCAACGCACCAATGGGTCAGGCCCGGCTAACGCCTTCAGGGCCAGATCCGCGCTCATCTCTATGCTTCCGTCCGAACATACTCGAAGTTGACCGGCGTGCCTTTGATTCCGCGCTGCGGCGGCGCGATGTAGTTGGCGAAGCGGCCGGGCTCGAAGATCGACTGGTTCATGATGCTGAGCAGAAACGCCTTGTCGGCGGCGTTCGGCAGCCATTCGTCGCGCCGCCGCGCCCACTCCTCGTCGGACAGCATGCGGCCATCGGGATCGAAATGGAAGCCGGCGAACTGGCCGATGCCGCGGTTGAATTTGCGGTCCGGCAGGCGCAGCCGGTCGGACATGCCGTGGCGCTCGAAAATCTTGTTCCAGCGCGTCACGCCGGCCTGGCAGTCTTCGACGTACCAGTCGCGCAGCACTTCGTTCATCGCGTTGCGCATCGGAATATCGCTGCTGACGACGGCGCCGTCGCGTACGGTCTCGAGCGTGTAGTTCTTATCGACGACCTTGTGGTCCTCCCACTTCGCTTCCTCGGCCCGGCCCTTCAAGCCATTCGCGAAGTATGCCGCGGCGTTGGTCGAGATCTCATTGCCGTGCAAGTCGAGACTCAGCGAGAACCACAAGTTGATGTGCTTTTGCAGCGTCGGCAGATCGATCCCGCCGAGCGGGCGGATGTCCTCGGAGAATCCCGCCTCTTTCATCAGCTGGCACGTGCGCTCGACGATCCGCGCGACCCCGGTTTCGCCCACGAACATGTGATGCGCTTCCTCGGTGAGCATGAAGCGCGTCGTGCGTGAGAGCGGATCGAGCGAGCTCTCCGACAGCGACAGCAGCTGGGACTTGCCGTCGCGATCGGTGAACATCGTGAACATGAAGAAGTCGAGCCAGTTGTCGATCGGCTCGTTGAACGCTTCGAGGATGCGCGGCTTGTCGCGATTGCCGCTCTGTCGCGCGAGCAGGTCCTCGGCCTCGTCGCGCCCGTCGCGGCCGAAATACGAGTGCAGCAGGTACACCATCGCCCACAGGTGGCGGCCCTCTTCGACGTTGACCTGAAAGAGATTGCGCAAATCGTACAGACTCGGACAACGATGGCCGAGCCAGCGCTGCTGTTCGACGCTTGCCGGCTCGGTGTCGCCTTGCGTGACGATCAAGCGGCGCAGCTGATTGCGGAATTCACCCGGCACTTCCTGCCAGACCGGCTGGCCGAGAAAATCACCAAACCCGATCGTGCGATCGACGATCGGATCGGCGAGAAAGATGCCCCATCGATACTCGGGCAGCTTGACGAACTCGAAGTGCGCCCAGCCGGCGGGATCGACACTCACGGCCGTGCGCACGTACACCTGGTGGTAGTACTGGAAGCCCTGGGGCCCCATGTCGTGCCACCACTGGATGTAGTGCGGCTGCCAATGCTCGAGCGCCCGTTGCAGGCGCTTGTTCATGTGCAGGTCAACGTTGTTCGGGATCTTCTCAGCAGAAATCATCGTCGTCCTTGGTCCGGGGTCCGACGTCCGAAGTCCGTCGTCGTCCTCATGTCCTTGGTCTTGAGCGGAACGTCGGACGCCGGACCTCGGACCCCGAACGTCTAGGTTCTTCCGTAGTCAAACTCCGCCCTGTCCGCGGA
>CAYQRM010000277.1:0-20177 GCA_964419785.1 uncultured Solibacteraceae bacterium | reverse complement strand
TGATCGAAGACCACCACGCCGGCCGCCGCAACAACGCCACGCGGCTGTGGGCGCTGCTCATGCTCGAGCACTGGCATCGGGAAATCCTCGAGGGATCTAGATCAAAAGCAGATCAAGCCAAAAGTGAGAAGCCAGAAGTTAGAAGTTCGGAACGAACTCTGCAACTCTGAGCGTTTGACTGCCCGGCGTACCTCTGTACTTCTAACTCTTGGCTTCTAACTTCTAACTTGATGTCGCTTCGCGACCTCCCTGAACAGCGCCGCGAAGCGACCCATGATCACCGGTTCGCTGAACTGGTCGACGACCGTCTGCCTCGCGCTCGCGCCCAGGCGCGCGCCGCGCGCGGGATCATCCAGGAGCGCGCGGAGCTTGATCGCAAGATCCGCGGCGTCCTGTGGCGTCGCAAGCAGACCGTTTTCGCCGTCGGCAATGCAATCGAGCATGCCGCCGACGCGCGAGGCCACGACCGGCAGTCCCGTCGCCATGGCTTCGAGCAACGCATTGCTGAACGACTCGTAATGTGAGGGCTGGACGTAGAGGTCGGCCGCGCGCAGCAGCCGCGCGGTGTCAGTCGACGCGCCGTGAAAGATCACGCGATCCTGCAGGCCGTGGTCGGCGACGAATTTCCTCGCCGCCGGACCGGCGTCGAGCGGCCCGGGCATGTCGGGGCCGATGAGAATCAAGAGGCGATTGGCGGCGCCAACGTTGCGCCAGGCTTCGAGCAACTCGAGCACGCCCTTTTCGATACTGAGCCGGCCGACGTACATGCAGAGTTGGGCGTCCGCACGCCAGCCATGCTCGGCGCGAATCTGCGCCTTTTCCCCGGCGCCCGCGGGCCGAAACCGCCCGGCGTCCACGGCGTTCGGCAGGTAATGCACGCGATCGCGCGGAACGCCGCAGTCGAGCGCTTCCCGTTCGTTTTCGCGGTTGTTGCACGCGAACGCGTCCGCCTGCATGTAAAAGCGCCGCACGCGACCCTTGAGCCATCGCACCGGCGCGATTGACGACGGAATGTGCCAGCGCGCGAGCGGCGCGTTCCACTGATCGCCGCGCAAGACGCCGAGATTGCCCGACCGCAGGACGATCGGCCGCCCAAGCCGCCGCGCCGCGAGAATCCCGGCGATCCCAATTCCCTGAAAGCCCGGACAATAAATGACGTCGAACTGGTCGCCGAGGCGCAGCATCTCCGCGCGCGCGAACGGAATCATCGCCCACTTGCGCGCGCCGGTCCTCGGTCCCGCCGGCGGCACGCGATGCACGTCGACCTCGTCGATCGTCTCTCGCGAAGGCGCGCCCGTGTCCGTGCGCTTCGTGACTACCGCGACCTTGAAGCCGTGCCGGGCGAGATATGTCGCAACGGCGCGTGCATGAGTTTCACTACCCCCTTGGAACGGGAAATAGTAAGCACTCAAAATCAATACCCGAGGTTCCACAGGGTTCCAGGGGATTCCAGAAGACTCCAGGGGGTTCGAATTCAGCTGCGCCTGCGCTGCTGGAATCGTGCCACGTAATTGCTGTGGCTCGAAAGCGGCGGCCCGAGGATGACGCCGCGCGGGCGTGGCGGCCTCCGGACCCAACGGCGCGATGACGAAGTCTCCGGCCGCAGGCGGTGCTCGCCTCGGCGAATCGCGTCAGGCGACGGAAACGGGTCGCGTCCGCCGAGCACGACCGTGCGCTCGCACCACGGACAGCTCGAGAGATGCCCTCCGAAGAAATGGTTCGCGTTGCGCGCGCAGCTCTTCAGCTCGCGATCCATGCCCCACAGCTCGTCCGCCCACGTCGCCGCGTTCGGACGATGCACGGTCATCGGCCCGAAGGCCGAGCGGAACAACGCGCGCGCGCTGCGCGGCAGCACGTAGAGCGGCGGCGCGATCGGCGACTGTGCGACCGCCGGCGCCAGATCCGGGTACAACCCACGCTTGATGCAGTCTTCGATCGACGCGGCGTCCTCCGTCGATTCCACCGCCGTCGTCTTCACCTGAAACGGATGACAGCCCATCAAGAACTGATAGATGAGCACCGCGAGGCCAAAGAGATCGTGCGTCACCGTGCGATCGACATTGGCGAAGCTGCAGCCGGCGAGCTCGGGCGGCGTGAAGAGACTCGTCCCGACGGTGCAGCGGAACATGCGGCGGCTCGCCGGATCGCACACCTGAAACGAATCGCAGTCGACGAGCGCCACGACGGCGTTGCCCGTGACGAGCACGCCTTGATCGTTGACGTCGCCAATCACATAGCCGCCGTCGTGCACCTTCTGCACCGTCAGCGCCAGATTCATCGCCGCGCGCAGCAGATACCGCCAGTTGAAATGCGGATGGCTCGCCAGCCGGCTCTTCATGTTGTGAAGATGCGCGGCCGGCACGCCGGACACGACGCGCGGCATGAGAAAGCCCGTCACCAACCCCGTCGCGGGCTGCGCGAAAATTCGCCGCATCGGCCACGCGACGACCGTCTGGCCGTGCGTGGACAATTGCGCGGGCGGATGCTCGATCATGATCGCGAGCTTCTCGCCGTGCGCCGGCGTGGGCTGGTGGTAGAGCTTGACGACCAGCGACGGATCCGACTTCAGCGCGTAAACACGGGCTTCGCCGCCCTGGCCGAGAATTTCCCCGAGCTCAATCGGCGTCGCCACGTCAGGCCGCATCCCCGGTCCACACCGAGATCACCAGCGTGCGGTCATCGTCGGTGCGGCGGTTGAAGCGGTCGGCGCCGAGGAGCTCGGACAGACTGTCCTCGGCGAGCGCAGCGTCGGGTGACGTGCGAACGAACTCGAAGAGCGGCGTGAAGAACGGATCGTAGGGCTTCCACTGTGCGAGCTGCATCGCAAGATGCTGGATGCCGTCGGTGAAGACCGCGCAATCCGAGACGTGATCGTCGCGAAAGAAGATTTCCGGTTCCGCATCCGTCGACGTGAGGAAGCGCGTTTCGTTGGCGTAGCCGTTCGCCGGCGCGGGCCCGAGCGGCACGAGCGCGCCGCGCACGCGGCCGACACCGCCGCCGTCGCCGACGCGGCCGTAGCAGCACGCCGTGTGCCCGAGCAATACGACCTGCAGCGTCGTCGCGAATTCCTGCGAGGCGAGGCCTTGCCGGCGTGCGTGATCGATGATCGCTCCGCGCGCGGCATCGAAGGCGCCGCGCACCGCGTGCGGCCAGATGGCGACGTCCGCAGTCACGAGATCGCCGACGTTGCGGAGGAACTGCACCGCGCGATCGACGGAGATCTCCGCGCCGGTTTTCGAGAACGGCGCGGATCCCGCGCCGTCGGCGACCGCCAAGGCCGTCAGTTGTTGTCCGAGGGAGGCGTACGCAAACGCGTCCTGGCAGGGCGATCCATCAGTGGCGTGCGCGACCCCGACGGCTTTCGCGCCGATGCTCCGCCACATCGAATCACCTACACCGAGGCCCAGCCTGCCGGCGGCAGCGGCACTTGCTCGCCCGGACGGGACTGCGCGACTGCCTGCTGGCTCTTCGACAGCCATTCGAAGAGCTGCACGAACTGGACGCCTCGCAGTTGAAGCGGGGGCCGGGTCGCGGTCGTGAACGTGCCAAGCCGCTGGAAATCCGCGCTTTCGGTGCCGACCGCGAAGAAGACGAGCTTGCCGGACTCCTGCTCGGCGACGAGCCTGGCCCGCGAGGATTCGACGACGGCGTCGGACTCGCCGACCGGCGCGCCATCAGTGATGAGAAACACCCACGGCCGATAGTACGCCACGCCGCTATTGCGATACGCGGCCTTGCGCTGCTCGAGCAGGTTCAGCGCAGTCTCGATGCCCGCCCCGAGGAAGGTCTGACCGCCCGCGTTGAGCTCGGGCGGCAGAAACTGATCGACCGTCACGAAATCCTGGACGACGTTCGCGCTCGATCCGAAGGTGACGATGGCGATTTCGACGCGTCGGGCGGCGATCAGGTCGCCCGACACCTCCCGCTGGAACGCCTTCAGACCTTCATTGAGCGCCTTGATGGCGTCGCCCTGCATCGACGAGGAGACGTCGAGCAGCAGCACACAGGGACACCTGGGATCCGGGTTTTCGGCAAACTCGACGTGGTCGAGATGCGGGTGCATGGCCTAAGGTACCGCAGTTTTTTCTTTTGTACTAGCCGACGCTTGATGGGAAAATGAGCGCGGTCACGCTGGATGGAACGTGCCAGCAGCTTTATCGTCGACGACGCCGCGGCGTCCTCACCGGCGCGGTCCGCACGGGCCAGCTGGTACACACCGGGGTTGTCCGACGGGCTGGGCGATCGGCTGCTGATGTTCGACAACAGCACCGCATCGCCGCTCGAGCTTCTCCGATTCAAGCGGGAATTCAGCAGCGTCGAGGCGTTCGAAGCGGCGCTCCGCGATCGCATTCAACAGCTCACCCGCTTCAGTCATCCGTCGTTCGGCCGCGTGCGAGCCGTCAAGTGGCTCGAGGATCACGAGGACCTCGCGCTCGTCTCGAACCAGACGGCCGGTCGGCGGCTGTCGGAGATTCTGCACGACGCGCGCGGGCCGACGTATGCGACCGAGCTGATCCGCCAGCTCACGCCGGCGCTCGCGGCGCTCCATCAGCAAGACGAGGGCATCGCCCACGGCGCGTTGACGGCGGATCGTGTCATCGTCACGCCCGAAGGCAAGCTCGTGATCGTCGAGCACGTGCTCGGTTCGGCTCTTGAGTCGCTCTCCCTCTCCGCTCCCCGCTTGCGCTCCGAGCTTGGCCTCGCCGTTTCTGGTGACGTGGTCGCGTTCAACGGCCGGACTGATCTTTTGCAGCTTGGCCTGATCGCGCTCTCACTCGTGGTCGGCCGGAAGATCGATCCTGGCGAGTACCCCGACAAGCTCGGCGCGCTGCTCGATGAGCTCACGCCGCGCGACGGTTACGGATCGCTCGCGGCTCTGCGGCTTCGCTGGTGGCTGGAGCACGCGCTTCAGCTCGACGGCCGAACGTTTTCGTCAGCTTCTGAGGCGCAAGACGCGCTTCTGGAATTGCCGGAGGACTCTGACATGCAACCGGCTGAGTATCCACGCTTGCACCGCCCGACGGCGGGCTTGCCCGAACCGGAAGGCGCTGCGACCGAGCCCGCGACAGGCGACGCTGCGCAAGAGCTCGCGCTCGTCACACCGCCGGATTTTCCGACGCAGGACGCCGCGCCAATTTTCACGCCCATTCCGGAGCCCTCGCCCTCGCCCACACCCGCGGCCGCACCCGCGACGATCTCCGCATGGGGCTCGCACACGAAACCGTGGATGGTGATTGCGCTCGCCGCGCTCACGCTCGTCGAGGCCTCGGTCATCAGCTGGTTCGTGTATCAGCGTCGGGCGGCATCGGCGGCCGCGGCCGTCAGCCAGCCGCTGATTCTCGTCGAGTCGGACGTGATCGGCACGCAACTCCTGCTCGACGGCAAGAAGGTGTCGCTGCCGGTGATGCTCAACGTCACGCCCGGCATGCGATCGATTCATCTGCTCGCGCCCGAGCAACCGGCCGGAGCCGTGGCCACGCCGGTGGCCACCGGAGAGCCGATCCCCGCCGGAAGCGGACAGCTCGAGGTCACGTCCGATCCGCCAGGCGCACGCGTGACGGTCGACGGCACGCGGCGCGGTGTCACACCGCTGACACTGCCGCTGCCGTCCGGACAGCACGCCGTCATCATTTCCGATGGCACGACGAACGTGAGCCGCACGGTGACGATCGCGGCGGGTGCGAGCTCGACCGTGATGGCGGGCCTCGCGCCGGCTGGTGCGGTGGCAGGCTGGCTCACGATCTCCGCGCCGTTCGAATTGCAAGTGCTCGAAGGCGGCAATCTCATCGGCACGACGACCACGGCGAAGCTCATGCTCACCGCAGGGAAGCACGACCTTGTGCTCAGAAACGCGACGCTCGGCTTCGAGACGAAATCGTCGCTCGAGATCCAGGCGGGCAAGACGCTGACGATGCCGATCGTCGTCCCGAATGGATCGCTGTCGGTGAACGCGCTGCCCTGGGCGACGGTGCTGCTCGACGGCAAGGAGATCGGCACGACGCCCGTCGCCAATCTCGACGTGCCGCTCGGCTCGCACGAGCTCGTGTTCCGCCACCCGCAATTCGGCGAGCGAAAGCAAACCGTCATCGTCACGGCCAAGGCACCGGTGCGCGTCGTCCAAGATCTGAGGAAGTGACGCCATGATCTCGACGATCTTCGTCGTTGCGCTCTGGACGCTCGTCGCACAGGACGTCGGGCAATCGCCGCCGGCCGCCAATCTCACGTCGGCGAAGGTGCTCTACGCCTCGGGTGATTACGAAGACGCGCTCAACGCACTCGCGACGCCGAGACCGGACGACTCGCCAGACGAAGTCGACGAGTATCGATCGCTGTGTCTTCTCGCGCTCGGCCGGACGACTGAAGCGCAGCACTCGCTCGAGACGCTCGTGAACCGCAACCCGCTCTTCAAGATGTCGGACGCCGACGTCTCGCCGCGCCTCGTGACGATGTTTCATGAGGTGCGCAAGCGCGTGCTGCCGGGCGCCGTGCGCGATCTCTACGCGAAAGCGAAAACGAATTTCGAGGCGAAGAACTACGCCGAGGCCAAGCCACAGTTCGAAACGCTGATGACGCTCCTGGCGGACGACGATCTCGCGGCACAAGCGGCGTCGCTCTCGGACATGAAGATGCTCGCGGACGGGTTCCTGAAGCTCGCCACCGCGCAGATCGACGCGGCCGAAGCGGCCAAAGCGCCGGTCCCCACTCCGGTGAAACCGCCCGACCGCCCGAGCGATGAAGTCGTCGCGACCGTGCCGCCCAGTGAGCGCATGTATTCCAATGACGACAAGGAAGTGACGCCGCCGGTCGAGCTCAACTGCCCGTTGCCGGAATGGCATCCGTCGAACCCGACGCAGATGCGCGAATTCCGCGGCGTCCTGCGCGTCATCATCAATCAACAGGGCAAGATCGAGTCGTCATCGCTCGTCGTGCCGGCCAACCCGGCCTACGATCCGCTGCTGCTGGCGGCGGTGAAGGACTGGCAATACAAACCGGCGATGCGCGACGGGCAGCCGGTGCGATATCAGAAGCTGATTCCGATCGTGCTGAAGTCGCGCCAGGGCGGCAGCGTGCCGCCGGCGCGCTGACCCTACTGCTGAACGCGGACGAGCACCGAGGTGGATGACGGCGCGGGCTGCGCGCCGCCGGACTCGAGCGTGACACTGACGCCGTTGACGGCGCGCGGAAGATTCGCGGGATTCTCGATCGCGAGCGACGCCCGGCCCGAGGCGTCCGGGGTGACGATCCCGACGCTTGCGGGGCCCGACTCCGACAACAACCACACCTGATACGTCGTGCCGTCGGCCGCGGGCGGCAGCTGCGATGCGCTCAGCACGAATCCTCGCGATCGACTCCACAACACCTGCGCGTACGCGCGCGGCGCGTGATCGGTGCCGACCAGGTTGAATCTGATCAGATCGGGCGCGGCGAGCACGTTACCGACGATGCCCGCCTCGAGCGCGGTCTGCCGGGCCAGCGAGATCTGCTTTTCCGCGTCGGCGCGCGTCGCCGCGATCTGCTGATTCGCGGCGGTCGACGCCGCGTCGGCCCGTTTTTCGGCGGCCGCAACACGCGCCGCGGCTTCGTCGAGACGCGCGTTCAAGTTTCGCTGCGCGATGAGGTCGACGACGCCTCCGGTGATCACCGCGAGCGCAAGGCCGCCGATCGCGAGCCGCCACGTGCGGCGCATCTCGTCGGCGCGCGTGGCCGCGGCGTGCATTTCCTGGCGCTCGCTCGTGACCTCTCGCTCGAGCGATTCGACCCGCGCGGAGAGCGCCGACGCCGGCAGTTCCCGCGGCTCGCTGGCGTCGTGCTCGATCCAGTCGCCGGAATCGTCCGCGCCGTCGCGGTCGTCGCGGATGTCGTCGTGGATGCGCATCACGCCTTCGAGCGCAAACGGCGCGGGTGCGTCGGGCAGCGCCGGGCGCGCGATCTCGCGCCGGCTTTCGACGAGCGCGGCCTGCACGTCCTCGGATAGCTTGCTCAACTGCGTCTGCAGTTTGGCCTCGAACGCGTCGAGCCGCGCTTCCGCGCGCTCGAATCCCTGAAGCGCGAGGTTGGCGGCCGACACGCAGACTTCGCTCAGTGCAGTCGCCTCCTGCCGCAGCTGCTTGACCGGCTCCTCATGGATGCGGCGCAGCGTCTGCCACTCGTTCTCGATCAGTTGCTGCATCTCGCCGAGCCGCTGCGAGTAATCATGCTCGAGCCGGCTTTCGATCGCGTTCCATTGCCCGAGGCGTGACTCGGCTTCGTTGATGACGCGCGCGTGATGCGCGTCGGCGTCGGACCAGCGGTTCAGAATTTCGTGACAGCGATCGGCGAGTCGAAGGAGCTGCTGCGACGTCGGCTCGAGCGAGCCCTTCGCTTCCCGACCCATCTGAACGGTGAGGCTCAGTCGATCGAGCTGCGCTTGAAGATCAGCAGGGGTCGGTTCCAATGCCGCATGATACACCGCGGCGCGCTATTCGGAACGCAGCGAGACGAGCGGATCGCCGACCGCGATCGTCAGCCCCGCGGCGGCCGCAAAGCCGGGCGCGCGCCACGCGTTTCCGAGCGCCGAGCGCAGTTCGGTCCACATGATGGGTTGGCCGCCACTATAGATCGGTAGCGCGCGCCACAGCCTTCCGTGTCGGGACGCCGCGGCGGAAGGCCTGCGCGCGTGCCGGCGGGCACGACACTTGCTCATTTTCCGCGCGGAAGTCAGCCATGCATTCACCTCGATTGCTGGCGATTGGTCTCCTCGCCTTCGTAACCGCGTCTCCAGCCCCTCAATTCGTGAAGGTCCGGCACCCCCCCGGATCGCTCCACGGATTTCTCGCCGTCCGCGCACTCGACGGTTCCCCCGTCGGTGACGGCGACCTGGTTCAAACCATCACCGGCGATCGCGTCACCGGACGGACGACGTTCCGGCTGCGCGATGGATCGGTCAACGACGAAACTGCGGTGTTTTCGATCCACGGATCGTTTCGCCTGCTGAGCTATCACCTCGTCCAGCGCGGCCCGGCGTTCGAGCATCCGCTGACGCTCGACATCGACATGTCGACGGGCAAAGTTGCCGTGCACACGCAGGACGATCACGGCGCCGCGAAAGTCGACGAGCAGACGATGAAGCTGCCGCCCGACCTCGCGAACGGCTTGATGATCACGCTGCTCGAAAACGTCACGCCGGAGGATCTTCCGCTCAACGTGCCGATGATCGTCGCGACCCCGAGCGTTCGTCTCGTCAAGCTCGTGGTCAGCAACGCGGGTGCGGCGCCGTTTGTCACCGGTCGCACGAAGCGCTCCGCGATCGACTACCTCGTAAAGACGGAGATCGGCGGCGTCGCTGGGCTGGTCGCGCCGCTCGTCGGCAAGTCACCGCCCGATGTGCACGTGTGGATTCTGCCGGGCGACGCGCCGGCGTTCGTGAAATCAGAAGCGCCGCTGACCGCGGGCACGCCGATCCTGCGCACGGAGCTCGTGAGCCCGGAGTGGCCGCGGTAGAAAAGAGGACACGAAAACTATTCCCGGTATCACTTTTCGCCTCGCCATACCGCCACGAAATCAATGAATCCGCGCTCGACGTCGGTGCGCACGAGCTTCACGCGCAGGCGATCGCCGACGTCGAGGCCCTCTTTGCCCTGCGCGAGCAGGCCCTCGACATGTGGGGCGAGGATGCGAACGAACGTCCCGCGGTCGGTGACGCCCGTCACGATGGCGTCGAACGTCTCGCCGATGCGGTGGCTCATTGCCACCGCGGCGATACGCTTCGACATCGCACGCTCCACCTTTCGCGCCGCATCTTCCTTCGTGGTGCACGCGGTCGCGATCGTCGCGAGCTCGGCGTCGGAGTAGGGCGCGGGACGGCCGGCGAGCACGGCTTTGATCAGCCGCTGCGTCACGAGGTCCGCGTAGCGGCGATTGGGCGCCGTCGAGTGCGTGTAGTCCTGAACGGCCAGACCGAAGTGGCCCGGATCCGGATCGCCCGGCCGCTCGAGCACGTATTCGCCGGGTCCCATCAGCTTGATGACCGACAACGAGAGATCCGGAAATCGATCGGGATCGGCCGATCGACGCGCAACGAGAAACTCGTTCAGCGCCCTGGAATCGGGCGTCGCCGGCAACGTCGTGCCGAGCGAGGCCGCAAGCTCGACGATGCGATCCCAGCGCTTGGGCTGGCGGACGATCCGGCGGATTGAAGACACGCGTTTGCTCTCGAGCAGCCGCGCGACCGCGCCGTTCGACGCAATCATGAAATCCTCGATGAGCTCGGTCGCCTGGTTCGTCTGCTGGCGCTCGAGATCGACGACCTGATCGTTGAGCACGATCGGATGCACTTCGATCGTGTCGATGTCGAGCGCGCCCTGCTTGAACCGCGCGCTCCGCAGCGCCTGCGCCGCGGCCGACTGCAGCTTCAACTGCGCTTGCAGGTCCGTCGACGCCGCGACCTTCGGCGGCGCCGGTCCGCGCGACTCGAGCCACGCGCCGACGGCGTTGTAGGTGAGCTGAGCCTTGTTGCGCGCGATCGCGCGATATACCTCGCCGCTCTGGACGACGCCGTCCGCGCTGACGATGGTTTCGATCACGATGCAGAGCTTGTCGGCACCCTCGAGCAGCGAGCTGGCGCCGGTCGAAAGCGCGTCGGGCAGCATCGGAAAGTTCATCACGCCCGCGTACACGGTCGTCGTCTCGATCCCGGCGTGAGCGTCAATGGCCGAATGCGCGGGCACGAAAGCGTCGACGTCCGCGATACCGACGAGCACGCGCACGGCGCCGCCGGCCAGCGGCTCGGCGACTTCGATCTGATCGAGGTCGCGCGACGTGTCGTTGTCGATCGAGGACCAGAGCATGCTGCGCAGGTCGCGCACGTCTGCACTGGGCGGGACCGCAGGCGGATGCGCGGCAATCGATTGGAGCTGGACCGCGACGGTCGGCGGAAACACCGGCTCGAAGCCGTTGGCGATCATTTCCTTGCGAGCAAGCTCCTGGAGGTCGGCGTGCTGATCGGGCATGGGCGAAGAGAAAATAACGCCGGGAGTCTTTTTAGATGACAGTTTTCTGCGAGTGTCCTCTAAAAAGACACCCGGCGTTATTTTCAGCGCGAAACTGGGACGGAGTACAGCCGAACGCCCGGCGGAACGACGCGGTGAAGTGGCTGTGGCTCGAAAAGCCGAGGTCAAAGGCGAGCGTCGTCAGATCGTCCGCGTGTGGCAGCTCGACGAGCGCGCGCGCCAACCGCAACTGCATCACGTAGCGGTGCACCGGCACGCCCTCGACGCGACGAAAGACGTCCGTCAGGTACGCGGGCGACGCGCCGACCGATCGCGCCACGTCGCGGAGCCGCACGGACGACGACGCGTTCGCCTGCAGAAACTCTTTCGTTCGCCGGATCAGCCGCCGCGTTCGCGAGCCCGGTTCGTGAGTCGCCGGGGGCGCGTCGAGCGCAGCGCGCAGGAGCCCCAGGGCGTGCTCGTCGGCCGACAGATCGTCGAAGTCTTCCAAGACCGTGCGATGTAGAAAGCACGCGCGCAGACTCTGCACGGTCAGATCTGCGCGCCGGCTTCTTCGCTGAAAGAGTGGATGCCGCGCGAGGCGCCGGCCCGGTTCGGCGACGAGCGTCTCGAGCACGTCGGGCTCGGGCGTAATGATGAGCTCTGCGTATCCGTCCGCGCACGACGCGCTCAGCCGATACGGCTCGCCGCCGGTGACAAACAACACCTGATTGGGATCGCCGACGACGTCTTCGTCGTTCACGTGCCAGACGAAGAGGCCGCGATACGGAAAACAGACCTGAAACTCCGGCGAGAAACCCTCCGGACTCCGGCCGCCGAGCTGCGCGCCGACACGGAGATCTTCGACGAGACCGACAGCAGAGCCTTGCAAGCGCGCGCGCTCGAACGTCACGGATGTGATCCCTTGGGCATTCTAACGCCCGGATCGATCCCTCACGGACCGGTGAAGATCATTTCGGCAGCCGAAAGATCTTGATAGCGGCCGCCCCGCGTGTTGGTCACGATCGCGATCGAGCCGTTGTTATGCCTACGGCAATCGACGATCTCGACACGCTTCGCCGGTTGAACGATGACTACATCGCGTCGGTGCTTGCGCGCGACGCGCGGCGTTTCAGCGAGATCCTCGCCGACGACTTTCTCTGCACGCTGCCCGACGGCTCGCTCATCGATCGTGCGGCCTTTCTGGCCGAGCTGACGCAGCCGCGGCCGATCGATGGTCTGCGGATCGAGGACGTCAACATTCGCCTCTTCGGCGACGTCGCGATCGTTCACGCGCGCACGACGTTCACGCGTCCGGACGGCACGTCCGCCGCCGGACGCTACACCGACGTGTGGGCGCGGCGTCGCGGTGTTTGGCTCGCCGTCGCCGCACAATTCACGCGCGGCTGACTCCTGCGAAAGAATCTGGTAGCGAGATGGAGGCGCGACTCACGAGAATCGCGATCGGAGGAGGTTCTCGTGCATCAGTTTGTCGTCCGTCTCGTGATGGCCGCCGCGTGTGTCGGCGTGCTCGCCGACGCGCATCCTGCGGCGTTCCGCGCTCGTGGAACGACCGACTACATCATCACGCAGCTCGGCTCGCTCGGTGGAACGTCGAGCCGCGGTGACAGCATCAACGATCTCGGCTGGATCGCCGGCTTCTCCAATGTCGCCGGCGACACGTCTCGGCACGCGGCGCTCTGGATCGGGGACTCACGAACCCCGATCGATCTCGGCACGCTGGGCGGTCCGAATTCGAGCGTCGTCTGGCCGATCAAAGACCATCTCGGCATCATCGCGGGCATCTCGCAGACCGCGATGACCGATCCATTTCACGAAAACTGGAGCTGTTCAGCGTTTCTCCCGGCCGCGACCGCGACGGGATTTCAGTGCGTCGGCTTCGTGTGGTTTGATGGCGTCATGCGCCAGCTGCCGACGCTCGGCGGCACGCACGGATTTGCGACTGGCGTCAACGACGTGGGCCAGATCGTCGGCTGGGCCGAGAACGCCGTCCACGATCCGACATGTGTGGCGCCGCAGGTTCTGCAGTTTCGCGCAGTCGAATGGCAACCGATCACCGATCGCATCGTCGAGCTTCCGCTGATTCCGGGCGATACGGCGAGCGCGGCGACGGCGATCAACGATCGCGGACAGATCGTCGGCATCTCGGGCATCTGCGATCAGGCGGTCGGGCGTTTCACCGCGGCGCACGCGGTGCTGTGGGATCGCGGTCGCGTCACCGATATCGGCAACCTCGGCGGCGTGACGTGGAACACACCGATGGCGATCAACGAGCGCGGCGACGTCGCGGGCTTCGCGAGTCAGGCCGGTGACGATCCGAACAATCCGAACCTGCTCGCGTTCTTCTGGACGAAGCGCGGCGGGATTGTCAATCTCCACACGCTCAACGGACACGCGACGAGCCAGGCGAGCGGCATCAACGCTGGCGATCAGGTCGTCGGCACGTCGTGTCCGGCGGCTGGGCGTTGCAGCGCGTTCATCTGGGAAGGCGGCCAGATGCTCGATCTCAACGATCACATTGCCGGCAGCTACCCGTATCACCTCGAGACCGCGCAGGACATCAATAACGAGGGGCAGATCACCGGTCGCTCCGTGAATCTTCAAACCGGCGAGCGGTTTGCCATCGTGGCGACACCGCTCGGCGGCAGCAAGTAACCCCCAGGGTGCTCGGTCAGGGGGACGGCGCGACACAGTGGCGAGGCGCGTCGCCATCGTGCTGTTGTGCGCGCTCGGTCGGGTCGAGCATCCTTTCGGTACCGTGCAGGCGCCGGCTTCTGGACCGGCGTCCTGCACGGCGGCCGCGTGCACCTCGCACGCCGTCGGCCCGCCGGCAGCGCAGCCGCGCGCGACTATAATCGCGCTCGAGCCCAGCGCCAATGCCGCTCCCACCAGGCACTCGCGTCGGTCCGTACGAGATCGTGGGCCTTCTTGGACAGGGAGGCATGGGCCAGGTTTATCGCGCGCGCGACACGAAGCTGAAGCGCGACGTCGCGATCAAAGTCCTGCCTGACGAGTTTGCACGCGACGCGGATCGGCTGTGGCGATTCACGCGTGAAGCCAAGACGCTCGCGTCCCTGAACCACCCGAACATCGCCCACATCCACGGGTTGGAGGAATCATCCGATCTCCATGCGCTCGTGATGGAGCTGGTCGAGGGCGAGGATCTTTCGAAACTGATCGCACGCGGGCCTGTGCCGCTCGCCGAGGCGCTCCCGATCGCGCGGCAGATCGCCGACGCGCTCGGCGCCGCACACGACCAGGGCATCGTCCATCGCGATCTGAAGCCCGCGAACATCAAGGTTCGCGCCGACGGCATGGTCAAAGTCCTCGACTTCGGCCTTGCCAAAGCGTGGACGCAGGATCCCGGACAGGGAACGTCCGATCCCACTGAATCACCAACGCTCACCGCGCGCATGACGCAGATGGGCACGATCGTCGGCACGGCCGCGTACATGGCGCCCGAGCAGGCGCGCGGAAAGGACGTCGATCGGCGCGCGGACATCTGGGCGTTTGGCGTCGTGCTGTACGAAATGCTCTCCAGCCGCCGCGCGTTCAGGGGCGACGACGTATCGACGACACTCGCGAGCGTGCTCAAAGACGACGTCAACTGGCAGGCGCTGCCGAAGGATCTGCCAGAATCGATCCGCCGGTTGCTGCGCCGCTGCCTCGAAAAGGATCCGCGCAAACGGCTCAGCGCGATCGGCGACGCGCGGCTCGAGCTCGACGAGACCGAGGAGCCGTCCTCGGCCGCCCGGTCCGCGCCACCGACGCCGCCGTCGTCGCGCGTGGCGCGGCTGTGGCCGGCGGCCGCAGGCGTGGCGATCGGCGTGGCGATCGGCGCCGGCCTCTGGATGCACGCACCCGCTCGCGCGCCAGGAGCGGTGATCCGCTCCGCGTTGCTGCCCCCGCTCGGCGTCGACATGTACCCCGATTCGACCGGCGTCGCGATCTCGCCTGACGGGTCGATGATCGCCTATCTCGTCGGCGGCGTGACGCGATCGGGGACGCAGCTCTGGGTGCGCGCGCTCGATTCGACATCCTCGCGCCGGCTGGACGACGCCGACGATGCCACGTTACCGTTCTGGTCGCCAGACAGCACGCGTATCGGGTTCTTCAGCGGCGGCAAGCTCAAGACGATCGCGGCAACCGGCGGCCGCGCGGCGATCCTCTGCGATACGCCGGCGCCACGAGGCGGCGCCTGGAACGCGTCTGGCACGATCGTGTTCGCACCGAGCGGCGCCGGCCCGCTGTTCAGGGTGCCCGCAACCGGCGGCACGCCCGCCGCCGTAACGTCGCTGGACGCCGCGAGGAAAGAAGTCGGACATCGCTTCCCGACCTTTCTGCCCGACGGCGAGCACTTTCTTTTCATCACGCTGCCGGGCAAAGCCGGCAGATTCGATGTCTATGCGACATCGCTGAGCGATCCGTCGCGGAAGCTGGTGGGATCATACGACGGCGCGCCGGTGTACGCGGCGCCCGGGTGGCTCCTGTTCGGACGCCAGGGCGTGCTGAACGCTCAGCGGTTCGACAGCGCGTCGATGACCGCGATTGGCGATCCGATCCCGCTCGTCGATCAGCCGACGAGCATTCTCGATCCAACCATCAATTTCACGGCCGGCCCGGTCACGTCGGTCTCGAACGCCGGCACACTCGCGTACTTCTCGGCATCGTCCAACAACACGCTCGCGACCTGGTACGACACGACCGGCCGCGTCACGGCCACGCTCGATCTGCCACCGGGACACTACGAATCCGTGAAGATCTCCCCCGACGGCGCACGAGCGATGTTCGGACGATCGACGACACCGTCGGACTCCACACTGTGGCTCGCGGATTTGCACCGGAACGCCGCGGCGTTGTTCGCATCGGCGAAGGGACGGAACGACACGCCGGTCTGGTCGCCGGATGGCAAGCAGGTCGTGTTCGTCAGCGATCGCGAAGGCACGCAAGCTGTCTACGTGAAGACCGTCGACGAAAGCGCGCCGGAGCGGCTGCTGGCGCGGACGGCTTTTCCGTTCAACGCTCCGAACGCATGGGCGCCGGACGGCCGGCACATTGTCGTCACGGTGCTCAACCCGCAGGCGGCGGAGGACGTGTGGTTAATGCCAGCGTCGAGCGGCGAGTGGTCGCGTGTGACCGACGGCAAAGCCCGGTACTTTGGCGGTCCAGTCTCACCCGACGGACATTGGCTCGCCTTCGTCTCCGACGAGACCGGACGATTCGAACTGTACGTTCAGCCCTTCCCGGGCCCGGGACGCCGCGTGCAGATCTCGCAGCAAAGCGCGTCGACGGCGTGGTGGACGGCCAGCGGACGGCAGCTGCTCTATCTCTCGTCGGATCTGCACACCTTGTGGCGCGTAGACGTCACGCCCGGCGCCCTGCTCGGCGTCGGCACGCCTGTGCAACTCGCGACGTTCGCGTCGCCGATCCTCGCGATGGACGCGACGCCCGGCCGCGACCGCTTCCTCGCGCTCTCGCCCCAGCCCGGCGGCATCGGCTCGATCACCATCGTGCAGAACTGGCGCACCGCCGTCGAGAGATAGCGCGGTCGGATGCGACAGGCGGATCATTCGAAATCGCACGCGGCTTGCGGCCGCGCGGCTCCAGCGAAATAGTCGCGGCATGACTCGACTCGCGGCCGCACTCATCGTCGTCGCGATCGTCGCCGCGGCCTGCGGAGGCTCGACGCCCACGCCGACGCCGCCTGCGCCGCCGACCTCCGGGTTCGATCTCGCCAACTTCGACAAATCAGTGAGGCCGCAGGACGATTTCTACAAGTGCGACGTCGAACGAGCACGCGCCTTCGAGGTATCGCGGCAGCATCCCGATGTCGAATGTCGACGCGTTCTACACGGCGTTCGACGTCAAACCGCGCGACAAGATGTACCTAAAGCCTGAGGATCGTGTCCATATCTGGTAGTAGGACCTAAGCCTTACAACACACACTCCGGCCAAGTTCCCTCTCTCGCGGTCACAACAGGCAGGGGCAGGACCATGAGAGGGGGACACGCATGCGGAGACGCCTTGTCGTTCTTGCCGCGACGGCGATCGCTCTTGCGATCGCCGGTCCGGTGTTCGCGCAAACACGCTCGCCACGTCCGGCCCAGCGACCAGTGCCCGACACGGGTATGGCCGCGATTGGTCTGAAGCTTGGGGTCGCGCTTCCGAACGAAACGTTCTTCACCAACGGCCTGGATCTCGGCGCAAGCGTCGAAGGCTACGTCACTCCGCGTGTATCGCTGCGCGGTCAATTGAGCGGCGCGTGGTGGGACATCACCGGCCACTCGTACACCGGATCGGTCAACCCGATCGTGCTCGACGGCAACGTCGTCTACAACTTCGAGCATGGCGTGTGGCATCCATACGTCACCGCGGGCGGCGGCATGTACCACTATCGCTTCACCGAAGGCACGACAATGACGAGCGACACCAAGGCCGGCGTCGATTTCGGCGGCGGCACCGAATACTTTCTGACGCGGCGAGACACGGTGCTGGGCGAGGTGCTCGTGCACGTGGTGCCCGGACTCGCCACCGGCGCGTTCTCGACGTACAAGCCGGACTTCTGGACGATCAGTTTCGGTTACAAACGGTATTTCTGAGGTTCTGACTCAGCCTGCCCCGCTGACGCCCGAAGACTCCCCAGCGTTTTTCTCCCCGACCGCGCTAGACTCCCGCATGCCTAACGAGTCGTCGGTTCCCGACTGGCGCCTCCCGACGCGCCTGGCGTTCCGTTTCTTCGTCGTCTACTTCTCGCTGTACGTGCTCTTCACACAGATGCTGTCCGCCCTATTGCCGCTGCCGGGCCGCGGCGGACCATCACTGTCATTTCTCACCAACAGCATCGTCGTCTGGGTCGGCACCCACATCTTCCAGGTCAGCGCCTCGCCGGTGCTCACCGGCAGCGGCGACAAGCTCTTCGACTGGGTGCAGGCGTTCTGCCTCCTCATGCTGGCGATCGCGGGCGCCGCGGTCTGGTCAGTGCTCGATCGTCGCCGCCCGAGCTACGACAAGACGTATCGGTACTTCCGTGTGTTCCTTCGATTCGCACTCGGCACGACCATGCTGAGCTACGGAATGGCCAAGGCGTTTCCGTTGCAGATGCCGGCGCCTCCGCTCACGCGGCTGCTCGAGCCCTACGGCAATTTCTCACCGATGGGCGTGCTCTGGTATTCGATTGGCGCGTCGTTTCCGTACGAACGCTTCGTCGGCTGTGCCGAGCTCGCGGCGGCGGTGCTCCTGTTCATTCCACGCACCGCTCGACTCGGCGCGCTGGTCGCCCTGGCGGACACGATCGAGATCTTCACGCTCAACATGACCTATGACGTGCCGGTGAAGCTGTTCGCGTTTCATCTCGTCATGATGTCGGCGTTTCTCGCCGCGCCCGATCTTGGTCGCCTCGTGCGCGTCGTCTTCGCCGACGGCGCGCGCACGCGGTGGGCGGCCGGATTGCAGGTCGCGTTCGGCCTCTACCTCGTGACGTTCAGCTTCGCCGGCGCACGCCGGCAATTCGCGACGTTCGGGTGGGGCGCGCCCAAACCCGCGCTCTACGGCGTGTGGGTGATCGACGAGATGACCATCGACGGCACGGTCCGCCCGCCGCTCGTCACCGATCTCCAGCGATGGCGGCGCGTCGTGATCGATCGCGCGACGACGCTGACGTTCTGGCGTATGGACGACACGTTCGTCGGCTACCCTGCTGTCACGGACGCGGACAGCCACACGATCACGCTGTCGAAGCCGAACACGAAGGACTGGTCCGCGAAGTTCACCGTCGATCGCCAGACGCCGCAACACGCGATTTTCGAGGGCACGATGGACGGACACGTGCTGCGGCTCGACACGCACCTCGTCCGCCGCGAAGACTTCCTCATCGTCAGTCGCGGCTTTCACTGGATTCAGGAACTGCCGTTCAACCGATGATCGACGCGATCGTCATCGGATCGGGCCCGAACGGCTTGGCCGCGGCGATCACGTTGGCCACGGCCGGTCGATCGGTTCGTGTGTACGAAGCGCGCGAGACGGTCGGCGGCGGGTTGCGCTCGCTGCCGCTCACCGAGCCCGGGTCGATTCATGACGCCGGCGCCACGGTCATGGCGATGGCCGAGGTGTCGCCGTGCTTCAGCGCGCTGCCGCTGGCCGATCACGGCGTCGCGCTCATGCGGCCAGACGCGCCGCTTGCGCATCCGTTGGACGACGGTACAGCCGTGATGACGGAACGGTCGGTCGACGCGACGGCCGCGAATCTCGATCGTGGTGACGCCGAGTCGTATCGGCGGCTGCTGCAGCCGTTCGTCAAGCGGGCCGATCCGCTGTTGAAGTCGCTCCTCCAGCCGATCGGCCGCTCGATCTCGCTCGAGATGGCGAGCTTCGGAATGTACGCGATTCGATCCGCCGAGGGGCTGGCGCGCTCGCGGTTTCGTGGACCGCGCGCGTCGGCGCTTCTGGCCGGCTCGGCCGCGCACAGCCTCGTGCCGCTGAGTTTCACCGGGACCGGTGGCTACGGGTTGGCGCTGGCGATTTCCGCGCATGCCGGCGGCTGGCCGGTCGTGCGCGGCGGATCGCAGAATCTCGCGGATGCCCTGGCGGCGATTCTTCGTTCGCGCGGGGGCGAGATCGTGACCGGTACCACCGTCGCGTCGCTCTCGAAGCTGCCGCCCGCACGCGCGATCGTGTGCGATGTGACGCCGTGGCAACTCATCCAACTCGCGGGCGACCGGCTTCCCTCAGCGTATCGGCGCCGGCTCGAACGCTATCGGCACGGCCCAGGCGTGTTCAAGATGGATTGGACGCTTCGCGAGCCCGTGCCGTGGCGAGCCTCGGATTGTCGCCGCGCCGGCACGCTGCACCTTGGCGGAACGATCGAGGAGATTGCGGCGAGCGAGCAGGCCGCGTGGGACGGCCGGCTCGTCGATCGGCCGTTCACGATCGTGGTGCAACCGACGGTGGTCGATCCCACGCGTGCGGCGCCAGGCAAGCACACGCTGTGGGCGTATTGTCACGTGCCTCACGGCTCGGGCGCGGATCGAACGACGGCCATTGAAGCGCAAATCGAGCGGTTCGCGCCGGGATTTCGCGAGTGCATCTCGTCTCGACGCTCGATGGGTCCGGCCGATCTCGAGCGGTACAACCCGAATCTCATCGGCGGCGATATCGCGGGCGGCGCGTCGACGTTCTGGCAGCTCCTGGCCC
>CAYQRM010000276.1:0-5101 GCA_964419785.1 uncultured Solibacteraceae bacterium | reverse complement strand
GGCCGTGAGGCGGCGCTCGGTTTCGCGGCTGTCTTCGACGGGCGCCATCGACTTCGCGAGGCCGAAATCGAGCACGCGCACGTAGTCGCCGGACGAGACCATGACGTTCTGCGGCTTGATGTCGCGGTGCACGATGCCGCGCCCGTGCGCGGCCGCGAGCGCTTCGGCGACTTGCCGGGCGATGTTGACGATCGTCGCCGCCGGCAAGGGCCCGCTCCTGATCCGCCGATCGAGTGTCTCGCCCTCGACGAGCTGCATCGCGATGAACGCGTGGCCGTCCTGCTCGCCGACTTCGTAGACGGCGCAGATGTGCGGATGATCGAGCTGCGCGGCCGCGCGGGCTTCCTGGATCAGGCGCTCGCGCGATCGCTCGTCGGCGGTTTCGGCCGTCGGCAGCACTTTGAGCGCGACGCGCCGGCCGAGCCGCGCGTCTTTGGCCTCGTAGACCTCGCCCATCCCGCCCGCGCCGATGAGCGCAAGGATCTCGTATGGTCCGAGCCGGGTGCCCGGGACGAAGGTCATTGGCGGTCATTCTACCTGGCCCGCCCTCGGCCCGCTTGGTTCGCTCGTCGTCTCGCCATCCGCGGCGTTCCGAGCGGACACGTGGCTGCAGATCGATGTCTGCGTGTCGCCGCTGCCGTTCGCCGACAAGTCGGTCGATTTTCTGATCTGCTCGCACACGCTCGAGGACATCCGCAATCCCATCTGGCTGTGTCAGGAGATCAACCGTGTCGCGAAACGCGGCTACATCGAAATTCCGTCGCGCCGCATGGAGTCGATCCGCAACCTCGAGCACCGTGGGTATCCGGGCTATTACCACCATCGCTGGCTCGTCGAAGTCGAAGGCCACGACGTCGTGTTCCGCTTCAAGACACCGCTGATGAGCTCGTCGTGGAAGTTCACGCTTCCGAAGTCGTACTTGCGCGCGCTCAAGGGCGAGGAGCGAGTGTCCTGGCTCTCTTGGAAAGGCCAATTCGGCTACCATGAGGTGATTCAGATCTCTGAAGACAACGTGGCCAAGTGACGACGAAAAATTGTTGGCGGTGGGCGAAACTTGCGCTTTCGCGTGCACGGCTGCTTCAACGAAGAAGACCGCAGAAAGGCTCCAGCCCCACCTGCGCGACCATGTCGTCAACGCGCTGTTTGATCGTGAGGCTCCGGCTCGAAGTGGAGACGGCCGTCCGCGGCCTTCGTCGGTGATACGCTTGACAGGCGTTCCCGTGCGTCGTTCGTTTTCGGTCCTGTGTCGCTGCTGGCTCTGGGAGCTGGGGGGCAGTTGGAGGTCGGTATGCGTCGGGTCTTCTTGGTTTTCGCCGGTCTCGCCGTCGTCTCGATCGCGGCGGAGAGCACGCTCAGCGGCCAGCAGTCATCGTCGTCCCTCACGGTCAACGCCACTGTGTCGAAGAACTGCACCATCACGACCGCACCGGTGAACTTCGGCGCCTATGACCCGGTGACCACCAATGCTACGGCGCCGCTCGACGGCATCGGCACGGTCACGGTCACCTGCACAAAAGGGGCGGTGGCCACGGTGGGTCTGGCCCTCGGCAGCAACGCCCAGGGCACCACGCGACGGATGAGCCAGTCCGCCTCGGCATTTCTCAACTACGAGCTTTACAAAGACACAGGCCGCACCAGCGTGTGGGGCAATGGCACCACCGATAGCCTCGACATCCCTGCGGCCCCGAATCGAAACCCGCGCACCTTCACCGTCTACGGACGCGTGGCTCAGGCACAAGACGCCACTGTCGGCAGCTACACCGATACGGTCGTGGCGACGGTGAATTTCTAAACGGAGCGAGATCATGCGACGTCAACGCATCCCCATCGTCCTCGTGGCGTTGCTGCTTGCCTCACACGCGCTGATCGCGTCGAACTTCACGGTCACGCCGACGGAGGTCGACCTCTCGGCATCGGCCACGAGCGCGCTCGTCACGTTGCGCAATGGCAGCAAGTCGCCGCTGCGATTCGAGGTCACCCTCTTCAGCTGGTCGGAAGACGAGCATGGCCAGATGGCGCTGACGCCTTCTTCCGACGTCACGTTCTTTCCCAAACTGGTGGAGCTCGCCGGCGGCGCGTCGCGCAACATCCGCGTCGGCATCAATGCCGGCATCGCCCGCGACGTCGAACAATCGTTTCGCATGTTCATCGAGGAGCTCCCGGATCAGTCGGCGCCGGCGGCCAACGCGGTGGCCCTGCGCACCAAGATTGGCATCCCGGTGTTCGTCCGGCCGGCGAAGCCTTCGCGATCCGCGGTGGTCGATGGCGTGTCGGTCGAGAACGGCAAGGTGCTGGTGCGAGTTCGCAACACCGGCAACCTGCACGTCAGCGTCGATACCATTTCAGTCAAGGGCACCGGAGGATCGGCCGCCCCCACCTTCACGAAGGAGGGCCCCGGATGGTACGTGCTGCCAGGGGCGACGCGAATCTTTGAAGTGCCGATGACGGCCGCGGAATGCAAGTCGACGACGTCGGTCGCCGTGGAAGTGTTCGGGCATAACCAATCGCTCAAGGGCGCAAGCCAGGTGTCTCCGGCTGCGTGCGCTGCTCACTAGGAACGATTCTCGCCGCGGCGCTGCTCGTCGCCGCGCCGCTCGTTGCCAATCCGGCTTTCGCGCAGCAGCGCTCGATCTGGGCTCTCGTCGTCAACGACGAACCGAAGGGCGACACCGAGATCGTGCTGACGGCCGACGGACCGTGGGTCGATCCCGCGACGCTCATCGCCGCTGGCGTGCTGAAAGTGCCAGAGGGCCGGCGACAAGTGTTCGCGCCGGACACCATCTCCCGTGTGTTGCTCGCCTCGCTCGCGCCGCAGATCACATTCACGCTCGACGAAGCGGAGATTCGGTTGATGATCTCCGTGGACCCGGCGCTGTTGCGCACAACCGAGCTTGCGATCTCGAACCCGCGCCCACCCGGATGGAAAGTGAGCTCGAACAACGCCCTCTTCCTGAACTACTCCGCGAACTGGTCGACCGACGACACGACCATCGGTTACGGCGAGCTCGGCGTGCATCTCTTCGGCGCGCTGTTCGAGACTGCGGCCAGCGTTGACGAACACGGCGCGACCACGCCTGGATTGACCAGCCTGACGATCGATCAGGTTCACAGCCGGCGCCGCTGGGTCCTCGGCGACACGATCGGGCGATCGACGACGCTCGGCAGTTCGCCGGTGGTCGGCGGTTTCAGCGTCTCGACGCAACAGGACATCGATCCGTACTACGCCATCTATCCTGCGCCGCAGATCAATGGCGCCGTGCGCACGCCGTCGACGGCAGACGTCTACGTCGATGGTCGCCTCGTCTCGTCGGTGCGGTTGCCGCCCGGACGATTTACGCTGAGCGATCTGCCGATCGAAACCGGCCTCGGAAACGCCCAGGTCATCATTCGCGATGCCTTCGGACGCCAGCAGTCGATCAACCTGGGCTTTTACCTCTCGACGCAATTGTTGAAGAAGGGTGAGCAGGACTACTCCTATGTCGCCGGGCTGGAACGAACGTCGAGTGGCACCAACGTCGAGTACGGGCGCGCAATGGCCACGGCGGTTCACAACATCGGCGTCGCCGACTGGTTGACGATCGGATTTCAGGCCGAAGGCGAAAAGGACCTCGCCATGGCCGGCGCCGCGTTTCAAGCCAAGCTCTGGCGGCTGGGCACGTTTGGCGCCGAGGGACTGGCCAGCAGGACTGCCGACAAGGAGCAGGGCTATGCCGCGACCGGCGTCTACTCCTTCCTCGCGAACTGGTTCAGCACCGAGGTGCGCGGAACCTGGATCGGGCCGAAGTTCCAGAACCTGTTTCTGGCACCGGCCAACCAGGGGCAGGTGAACGCCGACGCGTCGGCCTCCGTTTCGCTCGCCCGGCTTGGTTCGCTCACCGTCGGCGGCACGCTGGGAGGTCCGGCCGCGCTCACCGCGCGCATCTCGCAAATCGATCCGGATATCCTCGGACGACTCCCCGATTCGGTGAAACAGAACCTGCAGGATGCGCTCGCGACCCAGCACGACAAGTTGTTGCGACTGGGCTACTCCGTGAATATCACCTCACGCGCACAGCTGTCCTTGAATGCGACACGCGTTCAACAGGCGGGATCGCCAACCGCGTGGGAGGGCTTTGCGTCCCTGACCCTCACGCTCGGTTGGCGCACCGTTGCCAGTACGGTGACCACACTCGATCCGGCCGGCGACGCGTCGACGACCGTCAACGTCCAGCGATCGTTGCCCCTGGGGCCCGGCTTCGGTTTCCGCGTCGACGCCGACGCCCAGGAACCGTACCGGACTCAGGGAACGTTCGAAGCGCAAGGCCGGCGCGGCATCATCGGCATGCGAGTCGATGGTGCTCAGGACGACAAGACGATCGGCACGTTCAACCTGGCCGGCAGCGTCGTCGCCATGGGCGGTGAAGTGTTGCTGTCGCGCCCGGTGGACGACGGTTTTGCGCTCGTGAGAGTGCCGGACTCACCAGGCGTGCGCGTGCTCGCGAACAATCAGCTGGAGGGACGCACAGGACGGCGCGGATCGCTGTTCGTCCCGGACTTGCGTTCGTACTTGTCGAGCCCGATCGGAATCGAGCAGGATGATCTGCCCATCGAGATGAAGCTGGGTGCGATATCGCAGGACATCGCGGTGCCGTATCGCGGTGGCGCCGTCGTGGTCTTCGAAGCGACCGTCATTCACGCGTTGACGGGCCGTCTCGACGTCGCCGGCAAGGCGCCGGAGTACGGTACGTTGACCGTGACCGTTGGCGGCACTGAGTTCAGCTCGCCGCTGAACGCAAGCGGGACGTTTTATTTCGAAGATCTGCCGCCCGGCGATCATCCGGGTGTGGCCAGCTGGAGCGGTCGCACGTGCCGCGCTACGATTCACATGCCCGACAAGGCCCCACCGATGACCGATTCTGGCGTGGTGACGTGCGTGGAGGAGCGGCGGTGACGCGAATTCGCTCCGTGCTGATGGCGATCGCGGCAGTGGTCCTGCTGATCGGCGCTCGCCCAATCGCCGGGGATGAGCAGTTTCCGCACGGTCTGTTGTCTGCCCCGGACCCCAAAACAAGCCGGTCTTGCACGATCGAAACACGGCCGCTGAGTTTTGGCGTCTACGATG
>CAYQRM010000275.1:0-1624 GCA_964419785.1 uncultured Solibacteraceae bacterium | reverse complement strand
GCACGATCGGCGGGGAGTGAGGCGATGTATTGCGCTGGCGTCTTGACGTTCGATGATGGTTTCATGGATGCGTCCGCGTTCCTCCAAACGTCAAGAGTCTACTCGGAACGATCTACGACAGCACGGCGGCGCTCACCCATGGCGTCAACGCGGGCGTCGCATTCAAGGTGAGCGACCGCGCGGAGCTGACCGCTCAGGTCGGGCTGCGACATGTCAGCGGACTGGCGGCCCCGCCACGATCAACAACGACGGCGCGCGTCTGACCTTACCTGACCTCGAACCGATCGAGATCCATCACCTTCACCCACGCGGCGACGAAATCGCGCACGAACTTCTCCTTCGCATCCTCGCTCGCGTACACCTCGGCGAGCGCGCGGAGCTCCGAGTTCGAGCCGAAGATGAGATCGACGCGGCTGCCGGCCCACTTCCGCTTCCTCGTCTTGCGATCGACGCCTTCGAACGTTTCGCCCGTACCTGACGTCGGCCGCCATTCGGTCTGCATGTCGAGCAGGTTGACGAAGAAGTCGTTCGTGAGCGTGCCGGGTCGCTTTGTGAACACACCGAGATCGGACGATCCGGTGTTCGCGCCGAGCGCGCGCAGGCCGCCGATGAGGACCGTCATTTCCGGCGCGGTCAGCCTGAGCAGACGCGCCCGCTCGACGAGCAGATGCTCCGCCGGACAGTCCGGCCCGTACGACGAGTAGTTGCGGAAGCCATCAGCCTTCGGCTCGAGCACCGCGAACGATTCGACATCGGTCTGGTCCTGCGAGGCGTCGGCACGTCCCGGCGTGAACGGCACCTGCACTTTCATTCCTGCCTTCGCGGCCGCCTGCGCGACGCCGACGCATCCGCCCAGGACGATCACGTCAGCCAGCGACACGTGCTTCTTTCCGCCGCTGGCGTTGAACGACGTCTGGATCGCCTCGAGCGTCTTCAGCACCTTCGCAAGCTCGGCGGGACTATTGACGGCCCAGTCCTTCTGCGGCGCCAGGCGAACGCGCGCGCCGTTGGCGCCGCCACGCTTGTCGGTGCCGCGGAACGTCGACGCTGACGCCCACGCCGTCGACACGAGCTGTGCGACAGTCAGCTTCGATGCGAGGAGCTTTTTCCTGAGGACTTCGATGTCCTTCGCGTTGAGTGTGTAGGTCGACGCGGGAATCGGGTCCTGCCACAGCTGCGGCGCCTTCGGGACGAGCTTGCCGAGATACCGCGAGCGCGGTCCCATGTCGCGATGCGTGAGCTTGAACCAGGCCTTCGCAAAGGCCTCCTCGAATTGATCCGGATGCTCGAGGAACCGGCGCGAGATTTTTTCGTACGCCGGATCCGCCTTGAGCGACAAGTCCGTCGTCAGCATCGTCGGCCCGTGTTTCTTGGAGCGATCGAACGCATCGGGGATCGTGCCCGCGCCCACATTTCCCTTGGCCGTCCACTGGTTCGCGCCAGCGGGACTCTTGCTCGGCTCCCATTCGTAGCCGAACAAATGTGCGAAGTAGTCGTGGCTGAACTTCGTCGGTGTCTTCGTCCACGTGACCTCGAGACCGCTCGTGATCGCGTCGGTGCCACGCCCGCTGCGATACGTGCTCGCCCAGCCGAGGCCTTGCGCTTCGATCGGCGCGCCCTCGGG
>CAYQRM010000274.1:0-5642 GCA_964419785.1 uncultured Solibacteraceae bacterium | reverse complement strand
GAAAACGAAAGCGCCTTGTTGTAATTGATGCCCGCGTTGATCGACGAACCGCGGTATTCCGCGACTCCCGTGGGGCTTGGGTAGTTCGTGTCGGTATAGGTGTAGTCGAACTGCAGCCCGAGTCCCTTTGCCAACGCATATTGCAAGCCGGCAGTCCCGGACTGCATTTGGAAGTCGCGGAGGCCCGACTGCGAGTCGGATCGCCGATACGCATAGGACGCGTCCATCGTCAAACGTTGCGTCAGACTCTGGGTGTACGCGACGTCGGTATCGGACGCCAGGTAATAATCGGCGCTCGACGCCGCGACCGCATCGGCCGCGACCGGCTGCTGCACGCCGAGGCTCGCGGCCTGCACCGCGTCGCTGATCGTCATGCTCGCGGGATCAAACACCGGAGTTGGATCGGCTGGTGCAATCGAAAGCGGCAGCCACGCCCAGAAGTACAGGGGCTGGTAGGTCTCTGACTGAGCCGCAGTGAGCCAGGAGTGGCGTCCGACCTGGAATGTTCCCGAGACGCTCGCGTAGTGGTGCACGAGCTCGGGATGATCGAGGGCCGGGTAGTGGCCGATGCCCGTACCTCCGGTCGCCTGGAAGCTCATCTTCGATCTCAGCACGCTGTACCCGAGGCTCGCGCTGCCGATGAGGAACGAAGAGCTCGGCTGCGCGGTCCCCACCCCCCCGCTCGGGACGCCGCCGCCCTGGTCTGTGGCGAAGATGTCGTCGTCGTAGCCTCCGCCAAAGGACGCGGAGAACGTCAGCAGCGTCTCGGCCTTGCTGGTGTCTCCACCAAACAGGCCGCGATATGGCCGCTCGGACCGCGGAGACTGCGCAATCTGCGCATCGGCAGGTCCGGCAGCGGCCAAGAGCGCCGCGACGACGAAGGTTGAGGTGAAGAATCGCATCAGGAGCCCTACGGGACGATGATCGTGTCGCCGATCTTCAGCTCGATGTTCTGCTTGAGCGCGGCCGGCTTCCCTTTCTGGAAGTCACCGTAGTTGAAGAAATAGGTCTTCTGCTGGCCGTTCTCGGTGCGGACGATCGCGATCCGATCCTTCTTCGCATACTCCTGAAGGCCGCCGGCGATCGCGATGAGCTGGACGACCGTCATGTGCGGCGTGAGCTGATATGGGCCGCCCTTGCCGACCATGCCGGTGATGTAGACGCGGCGGCTGTTGATCTCGCGCACGATGACGGAGACGGTCGGTTCCTCCGTCAGATACTTCATCGACGCTTTCACGATCACCGCGCGCAGCTGGTCGGGCGTCAGGCCGATCGCCGAGATCTCGTCGAGGAGCGGCAGCGTGATCTTGCCGTCGGGCCGGACCCTGACGTCCGACGACATGTCCTTGTCGCGCCAGAACACGATCGACAGGCCGTCGTCGACGCCGATGACGTAGTCGGACGGAGGCGTGACGGCCGGGGGAGGCGTCGGCGTCGCGCCCGGCGAGGGCGCGGGCTTCTGCGCGCTCGACGTCTTGGGCGGCGCCGACTGTGTTTGCGTCTGGGTCTGCGACTGAGCGGCGAGCGGCGCGGCGGCGACCAACGCCGCCAGGCAGCCCGTGCCGACACGAATCGCGAGTCTCTGGAATGACATTCTTGGTTGCCTCATGTGCTTCGTCCTTAGCGGTATTCCTTGAACGGGAGCTGGCAATCATGCTTGCGCAGGAAATTCAGAAAGCGCTTGTAATCGGTCGCGTCCATGTTGAACAGCCGAAGCACGATCTTGTAGTTGCCGCGTGCTTCCTCGAGTCCTTTGTGCACGAGCTCGCGAACGTTGCTGCGCGTGATCTCGCGGTTCATGTAGAGCGGATACACCGCATTCCAGAACGACTCGCGCTCGTCGACGAGCTTCTTGAACAGGTCATCGGCCACCGTCCGGCGCCGCTCGCGGCGCGGGCGCATGCCGAACTGCCCCGGCGTGCGGATCTCCGGTGAGAGATCGTCGATATGAATCACTTCGCGGCGACCGGTGACGACCAGTCGCTCGATCACGTTCTCGACTTGACGCACGTTGCCGGGCCACGAGTACTCGGCGAGCGCCGTGAGCGCCTCGGGAGAGATCGCGCGCACGGGGCTGTGGGGCAGGTCGCCATCGCCGTTGCCATTGCCGTTGCCATTACCGTTCGACGCGTGGCTCGTGAAGTTGCGCAGGAAGAACTCGATGAGCAGCGGAATGTCCTCCCGTCGCTCGCGCAGCGGCGGTACCACCAAATGAATGACGTTGATGCGGTAGAACAAGTCCTCGCGGAACTGGCCCTGCGCGATCAGGTCGGGCAGGTTGCGGTTGGTCGCCGCCATCACGCGCACGCGCGTCGCCTTGACCATCCGCTCGGCGCCGACCTTCTGGATTTCACCCGTCTCGAGGAAGCGCAGAAGCAAGCCCTGCATGCGCAGGGTCATCTCACCGATTTCGTCGAGAAAGATGGTCCCGTTGTCGGCCATCTCGAGCTTGCCAGGCTTGTCGCGGTAGGCGCCCGTGAAACTGCCCTTCACATGACCGAAGAGCTCGGATTCCAGGAGCGTCTCAGGAATGCCGGCGCAGTTGACCGGCACGAAGGCCGCCTGGCTACGCGGACTCGAGTTATGAATCGCGCGGGCGACGACTTCCTTACCCGAGCCGCTCTCGCCCGTGATCAGGACCTTCGCGTCCGACCGAGCCACGCGCTCGACCTCGGCTTTGAGGTCCGAGATGGCTTGGCTCTTTCCAATCAGCTGACTGTGTCCGTTCTGCCTCATTGTTACTCCGGCGGGGCATCCCGCCGCCATGACCGCGGGAACAGGTTCGGCTGTCCCGACCGGGCCGCTCTACTGCAAACGGCCCGCCGTTCGTCCGCCATTTCCATGACAAACGGCTATCGTCTTAGCGGACAATGGTCTACGGGCAGACGCGAAAGGAAGAAGTCATCTCGGAGGCAGTCAAGAAGGTTGGGACGTGTCTGACTTTCTGTGATGAAAGTCGTACTTTGGGAAGACTTTGTAGTACTATTAGGAAGTCCTTTGGCAACCTGAGTTTTCGGCCTTTACAAAGTCCGTGTGCCTGTAACTTACACGTTTCCTACTACTTACTCTAATATTACAAGACTTGTGGTTGACGATGTCCGGGTTTTGCCGGTAGTATCGCTTTTCTCCGACGAAAGTCGGCCTGTCTAAGTAACACGCGCTCAATGGAGGACCTCGGTTGACGGTAGCTGTTCGGACGAAGGAAGTCAGTCTGGTCGGACGCAGTGATGCGATCCGCGCGATCGAAGCGGAGGTCGATTGTGCCGCGCGATCTGATGCGAAGGTACTCATCACCGGTGAGACCGGTGTCGGCAAGGAAGTCGTCGCGAGATTGATTCATCAGCGGAGCGCGCGCGTCTCTGCGCCGCTCGTTACGCTCAACTGCGCGGGCCTGCCCGATTCGCTGCTCGAGTCGGAGCTCTTCGGCCACGTGCGCGGCAGCTTCACCGGCGCGTACCGCGACAAGCCCGGCTTGCTCGAGATGGCGCCCAACGGCACCGTCTTTCTCGACGAAGTCGGCGAGATGAGCATGCGCATGCAGGTCGTGCTCTTGCGCTTCCTCGAGTCGGGCGAGATCCAGCGCATCGGCGCGGATCGCTCGCACGCGCGCGTCAACGTCCGGCTCATCACGGCGACCAATCGCGACCTGCAGGCGCAGATCGCCTCGGGCGCCTTCCGCGAGGATCTCTACTTCCGATTGAACGTCATCCGGCTGTGGATTCCGCCGCTGCGGGAGCGCGCCGAGGACATCCCGCTCCTCATCAATTACTACCTCGATTCGTACGCCCAGTCGCACCGCGTGACGGCGCCCGAGATCACCGGCGAGGCGCTCGAGGCGCTGCAGGCGTATCGCTGGCCCGGCAACATCCGCGAGCTCAAGAACGTCGTCGAGCGCGTCGTCCTGAAGGCCGCGGGCCGGCCGATCCGTCCGAATGACCTGCCGACCGACGTCGTCCGATCGCTCGCCGCCCACCCGTCGTCGCAATCGAACGGTCACGCGCCGGCGCCGCCGAAGCACTCGCAAGCTGACGAGCTGGCCGCATTGATGTTCTCGCAGGGCGAATCGTTCTGGTCGGCGGTCTATCCGGTCTTCATGTCGCGCGATCTCACGCGCACCGATCTGCGCAAGATCGTTCAGATGGGGCTCGAGGCGACCAACGGCAATTACCGGTCGCTCGTTCAGCTCTTCAACATGCCGTCTGACGACTACAAGCGGTTCCTGAGCTTCCTCCGCAAGCACGACTGCCATCTGCCGTTCCAGCGCTTCCGCACCGCGCCGGCACGTTTGCCGATCTCGCGCCCGGCTGCCGCGGCTGCCAAAGCTTAAGAGCGGGGTCCGCACCAGGGGAGCCTCTTGGAACCCCGAGGAACCTCGATCCCTGTGAACGTCGCCGACTTCGAGGCGCTCGCTCGCGCCCGAATGGACCGCGCCTTCTACGACTACTACGCGGGCGGGGCGGAGGATGAGCGAACGCTCGCGGACAACGTCGACGCGTTTGCGCGTCTCGTGTTCCGCCCGCGCGTGCTGGTTGGCGCCGATCGCGTCGACACGTCGGTCGACCTGCTCGGATCGCGACTCCCCTTCCCCATCGCGCTGGCGCCGACGGCGTTCAATCGGATCGCGCATCCCGACGGCGAGCTCGCCGCCGCGCGTGCCGCCGGGACTCTCGGTGCGCTCATGTGCTGCAGCACGATGGCGACGAGCTCCCTCGAGGAGATCGCGGCCGTCGCGAGCGGACCACTCTGGTTTCAGCTCTACGTCTACCGCGATCGCGAGGTCACGAAGGATCTGGTGCGTCGCGCGGAAGCCGCTGGCTATCGCGCCATCGTGCTGACCGTCGACACGCCTGTGCTCGGGCGTCGCGAGCGAGACGTCCGCAATCGATTCGCGCTGCCGGCCGACGTGAGCATCAGCAATCTCGAGCCCTACGCCCGCGCCGCGGCGACGCGCTGGGATGGCACGTCGAGCCTCACGGAGTACATCCACAAGCAGGTCGATCCGTCGCTCACGTGGGAGTCGGTCGAATGGCTACGGTCGCTGACGCGGCTCCCGCTCGTCATCAAAGGCATCCTGCACGGCGACGATGCGGCGCGGGCGATCGAGGGCGGCGCATCCGGGCTCGTCGTGTCGAACCATGGCGGGCGGCAGCTCGACGGGGCGATCGCCACGATTGACGCGCTGCCTGAGGTGATCGATCGCGTCGCGGGCCGCGCACCGGTGCTGCTCGACGGCGGCATTCGTCGCGGCACGGACGTGCTCAAAGCGATCGCACTCGGCGCTTCGGCCGTCCTCATCGGGCGGGCGTACCTCTGGGGTCTGGCGGCGGATGGCGAAGCCGGCGTGCGGCGCGTGCTGGAGCTGCTGCGCGAAGAGCTTGCGCTCGCGATGGCGCTCTCCGGATGTCAGACAACGACCGCCGCGTCGCGCGACCTCGTGCAGAGTCGCATGCTATGATCGACGGTCTTGTCCGGTGTGCCGAGGTAGCTCAGTTGGTAGAGCACGTGACTGAAAATCACGGTGTCGGCAGTTCGATTCTGCCCCTCGGCACCACTTTTTCTCAGTAATCCGCTAACTCTGATCGCGCTCACCGGCGGCGCGACTGAACGTGTCCCTGTCGTTGTCCCTGTCAGCGCATTCAGCT
>CAYQRM010000273.1:0-26992 GCA_964419785.1 uncultured Solibacteraceae bacterium | reverse complement strand
CGCCGATCTCACACGTCGCCGACCTGCCGGTGACGCCGAACGGGTTCGTCCTGGCGATCGCGGCGGGACTGTTCGCGTACGGCGGCTGGCACATGGTGACTTACACGGCCGGCGAAACGAAGGACGCCGCGCGGACGATTCCACGCGCGCTGCTCATCGGCACGGTCATCGTGACCGTGTGTTACGCGGGATTGAATGCGATCTACTTGCGCGTGCTGCCAATCGAGGCCGTGCGCGCGTCCTCGCGCGTCGCCGCGGACGCGGCCGACGTGCTGCTCGGCGGGGGCGGCGCGACGATCATGGCCGCGCTTGTCGTCGTCTCGACGTTCGGCGCGGTGAACGGCATCATCCTCGTCGGACCGCGCGTGTATTACTCGATGGCGCGCGACGGCCTGCTATTTCGCACGCTCGGTGCCGTCCATCCGGTGTTCGGCACGCCGCATCGCGCGATCGCACTGCAAGCGATCTGGGCGTCCGCACTGGCGCTCACCAACACCTATGGCGCGCTGTTCTCGCGCGTCGTGTACACCGAATGGGTGTTTTTTGCGTTAATGGCCGCCGGCCTGATGCGTCTTCGCGCGCGGCCAGGGTACGCGCCGTCCTATCGCGTGCCGGGCTATCCGCTCGTGCCCGTCGTCTTCATTACCGCGTCGATCGTGATCGCCGTGATGCAGATGCTCGCCTCGCCGCGCGACAGCCTGATGGGGCTGGGAATCGTGATCGCGGGTCTGCCGGTGTATGGTGTGTGGTCGCGCCCGAGGAGCGCCAACGAATGATCATCGACGTGCACAATCATTACTACCCGCCCGAATATCTCGACGCGCTCGGGCCGTCCGGCAGCTCGCTCCGCATCACGCACGACGCCGAAGGCAACCCGATCGTGCACTATCCCGGCGACTACAACGTGATGGTGCGCGGCCATCGCGACATCGCGTACCGCGTCACGGTGCTCGAACAGTACGGCCTCGACATGCAGGTGATTTCCCTCACGACTCCGGGCACGCACGTCGAACGGCCGCCGGTCGCGGTCAAGCTCGCCGCGATCGTCAACGACGCGTTCGGCGGCGCGGTGGCCCGGTATCCGACGCGCTTCATCGCGCTCGCGACACTGCCGCTCTGCGATCCGAAAGCGTCGGTCGCCGAGTTCCAGCGCGCGATCGACCAGCTGAAGATGCCGGGCGCGATGCTCTTCAGCAACATCAACGGCGTTGGCCTTGACGACGAACGGTTCTGGCCGATCTACGAGCTGGCCAACGATCGCGACGCGATTCTCATGATTCATCCGACGTCGCCCGTGGGCGTCGAAGCGATGCAGGACTACTGGCTGATGCCACTCAACGGCTTTCTGTTCGATACGACGCTCGCCGCGTCAAAGCTCGTCTTCAGCGGCGTCGTGAAGCGCTATCCGAGAATTCGCTGGATCCTCGGGCATCTCGGCGGGACGATTCCGTATCTGGCCGAGCGGCTCGATCGCGGCTTCCGCGCGTTCAAGGAATGTCGCGCGCACATCGACGAGCCGCCCACGTCGTATTTGAAGCGCCATTTTTGGTACGACACGGTCAACTTTTCCGCCGCGGCGATCGATTTGGCCACGAAGTTTGCGGGCGAGGACCACATCCTGCCGGGCAGCGACTACCCGCACCAGATCGGGAGCATTTCGCTGATGCTCGAGGCGATCAAGGGAAGACGACTCGGTGTGTTTTCGAAACTTCGCTGAACGGCGACAGGGGATCGCCGCGACCTCCGGCTCCTACTGGCGCCGATCTGTGGAAAAAAGCCCCGTCCCCCACGACACGATCCAAGACGCTACGAACAGGCCGACGACGAGGTAGCCGGTGGCCTGGGCGTTCCAGTGCCGGACGCCGTCCCAGAAGGCGCCTTGCAGGCCCTCGAAGCGGCCGGCGGCGATCGACAGGAGCTCGATCGTGCCCACCGCCAGCGCCACGGCCACCGAGAGGCCAGTGACCATGAGGTTGTAATAGACCTTGCGCAGCGGGTGCACGAACGCCCACCCGTACGCGCCGCACATCACCACGCCGTCGGCCGTGTCCATCAGCGACATGCCGGCCGCAAACACGATCGGCAGCGTCAGCACGGCTGCGACCGGCAGCGACTGCGACGCCGCCAGCCCGGCCATCGTCAGCAATCCGATCTCGGTCGCCGTGTCGAATCCGAGGCCGAACAGGAACCCGACGAGATACATGTGCCGCGGCCGCCTCACGATCCGGAAGAGTCCGCTGAACCATCGCGTGACGAATCCGCGCTCGAGCAGCCCGGCTTCGGCCGCCGTCGCGTCGTAATCGCCGCGCTGCATCCGACGAAACACGCGGTACACGTCGACCATGACGATGAGATTGAGGATGCCGATCAGGTAGAGAAACACGCCCGACGCCGCCGTCCCGACGTATTGTCCGATCTCGTGCAGCCGCGGCAGCTTCGCGGCGAACGTGCTGGTCGCCAGCGCAATTGCGAGCGTCATCACGAACACGACCGTCGAGTGCCCGAGCGAAAAATACAAGCCGACGCCGAGCGGGCGCTCGCCTTCCTGCATGAGCCGCCGTGTCGTGTTGTCGATCGCGGCGATGTGATCCGCGTCGAACGCGTGACGCAAGCCAAACGCGTACGCGAGTCCCGCCAGGCCGAGCAGCGTCGAATGCGCCGCGTCGCTGAACCACCACACCCCGAGCCAGCCCACCACGTGCAGCGCGAGCACGGTGAGCACCAGCGGCCGGATTTGCCGGCCTAACGGCTCGCGCGTGACGGCTAGAGACATGCGAGGTTCTTCCATCCTTTCACATTTCCTGCGGCTGGCAGGTGGCCTCGAAGACTGCTCTACAAGGCGCGCTTCAGCACTTTCCCCGTCGGACCAAGCGGCAGGGCGTCGCGGAATTCCACTGTCCGCGGATACTTGAACGCCGCCATCTGATCGCGGCTCCACGCAATCAGCTCGTCGGCCGACATCGACGCACCCGAACGCAACACGACGAATGCTTTGATCTCTTCGCCGAGTCGCTTGTCCGGCACACCGACGACGGCCGCAAGCGAGACCGCGGGGTGCGTCATCAACGTGTCCTCGATCTCGCGCGGATAGACGTTCATTCCACCGCGAAGAATCAGGTCCTTCTTGCGATCGACGATCGACAGATAGCCGTCCGCGTCGAAGACGCCGATGTCGCCAGTGTGCAGCCAGCCGTGCCGAAGCGTCTCGGCGGTCTCCTCGGGCCGCTTGTAGTAGCCCTTCATCACGTTATGGCCACGGATGACGACTTCGCCGCGCTCGCCGACTGGCAGCGGCCGATCCTCGTCGTCGACGACGGCAATGTCGCAGCACACGACGGGCAGACCGACGGTGCCAGGCTTCGACGGCCGATGCAGCTGGTTGAAGCAGGCGACAGGCGACGTTTCGGAGAGGCCGTAGCCCTCAAGGACGCGCACGCCGAACGTGCGTTCGAATTCCTCGAGCACCGGCTGCGGCATTGGCGCGCCGCCGGAGACGGTACAGCGCAGCGATGCCGCCAGCCGCCTGACGTCGATGCCCTGCTTGCGCGCCTGCTGCAGCAGCGCCCAGAACATCGTCGGCACCCCGACCCAGCAACTGACGCGCTCTTCCCCAAAGGCGCGCAGCACCGCTGGGGGATCGAAGCGCGGCAGCAGCACGCTCGTCCAGCCGCCAACGACGCTCGTGTTCATCTGCGCGCTTTGGCCCGTCGAGTGAAACAAGGGCAGCGTGATGAGCGTGACATTGACGGCGTCGAGCCCAGGATCGAGTGCGGGCATCAACATGTCGCGCGACGCGACTGCGTTCAGCGTCATGTTGAGGTGCGTGAGCTCGGCACCGCGCGGCCGTCCGGTCGTGCCCGACGTGTAGAGAATCACCGCGGTGTCGTCGGGCGCGGTCGCGACGGTCGCAAAGGTCGCCGGCTGATCGCGAATGAGCTGGCCGAGCGTGCGCGCGCCCTCGATTGGACTCGGCGCCGCCGGATCGATCGTCATCACGATCAAATCGCGGCAGGCCGGCACGTCATCGCACGCCGCGCGGGCCATCGCCGCCATCGGCAGCTCCGGCGTGCCCTCGAAAACGAGCATCGCCTTCGCATCGCTGTCGCGCAGCATCTCGGCGATCTCGCGCGGCTTGAGCAGCACGTGGATCGGCACCACCACGGCGCCGATTTTCAGAATCGCGTAGTAGGCGATCGGAAAGTGCAGCGTGTTCGGGCAGGACAGCGCGATGTGATCGCCTGGGCCGAGCCCGAGCGATTGCAACGCGCAGGCCGTTTGATTGGCGCGCGCGGCGAGCTCGCCGTACGTGAGCGTCGCGGGACGGCAGATGAACGCGAGGCGATCGTGGTTCAGCCTCGCCTGGTGATCAACATAGGACGCGAGGTTGAGCGACGTCGCCGACACGCTCGCGATGATAGTCGAAGCGCGAGCTTACTTTCTCGCGGCGAGCCACGCCGCAATCGCCTGCATCTCCTGCGGCGTCAGCTTGCCGCCGAACGCCGGCATCTCCGCGTCGGGTTTGACGTCCAGCGGATTGTTGATCCGGCGCGCAATCGACGTCGCGTCGTACTTCCCGCCGACGGCAGAAAGATCCGGTCCTTCCTTGCCGCCAACCCCGTCGATGCGATGGCACCCGAGGCAGTGGCGATTGACAAGCACGTCGACGTGGGCGATTTGCGGATCGATCGCCGGCGGCGCCTCACCGCGCATCCGCGCCAGCGCCGCAAGGATCGCGGCTGTGTCGCGCTGGTTGGTGTTGGGCGTTGGCCGCAGGCCGGCGGCAATCATCTCGGGATCCGCCACGTGCGCGGCGATCCAGTCGGCAGGGCGCGAGAGATGGCCGGCCTCGATCGGCGCCGCCACGCCGTCCGCCGAATGACACCGCGAGCAGCGATTGTCCGCGGTCATCAACGCGGCGCCTGCCTGCTCCTGCACGTTCCAGCCGGCGGTCGCCGCAGGCGGACGATCGCGCGCGCCAAGCAGCGTCAGCATGCCCACGCCGGCGAGCGCGCCTGTAAACACCGTCAGCAGAAACCGGCGGCTGCGCCAGTCACGCGTCGGGCTGCGGTCGAGCCACGGCAACAGCGCGAGCAGCGTCATCGCAATTCCCGGCACGATGAGCGCGCCGATCACTTCCAGCTTGCCGGGGAAATACTTCAGCAGCTGAAACAATCCGAGGAAGTACCACTCAGGGCGCGGTACGTAGTCGCTGGCCATGGGATCGGCCGGCGGCTCGAGCGCCGGCGCCCCCTTCCACGCAAGCGCCGCGAGCAACACGCCGACCGCAATCGCGACGACGAGGTCACGCGCCGCCTGGTACGGGAAGAACGGCTGGGGCACGCCCGGACGCTCGCGCACCGGACCGGAGATGCCCTGCCGCCGCATCAGGAACAAGTGCAGGATGACCAATGCCGCCAGCGCCGGCGGCAGCACGAGCACGTGAATCGCGTACCACCGCGTGAGCGTGAGCGCGCCAATGTCCGGGCCGCCGCGCAGCAACCTCGCCACGAACTCACCCGCCAGCGGCGTGAGCTTCGAAATGTTGATCGCGACGACGGTCGCCCAGTACGAACGCTGATCCCACGGCAGCAAGTACCCGGTCAGCCCGAACGCGAGGATCAACTGCAGCAGAATGTTGCCGACGATCCAGTTCACCTCGCGCGGCTTGCGATAGCTCCCGAAAAAGACGACGCGCGCCAGATGCGCGACGGCCGCAACCACCACGACGCTCGCCCCCCAGTGGTGCAGCCCCCGCAGGAAGCTGCCGCCCGGGAGCATCGTCATGATGAACCGCACGCTCTCCCAGGCGTGATCCGGCGTCGGCGCGTAGAACAGCGCCAGCGCGATGCCCGTCACGACCTGGACGCCGAGGCCGAAGAGCAGGACGCTGCCGAGCGTGAACCACCAGCCGGTGCCCGGCGGCAGCGGTTCATCGAGCAGATGATGGTTCGCCGTGCGGAAACCCGTACGGGCGTGCAGCCAATCGAAGAAGGCCGACACACGAGGCCTCACAGCTCGACCTCGATGTCGGAGGTCTGCGGGTTGACGCGAACGTTGAGGCGCTCGAGCGGCCGAGGCGGCGGACCGGCCAGCACGCGCCCGTCGCGATCATAAACGCCGCCGTGACACGGACACTTGAAGTGCTTCTCCGTCTCGTCCCAATGGACGCGACACCCGAGGTGCTGGCAGATCGCGGACAACGCGCGGTAGTTGTCGCCGTCGCGATCGATGAAGATCGCGGATTGCTTTTGCGTCTCGTACCACCCGTCGGCATGCCGCTCGGCAATGACGGCGCTCGTGGGCCCGCTGTTCGACAGATCGAACGAGGACATCGCCCGCCGCCAGCGCTTGGTCGAGCCGGCCGCGCGCGGCGTCGCCACGAGCCCCACGAGTCCGGCGAGGCCGGCAGTAATCAACCCCACTCCCGCCGTCACGATGGCGGCGAGGGCCGAACGACGAGAGTCACGAGGCGCGGTCACAGAATCCCTTTCGTAAGACGAAACAAATCATACGTGCAATGAAAGCGACCCCTGTCGCCTTGGTTCGGGCGCGAGACGCCTCCGAAGGCCATATACTGACCAGATGTCTAGATCCACGGTGGTCTCGCAGGAGATCGCCAATTCGGCCCGCCGCAACATCGCCATCATCGCCCACGTCGATCACGGCAAGACGACGCTCGTGGACGCTCTGTTGCATCAGAGTGGCATTTTTCGTGCCAACGAACGCGTCGCCGAGCGCGTGATGGACTCGAACGAGCTCGAGCGCGAGCGCGGCATCACCATTCTGGCGAAGAACACCGCCGTCCACTACGGCGGCGTCCTCATCAACATCGTCGACACGCCCGGCCATGCCGATTTCGGGGGCGAAGTCGAGCGGACGCTCTCAATGGTCGACGGCGTCATGCTGCTCGTCGATGCGTCGGAAGGGCCGCTGCCCGGCACGCGCTTCGTGCTGCGCAAGGCGCTGGAGAGCCGGCTCGTGCCGATGGTCGTGATCAACAAGATCGACCGGGCCGACGCGCGCTCGCAAGCCGTGCTGAACGAGGTGTACGACCTGTTCATCGACCTGGACGCGACCGAAGATCAGCTTGATTTTCCCGTCCTCTACACCAATGCGCGCCAGGGCACGGCGACCGCAGACCTGGAAAAGCCGGGCGAGGACCTGCGGCCGCTGTTCCGCGCCATGATTGATCGCATGCCGCCGCCTCGCGGGTCCCAGGCGGCGCCGCTACAGGCGCTGGTCGCCAATCTCGACTCGAGCGACTATCTCGGACGCCTCGCCATCGCTCGGGTCTTCAACGGCCGCGTGAAGCTCAACGATCCCATCGCCGTGTGCAAGCTCGACGGCTCAATCACGCGCACGACCGTGACGAAGCTCTACACGTTCGACGGGCTGAAGCGCGTGGACGCCACCGAAGTCGGCGCGGGCGACATCATCTGCCTGGCGGGCATCGAGAACATCATGATCGGCGAGACGATCGCCGATGCGGAGTCGCCGACGCCGCTCGCGACGGTGGCCATCGACGAGCCGACGGTGTCCACGATCTTCGGCGTCAACACGTCGCCGTTCGCCGGGCGTGACGGCCAGTTCGTCACGTCACGCCAGATCAAGGACCGGCTCGACAAGGAATTGCTGGGCAACGTCTCGATTCGCGTCGAACCCACCGACACTCCGGAACAGATGAAGGTGATTGGCCGCGGCGAGCTGCAGCTCTCGATTCTGATCGAGATGATGCGCCGCGAAGGCTATGAGCTCCAGGTCTCGCGCCCGGAGATCGTCGTCAGAGAAGTGAACGGCGCGAAGATGGAACCCGTCGAGGATCTCGTCGTCGACGTCGCCGAGGAATTCCAGGGCATGGTGATCGCGCAGTGCGGCATTCGCCGCGGCTCGATGACGAAGATGATCAACCACGGCAGCGGTCGCGTCCGCCTCGAGTTCCGGATCCCGTCACGCGGCCTCATCGGCTTCCGATCGCAGTTCCTCACCGAAACGCGCGGCACCGGCCTGATGCACCATGTGTTCGCCGGCTGGGAGCCGTGGCACGGTCCGATTCCCTCCCGGCCGAGCGGCGCCCTGGTCGCGGACCGACCGGGGCCGGCGACTGCCTACGCGATCGCCAACCTCCAGGAACGCGGCGAGATGTTCATCGAGCCAGGGATGCAGGTGTACGAGGGCATGATCGTCGGCGAGAACGCGCGCCCGAACGACCTCGACGTCAACATCACCAAGGAAAAGAAGCAGACGAACATGCGCGCGTCCACGGCCGACGAAGCGATTCGCCTCATTCCGCCGCGCCAGCTCAGCCTCGAACAGGCGATCGAGTTCATCAATGACGATGAACTGGTCGAGGTGACGCCGAAGAGCTTGCGCGTGCGCAAGCGGATTCTTGCCGGCAACATGCGGCCAAAGCGCGTAGAGTAACGGGCGTCGTGAGCCCGCGGCTGCGCGCGTTTCTCTTCCCGGTCCTCCTGACGCTGCTCGGCTTGACCATCTACGGCATTACGAGGTTCCCGCGAAATCGCGCGTTCGTCGACTTCGAGGTCTATAGCCGCGCGGGCGGACGCGTCGTCGGCGCCGAGTCGCTCTATCGTCCCGACGACGGTCATTACCAGTTCAAGTACCTGCCGGCGTTCGCCTTTGCCGCGGTGCCGTTCGCGAAGATCGATCAGACCGTCGCGAAAGCCGCATGGTTCGCGCTGACGTTCGGCCTCATCGTCGCGTTCGTGCGCCGATCGATCCGCCAGCTGCCCGCCCGCCGAATGCGCGAGGGCTCGCTCGGCTGGCTCACGGCGCTGTTCCTCGGCCGATTCTTCGTCGCGGAGCTGACGCTCGGCCAGGTGAACGTGCTGTTCGGGGTGCTCCTGGTGCTGGCGCTGACGGCACTTCAAACCAATCGCGCGGGACGCGCGGGCATCTTCACGGCGCTCGCGACGTTCGTCAAACCGTACGGCGTCCTCTTTTTTCCATGGCTCGCGGTCGTGGGCGGAATCGCGGCGGTCGCGTCTTCGGGCGCCATCATGCTCGCCGGCCTCGCGCTCCCGGCGACGCTCTACGGATGGTCGGGGAACGTTCACTTACTCATCGAGTGGTACCGGACGGTGACCGGCACGACGCCGGAGAACCTGATGTACGGCCAGAACATTTCGATGACCGCGATGTGGACGAAATGGCTGGGGTTGGGCGCAGCGTCGGTCGCGCTCGGCGCGGCGACCAGCGTTGCGCTGCTGTTGGTCGTCGTGTGGGCCTGGAGTCGGCGATCGCGGGTCGCGGAGCCGCTGTACCTCGAGTGCGCGCTGATCATGATGCTTGTGCCGATGCTCTCGCCTCAGGGTTGGGACTACATGCTGCTGCTCGCGACGCCGGCGGTCGCGTGCCTGATCGATCGCTTCCGTGAGGTGTCGCGGCCGTGGCAACTCGCCACCGGCGGGACGATGCTCGTCGTCGGCTTCACGATTTTCGATGTGATCGGACGCCGAGCGAACGACTTCGTCGCCCAGCGCGCGCTCATCAGCGTGGGCGCGATCGTGCTCGTCGTCAGTCTCGCGCACCTTCGAGCTCGAGCTCTCGCATGACGACACGCCGTGCGGTCGTCTGGATGGTCGCGCTCGCCGCGATCGCCCTGGCGCTCTACGCGAGCGTCCGCACGACGCGCGATCTTACGGATTTCGCGGTGTACAGGACGGCCGGCGGGCGGCTGCTGGAGGCTGCGCCGCTCTATCGGCCGGAGGACGGTCACTTCGTCTTCAAGTACCTTCCGGCGTTCGCGTTTGCGATGGCGCCGTTCGCCAGGCTCGCCCCTGAGACCGCCAAGCTCCTGTGGTTTCTGCTCTCGTTCACACTGCTCGCCGGGTTCGCGATCGGATCGATTCGAATGCTGCCGGAGCCTCGGCGTGCAATCGGCACCGTCGCAACGTTGACGCTTCTCGCAACGCTTCGGCTGGATATCCGCGAGCTCGCGCTCGGCCAGACGAACGCGCTCTTCGCCGCGATGCTTCTGGCGTCGTTCGTCGCGGCGACGCGCGGCGCATCGCGCCTCGCCGGGGTCCTCACCGGCGCGGCGACGTTCGTCAAGCCGTACGCGGTGCTTCTCGCGCTGTGGCTACCGGCCGCGGCGGGATTTGCCGCACTCCTCGCGTGCGTGCTGACCGTTGTGGCCGGTCTCGCGCTGCCAGCCGTCGTCTACGGCTGGAGCGGAAACCTCCACGAGCTGTCCCAGTGGTTGCGTACCGTGACCGAAACGACGGCGCCAAATCTCCTGCTGCCCGAAAATGTCTCGTTGCTTTCGGTGTGGGCGAAGTGGCTGGGTCCTGGACCGGTGGCCACGGGACTCGCCATCGCGGCGGCAGTCGCCACCCTCGCCGCAGCGGCCGTCGTCTTCATCAATCGACGGGGCGTGCGCGCGCCCGCGTATCTCGAGTTTGCCTTCCTGCTGCTGGTCATCCCGCTGCTCACGCCGCAGGGCTGGGATTACATGCTGTTGCTCGGCACGCCGGCCATCGCGCTCGTGCTGGATCGCTGGCAGCTTCTGGCCGCGCCGCTACGACTGGCTGTCGCGGCGGCACTCGTCGCCATCGCGCTGCCAATGCGGGAAGTGCTGGGACTTGCGGCGACCGTGGCGGTCATGATGACGGGGGTCGTGACGTTGGCCGCGGTGGTGCTGGCCGCGGCGGTCGTGCGTCTGCGCCTCGAGGGGGCGGCATAGAACCCGGATCCGGTTCTATACTGAGGCGGGAGTCTCCACTCATGCTGACCAGAATTCACCGGTGCGTCCTGGTGTTCTTGGCAGGCGCCCTCGTCGTCACTCGTCCGTACGTTGGCACCGCGCAAGCCGACAAACCGCATCTGTTCGTCTCGGTCACCGACGCGAAGGGCAAGCCGATCAAGGGTCTGACCCAGGCGGACTTCGCGGTCGCGCTCGACGGCAGCCCGCAGGAAGTTCTGTCCGCGGAACCGGCCACCGAACCGGCGTCGATCGTGATCCTCACCGACCGGCTCGGCATCGTCAACACGTATCCGGCGTACGAAGCGCACGCGGCGCTCGGCAACTTCGTCAAGGCGATTCGTACGGGGATTCCCGACAGCAAGTTCGCGCTCCTGACGTTCGACGGCACCGTCATCACGCTCAACAACTTCGAGAGCGGACCCGCTGAGCTCGAGAAGAATCTTGGCAAGCTCACGAGCATGTCGCAGGACGCCGTCGTTGTCGACGGCCTGCTCGAGGCATCGCGCATGATCCGAAAGGCGCCGACGCAGCGGAAAATCATGTTCACCGTCGTCGCCGGCTATCGTCCAGATCAGAGCAACGTGCGCAACGATACGATCGCGGAGGTGATTCGGCTGTCGGGCGCGCAGCTCTGGGTCATCGAGGTGAACTCGGCGCAGGGCGGCAACTGGCAGAACAACGTGCGCGAGCAGGTACTCGATTACAACACCAAGATGAGCGGCGGCTGGAATCAGATCGTCGCGTCGCCGAACGGCCTCGAAGCCATGTGCAAACAGATGGCGGAGATGATGGCCGCGCAGTACGACGTCACCTACGGACCGGGGGGCGGCTCGGCCAAGAGCCAGATCGCGGTGAACGTGAAACGCGACGGCGTGAAGGTGCTGGCTCCGGCCTGGACCGACAAGTGACGTGGAAGTCGTTCGTCTGGCCCGCCTTGCTGATTGTGATCGCGGCGGCGATCTACCTGCGGGTCGGACGCCAGATGACCGACTTCGCCGTCTACCGCACGGCCGCGACTCGCGCGCTGAACGCCGAGCCGCTCTACCGGCCTGAAGACGGCCACTACACGTTCAAGTACTTACCGGCGTTCGCGTTCGCGATGGCGCCGTTCGCCAAGCTCGACGCCGAGGCCGCGAAGACCATTTGGTTCGCGCTTTCGGTGGGGCTGCTGACGTCCTACATACGCTGGTCGGTTCGCGCGCTGCCCGAACGGCGTCGATCGGACCGCGTGCTGATCTGGCTCACGGTCGCACTGATGGCGAAGTTCTACCTGCACGAGCTGACGCTCGGCCAGACGAACATTCTGCTCGGCACGCTGCTCGTCGCGGCGCTCCTCGCCGTGCAGATCGATCATCCGTTCGTCGCGTCAGGTCTCATCGGCGTCGCGGCGTTCGTCAAACCCTACGCGCTCGTGATCATGCCGTGGCTCGCCTTCACCTACGGCCTCGCCACCGTCGGCGTGGGCGCGGCCGTGGTGGCGATTGGCTTGCTCGCGCCGGCCCTCGTCTACGGCTGGGGCGGCAATCTCGCGCTGCTCGCGGGCTGGTACCAGACGGTGACGGAATCGACCGCACCCAACCTGCTCGGCGCCGACAACATCTCGCTCGCGGCCATGTGGGCGAAGTGGCTCGGTCCCGGGACAGCCGCCGGCGCGCTCGCGACGGCGTCGAGCGTCGCGCTCGTGGGCTTGGTCGCCGCGGTCTGGCTCAAACGCGCGGCCGTGAACATTCCGGACTATCTCGAGTTCGCGCTGCTCATGATCGCCGTGCCGCTCCTCTCGCCGCAGGGCTGGGACTACGTGCTCTTACTCGCCACGCCGGCGGTCATCTGTCTCATGGACCGCTGGGACGAGGTGAGCAGTGGCTGGCGCGTCTTTACCGGCGCCGCGCTCGGCCTGATGGGACTGACGGTCTTCGACATCATGGGCCGCGATCTCTACGGCCGATTCATGGCGCGATCGATCGTCAGCGTCGCGGCGATCGCCGCCATTGCCGCGCTCGCGCACCTGCGCTGGCGCGAGCTCGCGTAAACGCCGACTCGATGCCGAAACTGTGGAGCGCGCTCGTCCTGCTCGCGGTCCTTGCCACTCCTCCCGATCCCGTGGAACGCGTATGGCGAGGCAACGACCGAGGGCACGGGCGCCGACGCGCGTTTCGTCATCCGCAACAAAGGATCGTTTGAACAAGGCGAGCAGGTCGAACGCGCTGGTGTCCCGCAAAATGGATCGGCAGCGCGATTCGACGACGTCGGTGCGTACATCTTTCCATCAGAGCGACAAGCTCGCGCACTCATCGCAGACTGGCCGACGCCGAAGCCCTTCTACCCGCGAGATGGCGGGTTGTTCGAACTTCCCGGTGTTCCAGGGCACACGCGCACGCTCTCGCCTCCATCGACCGAAAGACCGGACATGGCCCGGTGGAGCGCCTAGAATGTCTCCATGCGTTTACTGCTCCTTGCCGTTCTCGGGTCCGCGCTCCTCTCAACGCCTGCCACCCTGAAATTCGACGCCCCCGCCGGCTGGGTCTCGCGCACGCCCTCTTCGACGATGCGCGTCGCTGAATGGGCGCTCCCGAAAGTCACCGGCGACAGCGAGGACGCGATACTCACCGTCTATTTCTTCGGCGCCACGATGGGCGGCAACGTCCAGGCCAATCTCGACCGCTGGATCGGCCAGATGTCCCAGCCCGACGGCCGCGCCTCGAAAGACGTCGCGAAGACGTCGACGATGACGGTGCACGACCTGAAAGTGACGCTGGTCGACGTCACCGGCACGTACGTCGCCGAGGTCACGCCCGGCTCGACCGATCACTTCAACAAGCCCGGCTTCCGTCAGTGCGCTGCGGTGATCGAAACATCAGGCGGCCCGTACTTCGTCAAGCTGACCGGGCCGGAGAAGACCGTCGCGAAGTGGCAGGACAGCTTCACGGCCTTCATGAAGAGCCTGCGATACGAATAGCCGCCGCTCCCCGTTGCCGCACTGCCCGATGGCCTCGTTGCCTCATTGCCTCATTGCGTCACAATTACCTGTCCAGTCATCCTGGGGTGTAGGCCGCAGAAGTACTTGTAAACGCCCGCGTCGTTGAACTGGCGCGAGAACTTCTGATCCGTGTCGAGCACGGAGGATTTGAACTTCTGCTCGGTGCTCACCACGTTGTGCGGCACGTCGTCGTGGTTCGTCCACGTCACGGTCGCACCGACGGGCACGGACAGCGCCGCCGGCGCGAAGCTGAAGTTGTCGATGACGACGTCGCGGCCGTTCACGGCGGGCACGTCCTGCTCGAGCGGCAGATCGGTGATCGCGATCGGATGATTGAGCTCATGAAACGACATCCGCGAGAGGCCGAGCACCTTGCGGAGACGGTCGTCGGAGACCGTCATCGGACCCGGTGACGCCGCTGCTCCCGGCGCCGGCTGCACGAACGCCGTCGACATCGCCGTGTGAAACGTGACGTGTCCTTCGACTTTCTGCATCACCTGATGAATGTGGCCGTTCAGCACGGACACCGATCCGAATCGCTTGAGGTACGACAACGCGCGCGCGCTGTCGTCGGTGCCCCATCCCCACTCGGGATAGACCGACCACAACGGAATGTGCGCGAACACCACCACCGGTGTGCTGCTCTTGAGATGCTTGACGTCCTTCTCGAGCCACTCGAGCTGCTCGTCACCGAGCGTGCCGAGGCCGCCGGCCTTGAGATTGACGACGTTCACGAGACCCACGAAATGCACGCCGCTGTGGTCGAAGCTGTGCCAGCCGGCACCCGTCGTGTTCTTGCCGAACCGTTCCAGGTAGCCTTTGCCGTCGTCATTGAGCACGTCGTGCTCGCCAGGCACGTAGAACACCGGCAGCGAGAGCTCGGAGAGCACCTGCTGCAGCGTATCGAACTCTTCGGGCTTCGAGAGGTGCGTCAGATCGCCGGTGTGCAGCACGAACTCCGGCCGATCGGGCAGCGCGTTGATCTTGGCGATCGCCGCACGCAGCGTGCCGACAACGTCGTGGTTGGCGTCCTTGTTGAATCCGATGTGACTGTCGCTGATCTGCACGAAGCGCAGCCCGCCCGCCTCGCCCATGCGCATCAGTCCGTGCGCGGCTCGCTCGATCGGCATGCCCTTCAGCACGCCGCTCGTCATCGTCCACGCGGCGCCGGTGCCGACCCAGGCCATGCACTTCAGAAATCCGCGACGGTCCCACTCTTTCTCTTCGGTCTTGTCCTTCACAGCTGACTCCTTGATCAACAACGGCCGTGGTTACGGTTGAAACGGTGCGCCCCACACCAACATGCCGCCCAGGTGGCCGGCGATGCCGACGAGCACCGCGGCGGCGAACAACGCCAGCCGGTACGCGCCGACCGACCGCGGCGATCGATCCGGTCGCGTGGAAGACAGCAACGCTGCAGCGGAGGAGATGACCGCGCCGGCGATGCCGACCCAGCGATGCCACTCGAGTGGTGGCGTGTGATCGATCGCCGCGGACGACACGAACAGCCATCCGGCGACGGCGGTGACTGTGCTGAACGCCGCGCCGACCCGGACGTTCATGACGGCCACGACGTGCCAGGGGCGCATCGGCCACACGATCGCAGCGGCCTCGGCTGCCGCCGCGGCCAACACGAGCGCAATAGGAAAGTGCACAAGCAGCGGATGAAGGTGGCCGAGCTGGATGATGGAGATGCGCGTCGTCACGTCGTGGTCCGTTCTTCTTGCCTATACAGACCGGGCGTGCCGCGGATATATTCCAATCGGTCGTTTCACAGGATCTCCGGGAATAAATCCGGCGCCAATGGAGTCTTCACACAAGCGGATGCCTCGCTCGTTCGAGGAGATCGTCGTGCCGCACGCCGACGCGGCGTTCAACTACGCGCGATGGCTCACGAAGAGCGACGCCGACGCCGAGGACGTCGTCCAGGACGCGTTCGTCCGAGCGCTGCGGTTCTTCTCGTCGCTGCGCGGTGACGACGCGCGCGCGTGGCTGCTGACGATCGTGCGCAACACGTGGTACGGCCGTTTTCCGAAACAGGCCAGGACGGTGGCTGACGACGAGGCGGCCGAGCGCGTGGACGCGGACCTCGACCCGGAAGCGCGACTCGTGCAGCAGCAGACCGTCGGCCGCGTCCGTGACGCGATCGAAGCGCTCCCCGCGGATTTCCGCGAGGTCGTGGTGCTGCGCGAGCTGGAGGGCCTGTCCTACAAGGAGATTGCCGACGTGGTCGGCGTGCCGATCGGCACGGTGATGTCCCGGCTGGCGCGGGCGCGCGAGCGGCTCGCGGGGCTGTTGGCGACGAATGCCGCCGCTGGAGGAAGTGGAGGTCGCCGTGGAGTGTCGTGACGTGCTGGAAAGGCTCGACGCGTACGTCGACGGAGAGTTGCCGCCGGCGGAAGCCGCCGCGGTGCGCGATCACCTCGCGACCTGCGCGTCCTGCCGAGAGGCGCTCGGGGCCAAGGAGTCGCTCGGCAAAGCGATTCGTCAGGCGCCCTACTACGCGGCACCGGCCGCGCTGAAAGCGCGAATCGCGCAGTCGCCACCACGCGCGCGCTGGACGACGGGCTGGATCGCGCGTGCGGCTGTGTTGCTGCTTGCGGTCGCGGGCGCAGTGATCGCGACGCGGTGGCTGTCCGCGCCGAGCCCGATCGACACGACGGCGAGCGCCGTCGTCGACAGTCACGTGCGCTCGCTCATGGGCGAGCATCTCTACGACGTGCGGTCGACCGACCAGCACACGGTCAAGCCGTGGTTCCTCGGGAAGATTGATTTTTCACCGCCGGTGGTCGACCTTGCGGCCACGGGATACCCGCTTGTCGGCGGACGCCTCGACTATCTCGCCGGCCGGACCGCCGCGGCGCTCGTGTACATGCGCGCGCAGCACACGATCAACGTCTTCGTCTGGCCGGATTCGTCTGCGAGCGGCTCGGTCGAGTCACGCTCGATTCGCGGCTTCCACGTCCGGCACTGGACGCAGGCAGGCATGTCGTTCTGGGTCGTGTCGGATCTCAACGACGCCGAGCTGGACACGTTTGTGAAGGAACTGCGGGCTTAGCCGTTCGACGTCGCTCAGGCCTAGCCCGGCAGCGACCAATCGGTGTGGGGCATGCGGTTCTCGACGAGCCAGCCGTACAGCAGGCCGCGATAGTTCATCCACTGCATCCGCTTCTCCGCGTAGAACGGCTGCAGCGCGCGTTGCAGCGCGGGCAGATGGTAGAACGGCACGCCCGGGAAATAGTGATGTTCGAGGTGATAGTTGGAGTTGATGAACGCGAAATCCCAGAACCAGTTCCCGCGCATCAGCGTGCCCCACTTCGCGGGATCGCTCGGATCGATGTCGTAGTGCTGGCCGAGGCGATTGAGCGTGAACGCGATCGGAAACACGAAGAACACCGGAATGACGTCCGCGCGAAGCGCCGCCGCCCCGCCGAACGCCCACCAAATCACCGCGAGCGCCGCCAGATGGAACCCGATCGCCGCCCACCGTTCCCAACCGATCGTTCGCTGCAGCTCGGCGGGATAGGTGGCGGTCTCCTTCCGCGCCGCCCGGAAGTAGATCGGAAAAAGCGCCGGCGTCGCGTACAACAGCTTGTACCAACGCGCGTTGATTTTGGGCGACAGGTAGTGCCGTTTCGGATCGTCCTCCGACGATCCCAACTCAGCGTGATGATCGAGGTGCCACCGCGTGAACTGGCTGGCCGAAATGCCGCTTGGGATCGCGTACGCGAGCGCCAGCGCGCGCTCGACGCCCGGATGCCGTCGCTCGAACACGTTGTGGTGCAGCACTTCGTGGAGCAGCACGGTGAAATTGAAAATCGTGAACCCTTGCGCGAGCGCGATCGGAATCCAGATCAGCGGATTGTCGAACGCGATGAGGCCCCACGTGCAGAGACCGAGAATCGCGAATTGCCGGAGGGCGACGATGAAGTGCCGCGCGGGTGCCTTGGCGTGAAACACGCGCATCTGCTCGCGCGTGATGGCGCGGCCGAGCTCCGCGCGCAGCCCCACGGCGTGCTGACTGTAGTAGTGGGACTTCACTGTCTCATTTTATGCCGGCGGCGGCGATCGCGCCTCAAGAGCGGCTAACCACGTAGCGTGGTTATCTTCTCCGACACACGCGTCGCTTGCGACTTGCCAAGTCGCGTCAGAAACAGGCCCGTCAGAACGGCCGCGGCGCCGATCGCCTTGGCGGCCGTCACGGGCTCGTGCAGCCAGAGCGCGGCAATCGTCATGGCGACGATCGGAATCATGTTCGAGTAGACCGACGTGCGCGCCGGGCCCAGGCGCTGAATGCCCGTGTAGTAGATCAGATACGCGAGGTCGAGCGCGAGCCACGCCGAGAGCAGCAGCGCCGCCCAGGTCCATGCTGAAACGTGGGCAACATCGATCTGTAAGATCTGCGGCAGCGCGACGATCACGTACGGCACCGCGCCGATGATCATCGTCGTCCCCGTCACGTAGAGGGGCGAGTGGTGCGCGATGAGCCGGGCGGCACCCAACGTGTAGGCGGTCCAGCAGACCACGGAGATCATCACGAGCAGGTCACCGTGCCAGGTCGCGCCGCCAAACGACGCGCCGCGGCCGACGACGACGTAGATGCCGAGCGCCGAGACCGCGATGCCGATCCAATGCAGCGGACCGATCCGCTCGCGCCCCATGAGCGCCGACGCGGTCGCCACGGCGACAGGCGTGGCGCCAATGATCAGCGCGGCGTTGGACACGCTCGTCGCGTTGACGCCTGCCGCGAAACACGTCTGATACGCGAGGTGGCCAACGAGGCCGAGCCAGAGGAGGTCGATCCGGTCGCGCGTCGTGAGGGGCGACGCGGTGTAGAACACGGACGAGAGCCGCCCGTTCGACGCGCGCGCACGCCGGCGCGCCTGCCGGATCCCGGCGTAAAACGTCGTCGACGCAATGGTGAGGCGGAGCGCGTTGAACGGCTGAGGCGGAATCTCGGCGAAGCAGCGCTTGATCACGCTGTAGTTCGCGCCCCAGATCACGACCATCAGGACGAGGAGCGCATCGATGCCCCACTGCGGCCGGCGCGTCATGCGGTCGCACGCTCCCGCCGACGGATTGCGTGTCTAGTCCGTCGGCTGAATCTGCTTGATCGTGTCGTCGATCAACGCGAGGTTGTCGTCCTTCGTGAGGTTCCGGTGAATGAGCTTGGTCGCAATCGCGAGCGACAAGTCGATCGTCTCGCGCCGAATGTCCTTGATGGCGCGGTTCTTCTCGAGCTCGATCTCCTTCTCGGCCCGCTGGACGATCGCCTGCGCGTCGGCCATCGCCTTCTGCCGCATGTCCTCGTGGAACGCGCTCGCGTCGCTCCGCGCGCGCGTGACGATGGCTTCGGCGTCGAGGCGGGCCTTGTTGAGCACCTGCGCGGAGTCCTGCTTCGCGCGCTCGACGGCCTCGCGCGCCAGCCGCGCGTCCTCAATCGCCTGCGCGATCGTCGCCTGACGCTTGTCGAGCGCGGCGATGAGCGGCTTCCAGGCGTACTTCGTCAGCAGCCCGAGCAGGACCAGGAACGTGAGGATCGTCCAGATGAACAGCCCCGGATCGGGCTGAACGAGTGGATTGTTCATGGCATCGTCCTTGCGGCTGCCGGCGCCACGTGATTGCGGCGCCGGCCGGCTCGCGGCTACTTCATCAAGACGATCAGCAAGCAGAAGACCTCGCCGAGAATCGCGACGCCTTCGAGCAGGAACAGCGGCAGGTTCGTGGCGCCGGAAATCTGCGCCGCCGCACTCGGCTGCCGCGCCACGCCTTCGGCCACGCCTTGCGCCAGCCGGCCGATGCCCACGCCGGCGCCTATCACGACCAGCCCGAGCCCGAGGCCCGCGCCAGCGTATGCCAATGCCATTGAAGCTGCTTCCTGCTGCATGCGATCTGCTCCCTGTAACGATGGTTTAGTGGTGTGCGTGAATGGCCATGCCGATGAACACGGCCGACAACAACGTGAACACGTACGCCTGCACGAGAATGACGATGATCTCGAGCACCGACAGCAACGCCGACAACGGCACCGAAAACGCCAGGCCGATCCCGACGCCCATCGCCTGTCCCGCCAGCTGCGTGAAGATGAAGACGAACGACAGAATGGCGAGAATCGCGATGTGGCCGCCCGTCATGTTTGCCGCAAGTCGCATCGTGAGCGCGAACGGCCGCACGAGCATCCCGATGAGCTCCATCGGGATCAACAGCGGATAGATCGCTTTGGGCACACCCGACGGCACGAGGTTCTTCCAGTGCTGGATGAACCCGTGCGCCATGGTGCCTGCGGCGATGATCGCCCCGAAGGTAATCACCGCCAGGCCCGCCGTCACGTTGTAATTGCCGGTCGCCGTCGTCCCGCCGTGCACGAGCCGGCTGATGAAGGAGCCCTCGCCTGAGTGGATGACGTAGTGATCGAGCAAGCCGAGCACGTCAAAAATCGGAATCAGGCCGATGAGATTCGCGCCGAGGATGAACAGGAAGAACGTGAGGATCAGAGGCGTCCACGTGTCCGCCCACTTCTTGCCCACGTTCGGCATCACGACGGTGTCGCGGATGAACTCGACGCCGATCTCGAGCACGTTCATCGGGCGAGTCGGCACGGCGCGGTTGAGCGCGATGGCCCGGCGCACGAGCGCCGTGACGATCACGAAGACCATCGCGGCGACGAGCCAGAGCATGAACACGTGCTTGGTCACCGACAGATCGATGCCAAAGACGGGCGGCAGGTGGATCAACGCGTGCTCGTGCGCACTGTTCGACACGTGCCCGATGATCACCTCGCCGGCGTTGAATCCGGGTTGGAGCTCTTGCGCCTTTGCGGCGGCCTCCTGGGCGGCTGCGGGAGTCATCGCAAAGAACCTAAGAGCCGGCCGGGTCGCGCGGCGTAAAGAGGCGGCGCATCAACATCGCCTCCCCGACGTAGAGTCCGACAAACGCTGCCGTGAAGCTCGCGATGAACGGCACCGGCGTGACCTTGATTCCGCGCATCATGACGACCACATACACTCCAAAGAGCACGAGCTTCACGAAGAACGCCGACATCATGAGCGACGTCAGGCCCGCTGGATTCGTCCGCGCGCCTCGCTCCACCATCACCCAGGTGCCCGCGGCCGCCACGAGCGGGCCGCCCATGCCGGCCGCGACATCCGCGACCGTCCACCCCGTCAGGCCAACGAGCACTGCACCCGTACCCACGCAAGCGGCTGTCATCCAGCCGACTACGGCTCCCGGCGCTGCCATGTGCTCTTGACCAGCTCGTAGAAACCGACGGCGATTCCCAGAAGCAACCCGGTGACCAGGCCCCACGGGCTCGTGCCCAGCCATCGATCGAGCCCGTACCCGCCGCCGCCCAGGAGCACGATGGCGCCAATCAGCGTGTACGCTGCCGCGGCCGCCGAGCCGGCCTGCGAGGCGGAATCCTGCATGGCCCCGACCGACCGCGTGAACCAGTTCCCCCGGTCGTCCCTACCCATGACCCATGGCCGCTCCGCGGGGGCCATCACAGCCCTACAGATATACCACACGGGTCCGGCCCGACCCATCAGCTCTGGCCAGCCCGCCCTGGCCCCGAATAAACGGGCCATTCTACCGTACTCGACTCCACATGACCGGGCGCCTTTCGCCCTGCGGACTCGATATACTGCGAAACAGGGGCGCACATTTATGACGTCACATCACCTCGTTCGCCCGGCGAGCCGGTTACGTGCGTGGCACGGCGCCGCGCTGGCTTTCGTGGTCATCGGCGGCATCGCGATCGCGACGCCCCTCGCCCAGCGCGAGACGCGCGAGCGCCACGTGCTCGTCAACGTCACCGGCAAAGAGGACGCGCCGGTCCTCGACCTGACCGCGGCCGAGTTCAGGGTGCGGGAGGATGGTGTGGCGCGCGAGGTGCTGCGCGTCCAGCCCGCCACCGGCCCGCTCTCCATCGAGTTGTTGCTCGATGACAGCGACATTTCACAGCCGGCGATCAACGAAATTCGCCAGGCCGCGGCATCCTTCGTCCAGCAGATGTTCGCCGCGAACCCGCAGACCGAGATCGCGCTCATGACCTTCGGCGATCGGCCGACCGTGGTCGTCCCGGCCACGACGAGCGCGACGACACTCGCGGGCGGAATCGACCGGCTCTTCGGACGGAAGGGATCGGGCGCCTATTTGCTGCAAGCGATCACCGACGCCGCCAAGACGCTCAGCAAGAAAGACAACCCGCGGCGCGTCATCGTCGCGTTCGACATGGAGGACGGCCCGGAGTTCAGCAACGACTCGCACGAGTCGGTCACGACCGCGCTCCAGAACGCGAAGGTGACACTCTGGTCGGTCGTGCTGCAGGAACACCGCGGCCAGCAGATGGGTCCGGAAGCGCGCGAGCGCGCGATTGTCCTCGGCGATGTCACGACGGCCAGCGGCGGGGGCAACCACGCCGTGTTGGCCCGGCAGGCGATCCCGAAAGGCCTGACGTGGGTCGCGACGATGCTCACCTCGCAGCTCGACGTGACCTACGCGCGGCCCGAGGCGCTGATCCCGCCAAAGAAGCTCGAAATGGACGTCACGCGCAAGGACGTCAAGGTCTGGGCGCCCCGTTGGGGCCCGCAATGAACCCCCGTCCGCGTCTGCTCGGCGCCGCGCTCGCGGCGATGACCTCGGTCGTGCTCGTGGCCGGGCCCGGGCAGCAGGTGTTTCACGGCGGCACCGATCTCGTGCAACTCAACGTCACGGTCGCCAACGGCGCCGGGCATTTCATCGCCGGCCTCAGCCGCGACGATTTTCAAATTTTCGAGGACGGCGTGCCGCAGGACATCTCGGTGTTCTCGGCCGAACGGCAGCCGATCGCGCTCTCGATCCTGCTCGACTCAAGCACGAGCATGGACACGAAAATCGCGGTCGCGCAGGAAGCGGCCGTCGGATTCGTGAAGCGGCTCTCGGAGAAGGACGTCGCCGAGGTGATCGAGTTCAACAGCCACGAACGGCTGGTGCAGCCGTTCACGAGCGACAAGACCGCGCTCGAGGCGGCGATCCGCAAGACGGTCGCGGGCGGCTCGACCGCGCTCTATAACGCCATCTACGTCGCGCTTCGCGACCTCGCCCACACGCACGCCCAGCAAGCCAACGATCTCTGGCGCCAGGCGATCGTCGTCCTCTCCGACGGCGAAGACACCACGAGCCTCAAGACGTACGACGATGTCCTGGACGAAACGAAGCGCGCCGAAGCCGTGATCTACGCGATCGGCCTGCGATCGAAGGAAGACGCCTCGCCGCGCCACGGCTTCAGCGAGGGCGATTTCGTGATGCGATCGTTCGCGCAGGAAACCGGCGGCTGGGCGTTCTTCGTCGAGGATCTGACGCAGTTGTCGTCGGTCTATGTCAAGATTGCCGACGAATTGGCGAACCAATACGTCATCGGATTCACGTCGAAGAATCACAAACACGACGGCACGTGGCGCAAGATCGCCGTGCGTGTGTCGAAGCCCGACATGAACGCCCGCACGCGGACCGGCTACTTCGCTCCGGCGGTTGACCGGTGACGTCGACCGGCCGGGTGTTCATCATCGGGGCGGGCCCGGGCGACCCGGGTCTGATCAGCGCGCGCGGCGTGCGCCTGCTCGCCAACGCCGACGTCATTGTCTACGACCGTGCCGTGGAGACCGTGCTGCGCTGGGCGCGGCCCGATGCCGAACGCATCGCCGCCGGCGCGCCGGCCGAACGTGAGACCGCGCAGGACGCGATCTCGATGCTGCTCGCCGAAAAAGCGCGCGACGGTCACACGGTCGCGCGTTTGAAATGGGGCGACGCGTTCGTGTTCGACAGCGGCGCGAAGGAAGCGCTGTTCCTGCACGAACAGGGCGTGCCCTTCGAGGTCGTGCCCGGCATTCCGGCGGCCGTGGGCGCGGCCGCGTACGCAGGCGTGCCCCTGACGTACCCCGGCTCGGGGGACGCGCTCGTGCTGCTGCGCGGCCAGGAAGCAGAAACTGATACACCTCCAGACGTCGACTGGAGCGCGGTCGCCAAGCTCGACGGCACGCTCGTCTGCTACGCCGGCGCGCGGATGGTGCCGTCCATCCTGCAGTCGCTCATCGACAACGGCGCGCCCATCGATCAGGCCGCGGCCCTCATCTATCGCGGCACGCTGCCCGCACAGCAGACCGTGACCGGCTCGATCGAAGAGCTCCTCAAGACGACGTCGACGGCGCCCGACGGCGACGCGGCAATGCTCGTCGTCGGCGAGGTGGCGTGCCTTCGCGATCACCTCCGATGGTTCGATGAGCGGCCGTTATTTGGCCGACGAATCGTCGTCACGCGGTCGCGCGAGCAGGCGCGAGACCTCGTCGAGGGACTGGAGAACCTGGGCGCGCAGGCGATCGAAGCGCCGACGTTCCGCCTGGCGCCGCCGGATGACCCCGAAGCCGTGGATCGGGCCGCCGCCTCAGTCGACGGTTACGACTGGGTCGTGTTCGAATCGGCAAATGCCGTCGCGCGATTTTTCGCCGCGCTCACGCGCGGGCCGCGCGATCTCCGCGCGCTCGGGCGCGTCTCGATCTGCGCGATCGGCGCGTCGACCGCCGAATGGCTCGCGACCAACGGCTTCAAGCCGGACGTCGTCGTGCCGGAATTCCGCGTCGAGGCCATCAGCGAATCGCTCGGCGCCAAAGGCGCGCTCGCCAATCAGCGCGTGCTCATCGTGCGGCCCGATCATCTCCGCGACGTGCTGGCCGACGACCTCTCGCGCCGCGGTGCAATGGTCACCGATCTCGTCGCGTATCGCACGGCGCCGGAATCCTCGGACTCACCGGTCGTGCAGGGCCTCTACGGCATGCTGCTCGAAGGAAAGATCGACGCGGTCACGTTCACCAATCCCACGACCGTGCGCATTTTCGCGTCGCTCATCGGACAGGAACAAGTCGCCGACCTGCTCAACACGACGACGGTCGCCGCCATTGGACCGGTCACGGCGGCGGCCGCGACAGAGCTCGGCATCCGCACGACGCTCGTGCCGCTCAACTACACGGTGGAAGGGCTTCTCGCAGCGCTCGTCGATCACTTCAGGGAACGCGCATAAGCGCGTCCCTATCCCCCGTAGAACGACGGCAGCGCGATGTCGCGCATCGTCCGCAGCCCGGGCGCGGCGGCGAGCACTTTGGGAATCGAGTTGACGGTGATCGACGTCGTCGCCACGTCGCCGTGGACGCCGCCGGCGAGCTTCATCGAGAGCGGGGGATTGCCCGCAATGCGCACGGCGTCGTACGACTCGGGCGCGCCGAGATACGCCTCCATGTGCAGCTTGATGATCGGCTGCCCGTTCCGGTACCCGACACCGTCCTGAATGAGCCCGGCGACCTGGCCGGCTTCGACGGTCAGGAACTCGCTGGTCACGCGCTTCGCGGCTAACTTCGGCTGGATGTCGTCGGTCACACGATCGAGTTTCCACCCCATCGCGTCGGCGATCATCGTGATCGATTCGGCAAGGCCGACGTGACGGACGGTGCCGTCCTTGACGCGATCCATGAACTGTTCTTTCGTGTCGCCGGCGCCGATTTTCTTCTGGAACGGCAGACGGCGGATGCGTGCGTCCTGCACGCGATCAACTTCGATTGACTGCACGCTCTCGCAGACGCCCGTCAGCATGATCGGCAGCGCGTCCATGACGAAACCGGGATTGACACCCGTCCCGAGCACGGCCACACGCGCGCGCTTCGCGAGCGCGTCGATCTTCTTCGCCGCCGCGGCGTTGCTCTTCACCGGGTACGCGAGCTCCTCGGTCGTCGAGACGATCGGCACCTTGAGCTTCAGCACGGCCTCGAATTCGGGCACGACCTTCTTCAGCGATGAGCTCGTGCACAGCACGGCCACGTCGGGCCGCGTCGCTTTGATGGTCTTCGTGATGTCGTCGGCGACTTTCACCTTGAGCTTGCGGCCGACCTTGCACACATCGCCCAGATCCTGCCCCGCCTTGGCCGGATCGATGTCCACGGCGCCGACGATGACGAAGCCGCGGCGGCTGGCGACCTGACGAACGACCCCGGCGCCGATGGGGCCCAGGCCGATGTGTATGACTCTGATAGGCATTAATTCTCCTCCGGGGGGCTTTGCTTCGCCTCGCCGAAGCCTCGCGCAGCGGGCGAAAGCGGGCACCATGCTAGCATTGCGCCGACTCGCGCCATGACACCGTCTCCTCCACCCGACCGACGCGCGATCGGGGTGATCGGCGCGTACGTCGAAGGCTGGCGGCGCGTGCTGCGGGCCGAAGTGATGTGCGCGGCAGCCCTCGTTGCGACCACGATTACGACGGTGGCGCTCGGCGCACTCGCCGGGAGCCCCAATGCCTTGCTCCATCATCCCGGAACAAGCCCCAACACCTGGCGACTGCTCCGGTTCACGCTCGCGGGGAGGTTCATTCAGCGGGCGCTTCCGTTTGGCGACCCGCTGACAGTGGCCGCCGACACGATCGATTTCGCCATCGATGGACTGTCGATGACCTTGCTGGCAGCCGCGGCCGTCGTTCGCTACGTCGGCCTCTGGACGTTTCTGTGGGGCGGCATACTCGATCGACTGGCCCGCGATCGCCGAGTCGGTACGGCGGCGTTCTTCGGCACCTGCGGTGTATATTTCTTCCGTTTTCTGCGACTGGCCGTACCGATCACGCTGGCATATTGGGCGATCTTCCGCTGGCTGCAGGACTACCTCGTGATCTACGTCATCGCGATGATCGCGATGATGCTGCTGGCGGATTTTGCCAGGGTGCGAGCCGTCGTCGAAGATCGACGCAGCATGCTGGGCGCGCTGCTGGCGTCATTTCGGTTCGTTCGTCGGAACGCGCCCGATGCCGTCGGACTCTATGTTCTTGGTCTCGCCCAGCTCTTCGTAGTGGGCGCGTTGACGAGCGCGTCGAGCTCTTGGACGTTCATGCGCGGCTGGGCCGGAATTCTCGTGGTGATCGTCCTGGTCGCGTTCGTGTTCTACGCGCGACTCGCACTTGCGGCCGGGCAGGTGGCACTCTTCCAAAGCCGGCTCGCGCACGCGGGGTACACGGCCGCGCCGCTGCCCATGTGGCCGGATTCGCCCGCGGCCGAGGCGATCGAGAACCTGGCGGTCCAAGGGCAGAGGGCAGAGGGCAGAGGGCAGAGGGCAGAACCTACCTCTGCCCTCTGCCCTCTGCCCTCTGCCCTCTTGGTATCATCACCCCACATGTCGACTCGCACCGATCGCATCGTCGCCTGGCTGCGCGAGCGCGCGGAGTCCGCGGGCGCGCGTGGGTTTGTCTTCGGCCTGAGCGGCGGGATCGATTCGGCCGTCGTCGGGCG
>CAYQRM010000272.1:0-14999 GCA_964419785.1 uncultured Solibacteraceae bacterium | reverse complement strand
AACCACGCTGATGAATGCCGCGAGAAGCGCGTACTCGATCAGGTCCTGGCCATTTTCCTGACGAACGAAACGAGCGAACAGATTCTTCATTACTGACTCTCCATGCGCGGGTCTGTTGAGTTGCACCGGAACCGCCCGCGCGGAAGCCCGGCAATGTCGCCAACACTTGTCGGCAAACGCCTCGAGCTTCTCGGTGATCCGAATTGCTCGCGCGCCACTAGTTAGCAGAGACCGTACCACCCTGAAGAGTTCAATCGAGAGTGCAGGCGAACTTCTTTGATGCGAGTCAGTTGCGGTGAAAGAGCTCAGACAGTTCTCGCCGGCTCAGAACGCTTCCCGTCTGAATATCTGGTCCGGGCAAGATGAGACGTTTGCTCCTGGTCAGTCGGCGACGTGGTGCGATCTGTGTGAAGAGGCGTGAGATGCGCTTACCTGCTCTCAACCTGCAGGCTGTCCCCAGGCTTCGTATCGCTGGCCTCGAGGGCTCCGGCCGGCAGCTCGATGACCGCAAAGGCGCGCCACGACACAGCGATGCGCCGCGGCGGCACCGCGTGGCGCACCTTGAGCACCAGCCCATCCTTGGAGACAAACGCCACATCGATCGAAAAGCGCATGGAGAAGGTGTGAATGGCCTGGCTCGGGGCGATGATGAGCGCACTGCCTTCGGGCAGGGAGTCGCGCTCGAGCAGTCCTTTCCGGCGGCTTCTCGAATCGAATGCCGTCAGCAGCGTCCGCGCGACAATCCGATGATGACGCGTGTTCTTCAGCGCGAGCGACGATCCGCCCTGCCGCAGCAGGGGGGAGAGGAAAGACTTCATCTTCAGCTAGTACCCAACGATGGATTTGAGATTGTTGATGATATGCGCCTGGTCGCCGGTTCGGGCACGCGTGCGTGAAAGAACGCCTCAGCGGTCGGCCGACGCCCGCGCATGACGCATCTCTCCGGGCTTCAGGCCGCAGCGTATCACTCCGCGCGCCCGCCCGGCTTCCCGGTCAAAGACTCCTTCAACGTCAGTGCGAAGATGCAGAGCGTGTCGCGCTTCTCCAATCATTGCGGTTGCGCCCGGTTTATAGAGGCATCGAGTCGCGGCACCTGCGGCAAAGGGGACATCGATGACCAAGCACGCGAATGGACCCTTCGAAGTAAGGGTGATTCCGCAGAAGCCGGATAACAAGGAACCCGAAGCCCCGGGCTTCGGACGGATGTCGCTCGATAAGCACGTGGCGCCACGCAGCGCACCAATGTTTCGGCCCCAGATTTCGAGTGGACGTGTAGGGCCATTCGTGGATACCGATATTGTCGATGGCCAATCGCCATCAACGCCGTCAATTCCGATGCACGGCCCGATCGACCGCGCGAATGCACTCGTCCACCGTGCGACGCTCGCCGTCAGTCATCTCATTGCCCGCAAACGCACGCACATCTTGAAGCGCGGTGAGCAGCGCACCCCACCCGTCCGTGAGCGGTGAGGTCAACGGATAGCCTGGCAGGATCGCGCGAAGGGCTTTCAGGCAGCGGCGATCGCACCAGGCGGCGACGAGTCCGTCGAGCGTCCGAAAGAGCGCCGCGTTGTCCTTCATGTCGGCGGGAGGCTGAGTCCTGCGCGGCGATTCTACGCCGCGGTTTTGTTATAGTGAATAGTTCGTCTTCCAGCCAGTCACGCAGCAGGGATATCGATGATTTCAGTTCAGCAAGTGTCCATGCGGTTCGGGTCGAAAGTGCTCTTTGACGAAGTCACCACGACCTTCTCGAAGGGCCGCCGCTACGGGCTCACCGGGCCGAACGGCGCCGGCAAGTCCACCTTTATGAAGCTTTTGACCGGCGAGCTGCCGCCGCAGAAAGGCACCGTCGTCCGGCCGGACAAGCTCGGCGTTCTGCGTCAGGATCAGTTTGCGTTCGATGCGTTTCGAGTCATCGACGTCGTGATCATGGGCAACACGCGGCTGTGGGACGCGCTCCAGGAACGTGACGCGCTGTATGAATCCGGCGCGCTCACCGACGCGGACGGGATGCGTCTTGGCGAGCTCGAAGGCATCGTTGGCGAAGAAGACGGATACACGGCCGAGAGCAACGCGGCCATTCTGCTCCAAGGGCTCGACATCCCCAGCACGCTGCACGATCGCACGATGGGGGAGCTGCCAGGTGGACAGAAGGTGCGTGTGCTTCTCGCGCAAGCGCTCTTCGGCCATCCGGACGCGCTGCTGCTCGACGAGCCGACCAACCATCTCGATCTCGACTCGATTCACTGGCTGCGTGAGTTCCTCATCCGCTACGACGGCACGTTAATCGTGATCTCGCACGACCGTCATTTCCTGAACGCCGTGTGCACGCACACGGCCGACATCGACTACCAGACGATCATCACGTATGTCGGCGGGTACGACGACATGGTGGTGGCGAAGACGCAGGTACGCGCGACCATTGAGGCGGGAAACGCGCAGCGCGAGAAGAAGATTGCCCAGCTCAACGATTTCATCGCGCGTTTTTCCGCCGGCACACGCTCGAGCCAGGTGCAGTCCCGACGAAAAGAAGTCGAGCGGTTGCAGACGACCGAACTGGCCCGCTCGAACATCCAGCGCCCGTACATCAAGTTCGCGATGACCCGACCGTCCGGCAAGGTCGCAATCGAGTGCACGGCGATCAGCAAGGCCTACAGCTCGTCGAAAGTCATTTCCACGTTCAGCGCGATCGTGAATCGCGGAGAGAAGATCGTTCTCGTCGGCAGAAACGGATTGGGCAAGACGACGCTGCTGAGAGCGTTGCTGGCGGATGCACCAGGCATGCGCGCCAATCCCGGAGACATCGACAGCGGCACCGTGCGCTGGGGCCACGAAGTGTCCGTGGGCTACTTTCCACAGGACCACTCCGGCGCGATCGAGAAGGGCTGGACGGCGGTCGAATGGCTCCATCAATTCGATCCGGGCGCGTCACGGCAGGAGATTCATGGACTGCTCGGCCAGATGCTGTTCAGCGGTGAAGAGGCGCAGAAGCCGACCAGCGCGCTGTCGGGCGGAGAAACCGCGCGACTCCTTCTGTCTCGGATCATGCTTCAAAAGCCGAATTTGCTCGTGCTGGACGAGCCGACGAACCATCTCGACCTCGAGTCCATCAATGCGCTGAACGTCGCGCTTCAGAAGTTCGAGGGCACCGTGCTCCTCGTCACGCACGATCAGGACCTGATGGAGGAGGTCGGCACGCGCGTGTGGCATTTCGATGGCGCGGGCATCTCCGACTTCAAGGGCGCGTACGAGGAATTCGCAGCTGCGTCCGTGTAAGGTGGTCCTGTCCCAGAGGGGATTTATGCGTCAGTTCGCCACTTCTCTCGCGGTCATCGGTTGCCTGACGTCACCGGTCCTTGCCACGCTCCCGGCCCGCGACGCGTTCCAACCCAACTCCGGACTGGTCACGACGGCCGTCACCGTACGCGAAAGGAACGGTGGCAAGCTGGTCTCGAACCTCACCGAGCACGACTTCGTCGTCGAAGAGGATGGCCGTCCGCAGAAATTGGCGCGCTTCACCTCGGAGCGGTCGCCGCTCAGCGTCGCGATGGTCATTGACACCAGCCAGAGTCTGAACGGCGAGCCGATGAAGGCGACGCGCGACGCGGCACGACGATTCGTCGACGCGCTGCCACCGGGCGATGAAGTGGCACTCGTGAGCTTCAACCACGCCGTCAACGTCGTCTCGAACTGGACGACGGATCGGGCCCGGCTGCACGCAGGCCTGGACGGGCTCGCCGCGAGCGGCAGCACGGCGATGTATGACGCCGTGTGGAAGACGATCTCGCTCTTCACGTCGCGCGGCTTCCAGCGCGCGGCCATCGTCGTGATCTCCGACGGCGCGGACAGCGCCAGCGACCGGACGCCGACGCAGCTCAAGCAGCAATTGGCGGATACAGACCTGTTTCTGTATTGGATTGCCGTAGATGACCCCAATGCGCGCCCGGCGACTCGCGTCAACCCGTACGCGATTGCCGAGATCGCGGCGCAGGGCAACGGCTACAGCGAGGTGATTCAAGGAACCAAGGACCTCGACGCCGCGCTGACTCGCGTGTCCGACGAGCTCAATCATCAGTACCTGCTGGCCTACGAGCCCGCGACGCCAGGAAACGGACGCGTGCACACCGTTCGCGTGAGCGTGCCGAACCAGAACTACGTCGTGCGAGCCAGGCGCGGCGTCTCGCGTTAACTGTCGCCGAACGCGCTGGCGCGTCGCTCATCGCCCACCCGCGACGCCCGCCCCTGTCGATCGCATGCCCTCCAGCCGCGATCGCACCAACCTCGCGACGTCCTCGACGCTGATGCTCTTCAGGCACAAGTTGTCATTACAAGGTGATTGACGCTGGTTGAACGGACCGATGCACGGGCTGCAGGAGTATCCGGTGTGGATCACGTCCGAACTCGCCGTCAACGGCCGATACCGCTCGGGGATCTCAGGCCCGAAGAAGACGACGACGTGGATCCGAGTCAGCGCCGCGAAGTGGGCGGGTCCTGAGTCGTTCGTGACCAGCACGTGCGCAAGATCGAACAGCTGCAGCAGCTCGGTCATCGTCGTCTGACCGGCGAGGTCCAGCACACGTGGCGAAGCGAGCTGCGCGCACATGTATCGGGCGTCGGGCTTCTCGCTGGCCACGCCGGTAATGACCACGAACACCTCGGGATCCTTCAGCAAACTTCGAGCGAGCTCGGTGAACGATTCGAGCGGCAAACGGCGCATCGGAAACCTGGCGCTGGCGTTTGGATTGAGGACAACGAGCTTGCACGTCGGTCCGATGTCGGCATGGAACGCACGGAGCTTTCGCCAGATTTCGGCGGCCGCGCTCGCGTCGGTCGTGATCTTCGGCACGTTGAGCCGGTCCATGGCCTTCGGCCGTTTCACGCGCGGCACCTGGCTCGGCGGCGCGTCGAGCGCGTGCACGAGATCGAGGAACGTGTGCGCGGCATGGACGTGCGCGTTGTAGAACACGTTGTGTGTCAAAAGATCCCCCGTGTAGAGCCCTTCCTGGTTGAACCGGTGAAAGCCGACGCGCCGGCAAGCGCCAGACAGATAGCTCAACACGCTGCTGTACCTGACGAATGCCTCCATGTTGATCACGGTGTCCATGCGCCGACGTCGGGCCCGCCACACGAACCGCAGCGTGTCGCGCACGAATGTCGGGAAGGAATGCGCGTCGATGGTGATGATGTTCTCGGCTGGAATGATTTCGAGAATCTCGACGCTCGGCCGAATCTGCGTGAAACAGAGAAAGTGCAGCGTGGCGTCCGGATACAGCTCGCGCGCTTTGCTCAGCGCCGGATAGGCCACGACCATCGTCCCCATCTCGGCGAGCTGAATGAAGAGAATGTTCCGCGGCCTGCCAACCGGCGAGCTGGCCAATCCGATGACGCGCTGGACGCGGTAGACGAGTGTGAGCAGGAAGACGAGCGGGATTCCGACCCAGTAGTCGATGGCTCGCATCAGATTCACATTCACGGCAGTCTCGTTTCGAGGGGCAGCATAGCAGTTCAATCCTGGCAGAAAGAGTAGTAGGTTCTACAGGTGTCTTCCCGGCCTCGATCAGTCGTCTGGCCCGCCCTTTTTTTCCTCGCGTTTGTTGTCGGCGGCTACGCTACGGTTCGCTTCAAGCGCACGGAGCTCGTCGATCTCGCCGCACCCCGCAGAGCCGCGGCGCGCTTCCTGGCGCACGAGACGATGTACCGGCCCGATGATGGTCACTACCAATTCAAATATCTCCCGGCGTTTGCACCGCTCGTGGTGCCGTTCCTTTGGGTGTCCAAGGACGTCGGCGAGATCATCTGGTTCGCATTGATGGTGGCGATGGCCTGGGTATTCGTCCGCTGGTCGCTCGCGGCGCTGCCCGACCGGCGGCGATCGGAGCGGCTACTCGTCTGGCTGACGCTGCTCTTGACCGGCAAGTTCCTGGTGAAGGAACTTGTGATGGGACAATTCAACCTGCCGCTGGCGCTGCTCCTGCTCGGTGCCGTGATTGCCGCGCAGCGCGACAAGCCGCTCTTGGCTGGGGCGCTGATCGCCGCCGGCGTGTTCATCAAGCCGTATGCCCTGATCATGGTGCCGTGGCTGGCTTGGACGCTGGGCTGGCGTCCGCTTGTCACGTTCGGCCTGGTGCTGGCCGCCGGGCTGCTGCTGCCGGCCGCAACTTACGGTTGGGACGGCAACGTAGCACTCTTGCATGACTGGTATCGCACCGTCACGGACACGACGGCACCAAATCTCTTTACGGAAGAGAACATCTCGTTCGCCTCGATGTGGGCGAAGTGGATCGGGCCTGGCCCTGCGGCGCAAGGTCTTGCGCTGGCGTCGGCCGTCGGCGCCGTCGGCGCGGGACTCCTTCTGATGTCGCGGCGGCAGCGTGTGGCCGAACCAAACTATTTGGAGGGCGCGTACTTCTTCATGTTGGTGCCGCTCTTGTCGCCGCAAGGCTGGGACTACGTGCTCCTTGTCGGCTTGCCCGCCTACATGTGCATCGTGGATCGCTGGCACGATCTGCCGCCGGCCTGGCGCGCGACAGCGCTCGTGGGGTTCTTCCTCACGAGCTTCACGATCTTCGACCTTCTGGGCCGGTCCCTCTACGCGTTCCTGATGCGGTGGGACGCCGTGAGTCTCGGTGCCGTGCTCCTGGCTGCCTGCTTGGTCCGGCTGCGGTGGCGCGCGTCCGCGTGATGTAAAGCGGCGCGCCGGACTGCAGGTGCGGCCATAATGCTCACCGTCGTTCGCTCAACGGATGGAGATGTCCACTATGCGCTCGCGTACCCCCCTGCTCATCGGCCTCCTGACGCTCCTGATTGTTCCGATGAACGGTCAGTCCTCCAGCTCGATCGATCCGGCACTCCTCGCCGGCGTGAAGCTCCGCGCCATAGGTCCGACGAGCGTGGGCGGACGCGTCGACGACTTCGCGGTCGGTCGCGCGCCCGGGCAGCCCGATGCGATCTACGTCGCGTCCGCCAGCGGTGGCGTGTTCAAGAGCACGAACGCCGGCGTGACGTGGGCGCCAGTCTTCGACAGAACCGACGCGATGATGTCGATCGGCGCGATCGCCGTGTCGAAATCGAATCCCAACATCGTGTGGGCGGGCACCGGCGAAGCGAACACGCGCCAGAGCTCGTCGTGGGGCGACGGCGTCTACAAGTCCATCGACGCCGGCAAGACGTGGAAGAACATGGGTCTTGCTGACACGCGGTCGATCGGACGCGTCGTCATCGATCCCGTCAATCCAGAAATTGTCCTCGTGGCGGCGCAGGGTCACCTGTGGGGACCCAACGCCGATCGCGGCGTGTTCAGATCGACCGACGGCGGAGCGACCTGGAAGAAGACGTTGTTCGTGAACGAGAACACCGGCGCCAACGACGTCGCGTTCGATCCAGGAAATTCGAAAATCGTGTACGCCGCCGCCTACCAGCGCGAACGCAAATCATGGGGCTTCAACGGCGGCGGACTCGGCAGCGGAATCTACAAGTCCGTCGACGGCGGCGCGACGTGGAAAAAACTGACGACGGGATTGCCGGCGGGCGACATGGGCCGGATCGGTCTCGACATCTATAAAGGATCCGGCAAGGCCGATCCCACCATCGTCTACGCGATCGTCGAAGCCTCGACGGGAGCTAGTGGACGAGGTGGCCGAGGGGCAGGCGGGAACGCCGCGGCGCCGCCTAACGCCGGAGGCCGAGGTGCGGGTGGTGAGGCTGTCGTCGCTCCGGAGGTGCCGCAGACGCCCTCGACGGCTGGCGAAGCCGGTCTCTATCGCAGCGTCGACGGCGGCGATCACTGGGAGCGTCTGTCGCCGCTCAACACGCGACCGAACTACTACAGTCAGATTCGCGTGGATCCCAAAGACCGCAATCGTCTCTACGAGTTAGGCTCCAATCGCGGATTCTACGTGTCTGACGACGGCGGCAAGACGTTCAAGGACATTTTCCAGAACGTGCCCGGTCAGAGTCTGATCCACGGCGAGGATCATGCGATGTGGGTCGATCCCACCGACGGCAATCACTTGATGATCGGCGGCGATGGCGGCGTGTCGATCTCGTGGGACCGCGGCCTGTCGTGGGATTTCCGCAACAACATTCCGCTCGGCCAGTTCTACGAGATCGACGTCGACGACAACGTGCCGTTCACCGTCTGCGGCGGCTTGCAGGACAACGGCGAGTGGTGCGTGCCGAGCGCCGTGCGCGATCGCAACGGCGTCGCCAACAGCGACTCGTGGAACATCGGTGGCGGCGACGGCTTCTACGTGAAGTTCGATCCGAGCGACAAGAACTACGCCTATGCCGAATCGCAGAACGGCAACGCCTCGCGCGTGAATTTGCTGACGCTCGAGCGAACGACGTCACGGCCGGGCGGCGGACGTGGCGGCGGAAATCCCGCCGGGCCACCGGCCGCGGGTGCGAACGCGGCACCAGCGCTTCGCTTCAACTGGGACACGCCGATCGAGGTGTCGCATTTCGACCCGAAGGTCGTGTACATGGGCGCGCAGGCCCTCTATCGATCGGCGGACAACGGCGCGACGTGGACGGCGATTAGTCCGGATCTGACGACCGGCATCGACCCGGCAACGCTTCCGATCATGGGCGCGATGGTGCCCGCGAATGCGCTGTCGCGCAATGACGGGACGTCTCCATTCGCGTCGCTGACCTCCATCGGCGAGTCACCGCTCAGCGCGCTCGTGATCTACACCGGCGCGCAGGATGGGACCGTGCAGGTCACCCGCGACGGCGGAAAGCACTGGACGAACCTCACGAAGAACTTTCCGGGCCTGCCGCAGTACACGTATTGCAGCACCGTGCTGCCGTCGCGCCATGCGGTGGGGCGCGTCTACGCGACGTTCGACGGTCACTACAGCGACGACTACAAACCGTACGTCTACGTGAGCGACGACTTCGGCGCCACGTGGCGCGCCATCGTCGCCGGACTCCCGTCGACCGGCGTCAACCGGATTCGCGAACATCCGAGCGATCCGAATTTTCTCGTGCTCGGACATGAGCGCGGCGTGCATTTTTCCACCACCGCCGGCGCCAGCTGGACGGCGCTCTCTCTGGTCACGAATTTTCCGACGGTTCCCGCGGACGATCTGGCGATTCAAGCGCGCGACAACGCCCTCGTGATCGGCACGCACGGACGCGGCATCTGGATCCTGGACGATCTCGGCGTGCTCCAGGTACTGACGCCGCAGAATCTCGCCAGCGAGGCTGCGCTCGCGCCAATGGGAACGGCGCACCAAATCATCACGCATCAGGTGCAGGGATGGTACGGCGCGCAGGAGTTCTTCGCGCCCAACCCCGCGTTCGATGCCGACATCAACTACTACGTGCGAAATGGCGCGAGCGGTCAGGCGACGATTGAAATCAGCGACGTCTACGGCAACACGGTGCGGACGATGACGGGACCCGCGGCGAAGGGAATGAATCATGTCGGCTGGAATCTGCGAGCCGAGCCGCCCGCACCTGCACCTGGCGCTGCCGGCGCGGGTCGGGGAGGTGGAGGTGGCGGAGCCGGCGGCCGCGGTGGTCAGGCCGTGGGGCCGTTCGTTCCTCCGGGCACCTACACCGTCGTCGTCGACATTCCCGGCGTGGCGAAGCCGCTGCGCGGCGAAGTGACGGTGGCTGCCGATCCGATTAAGAAGTGATCGCGGCAGTGGGGCAATGGGGCGATGGGGCAATGGGGCAATGAGGCAATGAGGCAATGTGTGAATGGGTGATTGCGCACTGACCTTCACTCATTACCCATTGCCTCATTTCCGGAAAAGATCAGAATCACCACGGTCCGCGGGACGTTCGACTACCGCGTGATGAGTACGGCACCGAGGCGATTCATCGTCCATGCCTGATTGCAAAATGAAGACGCGGCGGGTCACAGATGAACCGTTACACTGTCCGGCATGCGCCACCGCTTCCTCGTCGCGATTCTTGCTGCGCTCATCATTTCCGGCCCGCTCAGCATCTCTTCCACGACGGCCCAGTCCGGCCAGTCGCCATATGCGGCCTTGCACTTCAGGGACATCGGGCCCGCCGTGACGAGCGGGCGCATCCATGACATCGAGATCGATCCGAAGGACCCGTCGACGCTGTGGGTCGCCACCGCAGGCGGCGGCATTTGGAAGACGACGAGCCACGGCCTGATGTGGAAGGACGTCTTCGGCACGCAGCCCGACAACTCGTTCGGCGCGCTCGCGATCTTCGAGAAGGACTCGCGCATCGTGTGGGCCGGGTCGGGAGAGCAGAACAACCGGCAGAGCTCGTCCTGGGGCGGCGGAGTGTACCGCACGACCGACGGCGGCGAGACGTGGACATATGTCGGCCTGCACGATACGCGCGCGATCGGGCGCGTCGTGCTCGACCCTGTCAACCCGAACGTCGCGTACATCGCTGCGGTGGGCAATCTGTGGGCCGCCAATCCCGACCGTGGCGTGTTCAAGACGTCGGACGCCGGCCGCTCGTGGGAGAAGGTGCTGTTCGTCGACGACGTCACCGGCGCGACGGATCTGGTGATGGACCCGCGCGACTCGAACGTTCTGTACGCCGCAACGTATCAGCGCATGCGCAGCGCCTGCTGTTTCGACGGCGGCGGCCCGGGCAGCGCCATCTGGAAGTCCACCGATGCAGGCGCGACCTGGAAGAAGTTGGAGAACGGTATTCCGGCCGGCGACAAAGGCCGCATCGGTCTGGCGATCGCGATGTCGAAGCCCGACGTGCTCGTCGCCACGATCGAGCACGCGACCGGCAGCGGCACGTATCGCACCGAGGACGCCGGCGCGAGCTGGAAGCTGATGAGCCGCACCAACCCTCGGCCGATGTACTACAGCCAGCCCACCATCGATCCGAACAACGACAAGCACGTTTGGCTGCCGGGCACGTCGATCGTGCACAGCATGGACGGCGGAGTCACGTTCGTCGAAGAACCGACGTCGCCCACGTACGACCTGGGTCTCAAGACCGACCATCACGTCCTGCGCGTCGATCCCGCCAACTCGAATCACATCTACGTCGTCGGCGATGGCGGACTCCACGAGAGTTTCGACATGGGCAAGACCTACGTGCGCAACGGCGCGATTCCCGTCGCGCAAGCGTACAAAGTGGCCGTCGACAATCGCGATCCGTACTGGGTGTACACGGGCCTGCAGGATAACCACTCGTGGATGGGACCGAGCGCGACGCGCCACTGGCTCGGCATTCTCAACAGCGACTGGCTCGAGATCGGCTTCAGCGACGGCACCGGCAAGGCCGTCGACGTGGCGGACTGGCGCAAGGTGTACTCGTCTTCGTCGGGCGGCAACCTGTCGCTGGTCGATCCGGTCACGGGCGACACGCAGGCGATTACGCCGCGTCCGGCGCCGGGCGAGCCGCCGTACCGCTTCGACTGGAACGCGCCGGTCGTCGCCTCCCGGCACACTCCAGGCACCGTGTATCTGGGCGGCAACAAGCTCTTTGTTTCGAAGGACTATGGTGCGACGTGGACGCCGACGATCGATCTGACGCGATCGATCAACCGGGACAACGTCGTGATGATGGGTGTCGTGAATCGCGACGTGAAACTCTCGCGCAACGACGGCGACAACATCAGCGAGATCACGAGCATCGCCGAGTCACCGCTCGACGCCAAGATTCTGTGGGTGGGCACCGACGATGGGAACGTCCAGCTTTCGACCGACGGCGGCGCGCGCTGGACGAACGTCGCGCCGGCGATCGTCGAGACCGGCAAGATCAAGGACGGCACGTTCGTCGGAAGCATTGTCGCGTCCAGCGCAACGAAGGGCGCCGCGTTCGTCGCGTTCGACGCGCACCGCGACGGCGACTTCAAGCCGTACCTCTTCCGGACGTCGGACTTTGGCAAGAGCTGGCAGGCGGTGACGTCCGGCTTGCCGAGCGACGACGCGTCGATTCGGAGCGTGGCGGAATTCCCAAGCAAGCCCAACGTTGTGTTTGTCGGCACCGAGCGCGCGTTGTTCGTGTCGCACGACAGCGGCGATCGCTGGACCCGGCTCGACGCGAATCTTCCGACGACGCAGTACGCCGACATTGTGGTGCAACTGCGCACGAGCGATCTCGTCCTCGCGACGCACGGCCGCGGCATCTGGATTCTCGACGACGCTCTGCCAATCGCCGAGTGGTCGGCGTCGATCGCCGCCGAGCGGGTCCATCTCTTCAACGTGCCGAAAGCGACGTTGATGCTCAATTGGGAAGACACATCGAACATGGGGCAGGCGTTCTACACGTCGGAAAATCCTGCCGAGGGTGCCGTGTTCACGTATTCCCTCGGCCAGCCGGCGAAGTCGGTGAGGTTCATCGTTGTGAACGGCGCGGGACGGACGGTGCGCGAGCTTGCGGGTCCGACTGAAGTCGGAGTCATCCAGCGGGTGAACTGGGACCTGCGATTTGCCGCGCCGGTCGGCGGCGGCCGCGGCGGCGCAGGAGGGGGTGAGGAAGGGGGCGGAGGCGCGAGCGCGGTTCGAGCCGGCGCTGTCCAGCTGCCGATCCCGCCGCACGACATCCGCCTGCGCGGGCCGCTCGTTGCGCCCGGCACGTTCAAAATGACGATCGAAGTCGACGGCGTCGCGGCGGGATCGAAGACCTTCGAGGTGCGCCCGGACCCGCAGTCGACGGTGACGATGGCACAGCACAAGGAGCGCGAGGCCTACGTGCTCGAGGTACAGGATCTTCAGGCGCGCGTCGATGCGATTGCGAAGGATGTTTCGACAAAGCGCGCGGCCGCGAACGGTGCGGCGGTGCCGGAGCTCAATGCGATCGACGCGCAGATCGGCGCCGCTGGCGGAGGCGGCCGTGGCGGTCGCGGCGGCGGCGCCGCGCTCGGGCCAGGGCAGAAACCTCCGATTCGCCAGCGGCTCGGCGGCCTGCTCACCGGTCTCACGATCTCCGGCGCGACGACGGGCAGCCTCGCGCCGCCCACGGCCCAGCAGCGTCAGACGTTGTCCGAGTTGAAGGCCGAGGTCGCGGCGATCGAACGTGAGCTCAAGAAGAATCTACCGCAGCCTCACGGCCGATAGTCTGCCGATGCCTCCGAGGTCTTCACCACTTGCTTGCCGCCGGTGGCCTCGAGAATCTCCTCCGCCTTCTTGGCCCACTTGCTGTCGTCGCAGTGGACGGAGATGAGGTACCCGCCTTCGCGAAGGCGACCGGCGTAGCGCTTCGCCTCGACCTCGGGAATGCCGGCGCCGATGAGGGCTCCGACCAGGCCACCTGTCGCACCGACCGCCCCGGCCGCGGCGAGCGCCGCCACGACCGGTCCGGCCGCGACGAGCGGTCCGATGCCCGGAATCGCCAGCGCCCCGACACCCACAAGCCATCCGAGAATTCCGCCGGCAGCTCCGCCAGCGACGACGCCCGTCGTTGTGCCCTCCGGCGCCTTGGTGTGAATCTCGTGCGCGAGATCCTTGTTTGTCACGTCCCGCTCCGGAAGGATCGCGGAAACGTCGCTGTTGCGGAAACCAGCGGCACGAAGCGACTCCAATGCGCGATCGAACGATTCGCGGTTCGGATAGATCCCGTAAGCGACGATGTCTTTGGTCATAGCTGTGCTCCTGATGTCCTAGGAGCACATGAAGCAATTGCGATGCCTGCTCCGGGAGCGAATCTTGTGAAGATCGTGGCCGCGATTCGGCCTTGATGAACCGAGGAATGGAACCCGAGTGGCCATCTGCCGTCCGATTGGGGAAGGTTGTCCGGCCACTCGAGCTGCAGAGCTCACAACGCTCTCGTTGCCGAACAACCTTCCCCAATCGGGCTCTGGATTTCGACGCGCATCGCGATGAGCCCGGAGATCGGAAACGCGGCGTCCAGCCTACCGCTGGCAAGAGACGACCCGTCAAGACGCTGCGATCGAGGAAGTTTCACAGTTTCCTCATCGCGCTCTCACGACTCGGCGCAGCCTGGGCCCGTACGCTCGTGGTCACGAGCCGCCGATGTCGAGCATGCAGCCTAACAACTGTCTCCCGATTGTGTTCTCGTTGGTGTTGCTGGTGACGACAGTTGGCCTCCTGGCGCATCCGTCTCGCCCGGAAACGTCGCTCGCAGAACGCGAGCGATCTGGCATCGCGAAGATCGCCAGACTGACGAAGTTGGAACGCTCGACCATTCTGTTCACCCTCAACGACAACGTTGTTGCGTACGCCAGGGAGGGGCAGGTTGGCTGGGTCACAACTGAGGACAAGAATCGCCGGGATTTGTGTGGGTGGCCGCATCCAGCGCTGTCTCATGACGGCAAGCGCGTGGCGTTCGTGCTGCCGACGAAGGGCGGAGATCGATGCCGTATCGTGATCGATGACATCCGGACCTCGACTCAGCACGACCTCGTGGAACTGGGCGACCAGCCAGGCGAGATGTCGTGGTCGTGGGACGACACTCAGATTGCGTTCTTCGATAGCGAGGTGACAGCCGTGTCGGTCGCGACCGGTGCGAAGAGAATCCTTCGCCGGCATCGGATGTCCGGCGACCCTCGCCTGTCCTACTGGGCCTGGAATTCGGTGCAGTGGCTGCATAACGACAGGGACGTCCTCGTCGAGCTCGACGAGGCGGTACCGACATCAAGGCCGGGAGAACGAACGACGCCATCGGATCTGCTGTTGTTCAGTGGTGACACGGCGCATCTGATCGGTAGTTGCTGGAGACCCGCGGTCTCTCCGACCTCAGACCGAATCGCGTGCTATGCCCACGAAGGAATCGTGACGATGAACTCGGATGGAACAGGAAAGACCGTCCTCGCCAAGGCTCCGCGCCAACTGCTGTTCTTTCGAGAAGAGCTCTGGGGCACTATCGCGTGGTCACCTGATGCCCGCCGACTCTTCTTCGGCACGTGGGTGAGCGAAGACCGCCGGGACACGGTGTACTTGTTGGACGTCACGTCCGGGCGACGACAGACGTTCCAGTCAAGAACTTCGATTCGTATCCGCGGCTGGCAGTAGCTGCCGATTGGGGAAGGCTGTCCGGCAATGAGAGCGTTGTAAGTTCTGCAGCTCTCGTTGCCGGACAGC
>CAYQRM010000271.1:0-11092 GCA_964419785.1 uncultured Solibacteraceae bacterium | reverse complement strand
ACGTCCGCCTTCGTGCCCGTCACCGGCAGCTTCGCGGCCGAGTGTCCCCAGATGTAGATTGCGTCGGCTGGATACTTCGCCGCGATCTGCTCGGTGACCTTGATCCAGTTCGTGGCCGACGCGCCGCCAGGCGTGCGATCGACGTAGCACTGCAGGCTACCCCAGACGAGATCGCCCACGTGCACGATGTTTGCCTTCTCGAAATAGACAACCGAATCGCCGCCCGTGTGCGCGGGCGTGAACTTCGTCGCGTGGACGACCTCGTCGCCGATCGCCTTGTTCCATGTGTTCTCGAACGTCGCGTCCGCGTACGCCTGCTCGACGGGGGGCGTCGCGAGATCGTTGGCGGTCTTCTGCAGGCCCGGGACGTTCGACTGCGCGACGATCGTCTTGGCCACCGGTTTGAGCACAGGATTGCCGCCCGTGTGATCGGCGTGATGATGCGTGTTGATCAGCACATCGATCTTCCGTCCGTTCGTCTGTCCGTTCAGCCCACCGAGGAAGGCGGTCGCCGAGTCTGGATACTGACTGTCGACGACGAGGATGCCGCCGGCGTTGACGAGATAGCCGATCGTTCCGCCGCGCGCGGTGAACGTGCTGACGTTGCGACGGACCGTCGTGAAGACGGGAGTGAGCGGCGGCGTCTGGGCCGGCGTCGGCCGCGGGCTTGGCTGCGGCGTCTGCGCGATCGCGCGCGCGCCGAGCGCGCTCGCGCCAATCGCCGCCGACACAATCAGAAACGTCCGCCGGGTCACCCCATCATGATCAAAACGATCGCTCATGCGTCCTCACTTGATCGCCTCGCCCTTCCGCAGCTGTGACAGGCCATTGGCCATCCATTCGGGTTCGGGCGTGCCCTTGAGATAGTGATCGAAGAACTGCTTCATTCGGATCTGAAAGTCTTTCTGGTTCTCCGTCTTCGCCAGATGATGCGGCTCATCCGGATAGGACAAGAAGATGACTTGCTTTCCCGTGCGGCGCGCCGCGTTGTAGAACTCGAGTCCCTGGTCCCAATCCACGGCGCCGTCGGCCGTGCCCTGCAGAATCATGAACGGCGTCGAGATCTTCGTCACGTTGAAGAGCGGCGATTCGCTCTCGTACAAGTCCTTCGCGTTCCATGGCGTGACGTTCGCGCCCATACGACCCTGGCTCGTCTCGAGAATGCCGCCGTTCCACGCGCCACTCGATTTGTACAGCTCGCCATACATGCTGATGAGATCGGTCAGCGGCGCGCCGGTCACGATCGCCGCGAAGATGTTCGTCTGCGTGAGGATGAACGACGACTCATAGCCGCCCCAGCTGTGACCCTGCAAGCCGATGTGCTTCGGATCGGCGTAGCCCATCTCGATCGTCTTCTTGACCGCCGCCGTCACGCAATCGAGCGCGGACGTGCCCGGATGCCCGATCTCGTACACGATGTCAGGCTCGAGGACGAGGTAGCCGTCGCTCGCGTACGCACTCATGTGCGGACGATCGTCGTACACCGGCATCGAGAATTGATGATGTGTGTTCGAGAGCGTCTCGTAGATGTACACGAGCATCGGATATTGCTTGCCGGGCTGATAGTCTGCCGGCAGGGTGAGCGTCGCTTGCAGCTTCTTGCCCTTGCTGTTCGTGTAGTCGACGAGCGTCCGCTTGCCCCACGCGTATTCGGCGATCTGCGGGTTCGCGTCCGTGATCTTGCGCGGTGACGCGAACGTCGTGTCGCTGACCCAGTAGTCGGGAAACTCTTCGAACGTCTGCCTGGTGAAGATTACGCGGTCCGCGTTCTTCGCTTTCTGCGCGGCGCCGATGCTTTCGTCCGCCCAGATGAGCGGTCGTGCGCCGCCGCCAGCGGGCAGCTGCCAATAGCCGGATTTCTTCGTCCACTCGCCGTAGGCCGAGAGCGTCTGTGGCTGCGAGAGGTCGATGCCTTCCTCGTTGCCGCCGCTGCCGGGTCCGCCACCGCCTCCGCGGCCGCCACGTCCGCCCGCCTCGAGCCGTGCCAGACGCAGCTGCACTTGCTGTGCCGCGCCCGCGCCGCCGGTGAGATCGGTGCCGCGGCCGCCGTCGAGCGGTTGCGACCACACGTCGTACTTGTCGTAGAGCATCACGGACTTGCCGTCCTTGCTCCAGCCGGCGACGCCCCAGATCGGCTTCTCGGCGGCGAGATCGTTGTCGGTGTTGATGAAGTTGGCGCCGCCAGCATCGACGCGCCCGGTCTTGCCGGTCTCGAGGTTGTACGCCATGACGTGCTGGCTCTCGAGATAGAGGAACCACTTGCTGTCTGCAGAGGCGCCCATCGTGCGAAGGAGGTGTTTCGCGATGAGCGTTCGCGACCCGGTCGTCGTGTCGATCTTGTAGTAGTCGGCGCGCGAGGGCTGTCCCTCCGAGAAGTCACGATCGTACGGTGTCGGATCGCGCCCGATCGCCCAGCGATCGTCGGCCGTCGGCGTCACCGTCTTGATTGCATCGTCGGCCAGCTTGACAAACTTGTTCGTCGAGGGCGTCACGACCGCCGCAAGCGTCGCGCGGCGCGCCTGCGCGATGCGGAGAATCTGTTCGGACTGCAGCTCGACGTCCTTCCAGTGATAGATGTCGAGGTTGGCCTGCGGCTCGGTCGCCTCGGCGCGCGTGTCCTGTTGTGCCTTGATGCCGACGAAGACGCGGGCGCCGTCCTTGCTCCAGCGCGGCGTCGTGTCTTCGCTGAGGACGAAGCCCTGCGGAAACGACGCGTCTTTGCCGGGATCCCACTCGGCCGCGTGCGCGTCGGACGCGCCGGCGTCGGTCCACGTGAGCAGGACGTTCGCCTTTTCTGTCTTGCCGTCGGGTTTTTCGCCGCGCAGCGCCGCGAGGCGCGTCGAGGCGTCGCCCCACGCGAGTCCGTCGTACTCCTTCGCGCTCCCGTCGAGCGCGCGCGTGTCGCCCGTCGCGAGATTGGTGACGTACACGCCGTTGCCCATCTTGTTCGTCGCGTCGACGGTATACGCGAGCCACTTGCCCGCGTCGTCGAAGTCGTACTGATTGACGTTCCCAATGTTCTGCGTCACGCCGGTCGACAGGCGACGAAGGAGCAGATCCGTGCCGCGATGTGACGTGTCGCCAGGCGTGCCGTTGACTTTGATCGCGAGCCACGCCGAGCCTTTCGAGAACTGGAAGCCGCCGGCGTTCGGCACCGCGTATTTCGTCCCCGACGAAAGATCGAGCAGCTCGAATCTGCGCACGCTCTCCGGATTGGTGTTCGCGTTGGCTGGCGACGCAGTTGCGCCTGGCTGCGGTGCAGGCGCGCCACGACCAGCCGCGCCTCGTCCACCGGCGCCGGCGCGACCACGACCAGCCGGGCGCGCGGGCGGATTCACGTAGTACCCAATCCAGCGGCCGTCGTCGGAGAACTGCACGGTCTGACCGCCACCGCCACCGCCGCCGCGTCCGCCGCCACCCGCGCCGCGGCCGCCGCCTGCGGCCGGCGAGCCGATCGGAATCGTGTAGAGCTTGTCGGCGTCAAGTTGTTTGACGTATAGCGTCTCGTCGCCGTCGTTCGGCGTGAGCGTGTACGTCACCCACCTGCCGTCGTCGCTGATCGCGGTCGACGCGATGCGCTTCCACGGACCGTAGTCCGCGAGCGTCAGCACTTTCTTTCCGTCGGGGGCCGTTTTCGGCGCCGGGATTGGAGCGGGGCTCGCGTTGGCTGCCTGCTGGCGGGCGGCCGGCGCAGCGGTGAGGAGCGCAACGGGCAGGGCAAGTCCCAGGATCGAGCGGACCAGGAATCGCAGGGTATTGGTCATAGGACCCTCGTGAGTGGGGTCATCCTACCGCGAAGATCGATGGCGCTCGCCAACCCGGAACCTGCGGCTGCCGTCTACGTATCAAGGAAGCATTGGCTCCGGCCGGGAGGCGGGTATGTCGTTCTTGAAACGGATTCTGGGCAAAGCGGAACCCCCAAAGGCACGCGTGCGCGTGTGCGTCGAGTGCGGCATGCCCATCTCCGAACACAAGGACTGGTGCTCGATCTACCGCGGCCAGCGAGAAATGGACGCCGCCAAGCAATCACGGGCGGCGCAAAGCTAGTCCTCCGGACTTCTTATTAGTCCCCCTGGTTCGTCCTCCTCGGACTTCATCGTCCGCGTGGACGTGTCCCGTCCGCGAAGTGCTATCCTCGCGAAGGGTCCCATGAACGTCCTGCTGTTTTCGATGCCGGACTCGTTCGAGCACACGCCGCCGTTGGCGATGCGGATGCCCAACGGGGCGCTGGCGTCGATTGCGGGCAACGTCGATCCGCATCATCGCGTGGCGGTGGCGGACCTGGTTCTCGTTCAATCCAGCGTTCCTCAGACGGTCGAGCGGCTCGTGCGCGAGCTCCAGCCCGACGTCGTCGGCCTGTCGGTGATGACGTTTCAACGTCACACGGCGCGCAAGGTGATCGCCCTCGTGCGCGCGCTGCGCCCTCAGACGACCATCGTCGTCGGAGGCTACGATCCGAGCCTCGCGTCGCATCTCTATGAAGCGCCGGATTTCGACATCGACGTGATCGTGCGCGGCGAAGGGGATGCGACGTTCCGCGATCTGCTCCGCGCGCTCGAGTCGGGCGGAGATCTTCGTGGCATCGCCGGCCTGTCGTTTCGTGACGGCGGCGCGTTCGTGCGCAACCCGGCGCGCCCGGTGAGCCATCTCGGCGAGGACGTGCGGCCGCCGAATCGCGCGGCGCGCGTGCTGACGGGATACACGCTGCTCGGCCGGCCGATCGACATCGTCGAAACGTCACGCGGCTGCACGTACGACTGCAGCTTCTGCTCGATCATCGAGATGCGCGGGCGCAATTTCCACACCTGGTCGTTCGATCGCGTCATCGCCGACATCGCGGACGCGAAGTCGCGCGGCGCGCGCGCGGTGTTTCTCGTCGACGACAACATCACGCTGAACGTTGCCCGGTTCAAGGGCCTCTGCCAGGCGATCATCGACGCGGGCCACGACGACATCGATTACGTCGTCCAGGGCATGACAAGCGCGTTCGCGTCGAGCGGCGACGAGCTGGCCAGGCTAATGAGCCGCGCCGGCTTCCGCTATGTCTTTCTCGGCATCGAGAACGTCCTCGACGAAGACCTCGCGTTCCTCAAGGCGAAGGCGAAGAACGCTCAGCGCGAGGGCGGCCGCTCGGTGGGCAGCGCGACGCTCACCGCCGTGGACCTCCTCCATCGCCACGGCATGCTCGTGGTCGGCGGGTTGATCGTCGGGAGCCCCGACGACACGAAGGCGTCGATCGAAGCGAATCTCGAGTTCGCGAAGAAGTACGTCGACTGGCCGTACATCCAGCACCCGACGCCGTATCCCGGCACGCCGATGACGAAGGATTTTGTCGAGCGGAACTTGATCGTCAACGACGCGGTCGAGGAATATGACGGGACGACGGCGGTGGTGCGGACGGAGCATTTGAGCGCGGAGGACGTCGAGTTCATGCGGTGGCGGGCCGAGCGCTGGATGAAGGTGCGCCACATGCCCGACGCGCTGTCGCACGACACGTGGTTCGTGCTCACGCACTGGCACAAGATGCTGCGGCACACGTTCCGCGGCACGACGCTTCGCACGTGGCTCGGCCTGGAGTCCACGCGCGACGCGTTCCGCCGCTACAAATCCATTCGCCGGCGCGAGCGCGAGTTCTTTCCGCCAGCGGGCCCGCGCACCGGTCAGGACACGACCGCCTCCACCGCCCTGGCGCACGGACGCGTGTGAGCGCCGCTCCCGGTCCGCCCGCCGCGAACTCCGGACGCATCGTCACCGACTACGAGGCGTATCTCTTCGGCGAGGGCCACTGGCTGCGTGCCTGGGAGAAGATGGGCGCGCGGCCGGCGGAAGTCGACGGCGTGCGCGGGTACTCGTTCGTGGTCTGGGCGCCCAACGCGCGGCGCGTCTCGATCGTGGGCGATTTCAACGGCTGGGACGGACGCGCGCATCCGATGCGCAATCTCGGCGCAAGCGGATTGTGGGAAGGCTTCGTGCCCGGGCTCGGCGACGGCGCGCTCTACAAGTTCGAGCTCCAGTCGCCGCAGGGTCCGCTGTTCACGCGCGCCGATCCGTTCGCATTGCGCGCGGAGATTCCGCCGCAGACGGCGTCAATCACGGGCACGCTCGCCGGCTACGTCTGGCGCGATGACGCGTGGATGGAGGCCCGTCGCGCGGCGCGCGAGGCCCGGCTCGACCTGCCGATGTCGATCTACGAAGTGCATCCGGGATCGTGGCGGCGCCACGCCGACGGCAACCGTCGGCTCACGTGGCGCGAGCTCGCGGCGGAGCTCATTCCGTACGTCAAGCGGCTCGGGTTCACGCATATCGAGCTTCTGCCGGTGATGGAGCATCCGTTCGACGGATCGTGGGGCTATCAAGTCACGGGCTTCTACGCGCCGACGTCGCGGTACGGATCGCCGGACGACTTCCGGTTTTTCGTCGACGAATGTCATCTCAATGGTCTTGGCGTGCTGCTCGACTGGGTGCCGGGACATTTTCCCAAGGACGCGCACGGTCTTGCGCGATTCGACGGCACGGCGCTCTACGAACACGAGGATCCGCGGCAGGGCGAGCACCAGGATTGGGGCACGTTCATCTTCAATTACGGCAGGCACGAGGTTCGCAATTTTCTGCTCTCGAACGCGCTGTACTGGCTCGAGGCCTTTCACGCGGACGGCCTGCGCGTCGACGCCGTCGCGTCGATGATCTATCTCGATTACTCACGCAAAGCGGGGGAGTGGGTGCCGAATCGCTTCGGCGGCCGCGAGAATCTCGAGGCGATCGAGTTCCTGCGCGAGCTCAACACGCTGACGCACCAGCACGAGCCCGGGACGGCCACGATCGCGGAGGAGTCGACGTCGTTTCCGGCCGTGAGTCGCCCGACGTGGGTCGGCGGATTGGGCTTCACGTTCAAGTGGAACATGGGGTGGATGCACGACATCCTCACGTACATCAGCAAGGATCCCGTGTTCCGCCGCTGGGAGCACCGGCACCTGACGTTCTCGATGCTCTACGCGTGGAACGAGAATTTCATCCTGCCGTTCTCGCATGACGAAGTCGTGCACGGCAAAGGCGCGATGATCTCGAAGATCCCCGGCGACCCGTGGCAGCAGGCCGCGACGCTGCGCACGCTCTACGCGTTCATGTACGCGCATCCGGGCAAGAAGCTGATGTTCATGGGCTGCGAGTTCGGGCAGTGGCGCGAGTGGAACCACGACGCGTCGCTCGACTGGCACCTGCTCGATCACCCGCTGCACGCGGGACTGCAGCGGTTCGTCGAGGATCTCAACGGCCTCTACGCGCGCGAGCGCGCGCTGCACGAGATCGATTTCGAGTCGCCCGGTTTCGAGTGGATCGATTGCAATGATTACGAGTCGAGCCTGATCTCGTTGATGCGCCGCGGAGGCGACGAGCGCGAGCCGCCCGTGGTCGCCGTGCTCAACTGGACGCCGCTCGTGCGCGAGAGTTATCGCGTCGGCGTGCCGGAGCCCGGCTACTACCGGGAGCTCCTCAACAGCGACGCGCAGCCGTACGGCGGCAGCAACGTCGGCAACCAGGGCGGTCGCTCGTCCGAGCCCGTCCCCGCGCACGGCCACGCGCAATCGCTCGTGCTCACGATCCCACCGCTCGGCGCGCTGTTTCTCAAGCGCGACGGCGACACGGGCGCGTGACGCAAGCGCGAACGTCCGGAAACGGTTGAAGAGCGTGCGCTAGGACAGCTGCTGTCTCGCGATCTTCTGTCGCAGCTCGCGGACATCGTCGCCGCGCACCTCACGCAGCGCGGCCGTGACGAGCGACTTGACCATCTTCTTGCGCCACAGCAGTTCGAAGTCGGTGTTGTCCATCGGCTTCGCGATCTCGTACGCGGCGTCGGCGGCTGCGGAGATCGCGTCGTCGGTGAGCGGGTGATTGACGAGCACGTCCGCCGCGGCTGTGGAGAGCAGCGGGCGAGACGCGACCGCGCCGAGCGCGATCCGCGCCGACGCGACGCGGCCATCGACGATCCGCACGCTCGCCGCTGCGGACGCGACCGGAAAATCGAACGACCCGCGGCGGCGCAGCTTCCAGTACGCGCTCTCGCAGCCCGTCTGATCGGGGACGAAGATGTGCGTGAGGATCTCGTCGGGCCGCCGCGTGAGATAGCGCATGCCATCGTTGTGATAGAGGTCGGCGGCCTCGATCATCCGCTCGCCGCCCGAGGAGACGAGGCGGACGCGCGCGCCGAGCGCGAGGAGCATCGGCGCGGTGTCGGTCGACGAGACCGCGAGGCACCGCGGGCTCGACGTCGCGACCCAGCACGTCTTGCCGTCCTTCTTCATGCAGAAGTCGATGGCCTTGCGCCACTCGAGGCTCTGGTCGTAGTACGTGCACCGCGTGTCGAGGCACACGTTGCCGCCGATCGTCCCCATGGAGCGCAGGTGCGGCGTCGCGACCTGCGCCGCGGCCTGCCAGAGCCCGCGGCACGTCGCGCGCAGGCGCTCGTCGCGCACGATCTCGGTGAGCGTCACACAGGCGCCGAGCGTGATCTCGCCCGCGTAGCTGCGCGCCCTGAGCGCGTCGAGATGGCGAAGCGCGATGACGGTCCGCGGCGTCTGCTGCCGGCGCTTCATGTTCGGCACGAGGTCGGTCCCGCCGGCGAGCAGCATCGTGTCGGCCGGCGACTCGGCGAGCCACGCCGCCGCTTCGTCGATCGTGCGCGGCGCGCGGTACCGGAACGAAGGCAGTCGCATCATCGCCGCACCCCCGCTCGCGCTTCGACGCCGGCGTCCACATTGTGCGACGACTTCTTCCTCGCTGGCTCGTTCGACGCCCGGCCGTCGCCGCCTTCCCACGGCGGTGTGACGAGCAAGGGCTCAGGCCACGCGACCGACGGAAAGTCAGCGGGCCCGACGCGCGCGGGCTTGCCCGCGGCGCGGGCCGCGAGCGCGCGCACGATCTTTTCCGGCGTGATCGGCACCTCATCGATCCGCACGCCGACTGCGTCGTACACCGCGTTGGCCACCGCCGGCATGATCGGCAAGAGCGGTCCCTGGCCAACTTCTTTCGCACCAAACGGGCCGGCCGGATCGGGATGCTCGATGAGATCGGTCACGATCTCCGGCATGTCGAGGCTCGTCGGGCTCTTGTATTCGAGGATCGACGGGAACTTGTGCACGAGCGCGTGCGAGAGTTTCGCCGGCAGGCGCCGGAACGCTTGCGCTTCCATCAGCGCCTCGCCGAGGCCCATGTAGACGCTGCCTTCGACTTGTCCGCGCACCAGCGTCGGATTGAGCGCGCGGCCGATGTCGTGCGCGATCCACACGCGCGGCACGACGATCCATCCGGTCTCGGGATCGACGTCGACCTCGACGACCGCCGCCGAGTACGAGTACGTCGGCGACGGGCCGACGCCACCGCCTTTGAATTTCGCCGCGGATTTCGGCGGCGTGTACGAGCCGGTGGTTCCGATCGTGCCGACCTGCGCCTCGGCGATGCAGACGGCTTCCTGAAACGTCACGCCCTTCGCCGGATCGCTCGCGTCGAACACGCGGCGGCCGGCGAAGACCAGCCGATCGCGTGGCACGTCGAGACGCGCGGACACAGACGTCGCGAGAATCTCTCGCGCGCGCTCCGCAGCCTGCACCGCGGCGTTGCCCATCATGAGCGTCACGCGGCTCGAGTACGAGCCGAGATCCACGGGCGTGAGATCCGTGTCGCCCGTGACCGCGCGAATGTCGAGCGGGTCGATGCCGAGCACCTCCGCCACGCACGCCACCAGCACATCGTCCGACCCCTGGCCGATCTCCGTCGCGCCGCTGAACGCCGTCACGCCGCCGCTGCGGTCGAGCTTGAGCTGCACGCCGGAGTGCGGCAGATCGTTCCAGTTGATCGGCAAGCCCGCGCCCGTGAGGTACGACGAGCACGCGAGGCCGACGCCCTGGCCGGCAGGCAGTCTGCGGAACTTCTCGCGCCAGCCGGACCGCATGGTCACGCGCTCGATGCACTCGGCCAGCCCGATCGTGCCGACGCGGAGATAGTTCGCCGTGAGTGAGTCGGGCGGCGCGATGTTGCGCAGCCGCAGATCGGCCGGATCGATCTTCAGCGCCTCGGCGATTTTGTCGAGCTGGATCTCCTGGCCGAAGCGGCTCTGCGGCGTGCCATGGCCGCGCTTCGGGCCGCACGGTGGCTTGTTCGTGAACGTCCGGCAGCCGCGGAAGCGATACCGCGGAATCTGGTACGTCACGGTTTGCAGCGCGCCCGTGTAGAACGTGCTCGCCACGCCGTACGATCCGTACGCGCCGCCGTCGAGCAGCGTCTCGAGGTCGATGCCCGTCAGCTTGCCGTCGTCCGTCACGCCGGTCCGGAATCGCATCAGGACCGGATGACGGCCGCGATGGCAGTAGAACACTTCCTCGCGCGTGAGACAAATCTTGACGGGACGATCGAGCATCCACGCCGCTTTCGCGACGACGACCTCGTGATTGAACGGATCGCTCTTACCGCCGAACCCTCCGCCGTTCGGCGTGGCGACGACGCGAATCTGGGCGGCGGGCATGTCGAGCGCTTTCGCGAGCGCGCGATGGAGGTAGTGCGGCGTCTGCGTGCTCGAGTAGACCACGAGCTTGCCGTCGGGATCTTTCGTGCCGACCGCGGCGTGCTGCTCGATCGGGAGGTGCGTGCTTCCCTCATAGAAAAACACATCATCGAAGACGCGGTCGGATTCGGCGAGCGCGGCGTCGACGTCGCCGAACTGCAGCGCGACCGCCTTGTGGACGTTGCCGTGATCGCCGTACTCGTGAATGCGCGGTTCGGGATGCTCGAGGCTCTCTTCCGGCGACGCGAGCGTCCGCAGCAGGTCGTACTCGACGTCGATGAGCTCGATCGCGTCGGCGGCCGTCGCTTCGTCTCGGGCGACGACCGCGGCGACGGGATCGCCGACGAAACGGACCTTGTCGCGACAGAGCGCGTGTTCGTCGTGGCTGACCGGCAGCACGCCGTAGGCGATCGGAAACGCGTCGCCGGTGAGCACGAGGTGGACGCCCGGATGCGCGGCGGCGCGCGTGACGTCGACGCGGACGATGCGCGCGTGCGGATGCGGCGAGCGCAGCAGCTTGGCGTGCAGCATTCGCGGCAG
>CAYQRM010000270.1:0-9460 GCA_964419785.1 uncultured Solibacteraceae bacterium | reverse complement strand
CGCGCCGTCGACAAGCGCGCCGACATCTGGGCCTTTGGCGTCGTGCTGTACGAAATGCTCTCCGGCCAGCGCGGCTACGAAGCCGAGGACGTGTCGGACACGCTCGCCGCCGTGCTCACGCGCGAGGTCGACTGGTCGAAGCTTCCGGCCTCCACGCCGCCGCGCCTCACTGCTCTGCTGCACGATTGTCTCGTCCGCGATCCGAAACAGCGGTTGCGTGACATGGGCGAAGCCCGACGCGTGCTCGATCAGATCGCGACCGGGGCCTCCGGCAGCACGATTCTCCCTGCACTAGCGTCGTCGCCGGCAGTGGCCGCGCCGCGCCGATCCGGCTGGCGAGCCGCGCTGCCGTGGGCCATCGCCGCGATTGCGCTCGCCGTCGCGGCAGTGTCGATTTGGCGATCGTCCACGGCCGCGACGAACACCGCGCCCGTCATCCGGTCGGTCGCCAGCTTCAAGGAGGTCACCGGGCTCGTCGCGATCTCGCGTGACGGCACGAAGCTCGTCTACACGAGCGCGGGCGGGCCTTTCGGTTTTCACCTGAACCTTCGCGAGATGGATCAGTTCGACGGCCGCGTAATTGCCGGCGGCGACGGCGGGGTCATCTCGATCTTGTCGCCGGCGGCAGACTGGGTCGCCTTCTCGGCCGCCGACCGCAAGCTCAGAAAAGTGCCTGCGGCCGGAGGCACGCCGATCACGATCGGCGAGGGCTCCTTTAACGATGGCGCGTCGTGGGGCGACGACGACACGATCGTGTACAGCAGCGGATCCGTGCTGGAGCGCATGCCGGCATCCGGCGGCGCGCCGACGGCGTTGACGACGCTGGACAAGTCCAAGAACGAGACGCGTCACATCCGTCCGCAATTCCTGCCGGGCGGTCGACAGCTGCTGTTCACGGTGGTGTACGCATCGGCCGATTCTCAATTCGCCGTCCTCGATCTGAAGACGGGAACCTATCAAACCGTGGCGCGGAGCGGCGACAACGGACAGTACGTGCCGAGCGGACATTTGCTGTGCGTCCGCAACGGTACCCTGTTCGCACAGCCGTTCGATCTCGCCAGCCTGAAAACGATCGGCTCAGAAGCTCCGGTGATCGAGGGCGTCTCGTCGCTCGGTCCCACAGCTGGCACCGGGGACTACACGGTTTCATCGAACGGTGTGCTCGTCTACTCCTCCGCGACGACGGTGGGTGGCACGACGCTCACGTGGCGAGATCGCAAAGGCGCGGACGTTCCGCTCGTTGGCCAGGTGGCGCGTGAGTGGGGGACCGGAAGCCTGTCGCCTGATGGACGCCGTGTCGCCAATGGAATTCATGGCGACACCGGCTCGGACATCTGGCTCGTCGACCTCTCGCGCGGCAATCCGACCCGTCTGACCTTCGGCGGGTTCAACGACTATCCGATTTGGACGCCAGACGGCCACGCCCTGGTGTACGCCGGAAACATCGACAAGAAAGCCGGACTCTACAGAATCCCGGCCGATGGCACCGGCGCGCCGGCGCTCGTCCTTGCCGGCACCGATCTCGTGCCGACGTCATTCTCGCCGGACGGCAAGACGCTGTTGTTCACTTCGGCGGATGCAGGGGGCCATCCGCACGTCAATGTCGTCACGATCGATGGCGCCGGCACCGCCGGCACACCACATCCGCTGCGAGAGGGTGCAACCAGCGACAGCGGAGGACTTTTTTCTTCCGACGGACATTGGGTCGCATTCGCATCGAGTGAAAGCGGCCGCGGTGAAGCCTACATCGTCCCCTTTCCTGGTCCGGGTCCGAAGGTTCAGGTCTCGGACCACGGCGCGTCGCGCATCCGGTGGGCGCCCAACGGCCGCGAGCTGCTGTACTGGGACGCCATCGGCGGCAACTCGGCCCTCTACAGCGTCGCCATTCAGACGTCGCCGTTCTCGGCCGGCACGCCGGTCAAGCTCTTCTCGATGTTCTCCGGCACGACGTGGGACGTCGCGCCCGATGGCCAGCACTTTCTGATCGAATCAGTCGGCGAAGGCGCGACGATCGCGACGGTGACGAACTGGTTCGACGAGCTCAAGCGCCGGGCGCCGGCGAAGAAGTAGCCGGCGCATCGCGAACCTTCAGGACGATGAACGTCAGATCGTCGTACTGCGACGCGTCCTGAATCCAGGCCTTCAGCTCCCCGAGCAGCCTTGCGGCGATCTCCTGCGCGTCGAGATGCGCGATTTGTGTCAGCAGTTCCTTCAGGCGCACATCGCCGAATTCTTCCTCCGCCGAATTCTGCGCCTCGGGCACGCCATCGGTGAACGCCACCAGCACGTCGCCAGGCTGGAGCGCGACGCCTCCCTCTTCGTACGACAGACCGTCGAACAGACCAATGACCGACCCGCCGATCGTCAGTTCCTGGAGCTCGCCGGATCGCACGAGAATGGGCGGCAGGTGCCCCGCGTTGATGTACCGCAGCTCGCGCGCGTCGTCGTCTACGCGGGCGTAAAAGAACGTCGCGTAGCTGTTTGACGGCGTCGCCTCGTGCAGCACGTGATTCATTCGCGCGACAAGATCTGGCAACGAGGCGCCCGGCTCGCTGGCAAGCACGCGCAGCGCCATGCGCACTGACGACATGATCAGCGCGGCGGGTATGCCCTTTCCGGCGATATCCGCCAGCGCGATACCGAGCCGCCGATCGCCGACGTCAATGAAGTCGAAATAGTCGCCGCCGATCGATCGCGCGGGCACGCTGACGGCCGCGACCGCCGCGCTATCGCGGTCCGGCGGCACGTCCGGCAGCAGCCCCCGCTGCACTTCGGCGGCGAGCGCGAGATCGCGCCGAATCTTTTCCTGCGCGACGATACGCGCTGTGAGGCGGCCGTTCTCAACCATCAGCGCGAGCTGCGGCGCGCAGGCCGTGAGTGCAGCGCGCTCGGATCGGCCGTAACTCGATGCGCCGTCCGTCGGCGGTCCGAGCAACAGGATGCCAATCACGTCCTCACGCGCCCGCAAGGCCACCGCCACGCGCACGCCCGCTGCCGCAATCGCCGCGACTTCGTCACGCACCGCGGGATGGTGTGCCGCGCTCCATTGAAGCGCGGCCTCCAGGTCGCCCGCCGTGATGGAGAGCGCCTGACCGAAGGCTGAGAGCCGTCTCGACAGCCAACCGTCAGCCTGAAGCGTGACCACGGCTCCAGCGGATGACGGATGCGTCGCCGCGCACACGTAGTCGCCGTTCGATCGCTCGAGCACGACGGCCGACGACGCGCCGAGCTGGTCGCATACCATTTCGAGCGCCTGACGCATCGCGTCGGCGTGAGATCCCGCCTGTCTCGCGGCGTCGACGAATCCCGCGAGCAAGACGCGCTCGACAGTGCCTGAGCCCGCGCGCGCGAACGGTATGCGGCGGGAGATCGCGGCCATCGCACGGCGCACCTCGGCGCGCGCGATCTCCCACGTCGCCGGCGCTTCGTCGCGCACTGCGAGGTGCGGGGGCATCGACGCCGCACGCCACGCCGGCACGCCGGTGGCGCTCGTCGCGACGAGGCCGACGACTGCCGCGGACGCAACGAACGACGACCAGCTGAATGTCTGAAGCTCGAGCACGCGCGCGAGCCACGGCGCGGCCCCCAGCACCACGACCGTGCCGACGATCACGCCGACAATCGCCAGCGTGAGTCCGTTGCCGACGACGAGACGCAGGATGTCCCGGCTCGACGCGCCGATTGCCATCCTCGTACCAATCTCGACCGTGCGCTGGCGCACGGCGTACGAGATCACGCCGTAAATCCCGAGCGTGGCCATGATCAGCGCCGTCAGCGCGAATCCTCCGGAGAGTCCGGCGCTCACCCGCTCGGCCGCGAGCGATCTCGTCACCACGTCGTCGACCGTCGTCACGTCATGGATGGGCAGCGTCGGATCGACCCCGCGAATCGCGCGACGCAGGCCCGGCAACAGCGTGTCCGCGCGAAGCGTCGAGCGCACGACGAATCGCGCGGGATTGGGGACTGAGACGCTACTCGAGACATACACCTCGGGAACCGTCGCGTCTCCGAGCGCCTCGTTTTTCACGTCGCCGACGACGCCGACGACCTGAAATCGCGTTCCTGTTGCGCCCAGGAACCGGCCGAAGCCGCCGACCGGGTCGTCGCTGCCCCAGTAGCGTTTCGCCGCCGCCTGATTGAGCACCACCATCGCGGGGGCGTCGCTCAGGTCGGCGTCGGTCAAGAACCGTCCGCGCATCAACGGAATCCGCATCGTGGTGAAGTAGCTCGGACTCGCGATGATGAAGCTCGTACGCTCGGTGTCGCCGGGCGGGTGGCCTTCGCGCTCGATCGTGGTCGACCAGCAGCATCCGTCGAGTGGAAGCTGATTGCTGAATCCCGCCGTCATCACGCCTGGCGCCGCGATCACGGCATCGGCGAGTTGGCGCAGGTACGGAGACGCCTGACGCGTCGCTCCGTCCGCGACCATGGCCGCCGGCACGTCGACGGAAAACGCGAGGAGGTGATCGGGGTCAAATCCTGTCGGCGTCTGACCGAGCGCGCGCAGGCGCAAGGCCAACGCGCCACCGGCGACCAGCAGCGCGAACGCTGTCGCGATCTCGGCGATGACGAGCGCTTGCGATACGCGCCTGGCTCGCGCGCCGACCGATACGCGGACACCGGCTTCGAGCGCGTCGGCCGGCGACGTTTGTCTCGTTTGCCACAACGGCGCAAGCGTGGAGGCCACCGCCGTGAGCACACCGAGCGCCAGCGCGACGAGCGGCACGGTCACGTCCATCTCGATGACCGATGTGCGAGGCACGAACTCCGGACCGAGCAGCATGAGTGCGCGGACGAGCAACATGCTCACGAGGATGCCGAGCACCGCGCCCAGAATCGACACGAGCGCGCCTTCCAGAAAGAATTGCCATGCGAGCCGGGCCGCCGACGCCCCAAGCGCGATGCGCGTCGCGATCTCTCTGGCGCGCGTCACCGAGCGCACGAGCAGCAGGCCGGCGACGTTCGCGCACGCAATGACGAGGAGCAAGAACGATGCAGCGAGCAGGAGCAGGAGCGTTGGCCGCTGCTCCCGCACGCCGACGTCCTGCAGGTCCTCGAGCTTCGACATGTAGGCCTGGTGGCCGATCGGATCGCGCGCCGCGATGTCGGCGCCGATGCCCTTGACCTCCGCGGTGGCCGCGTTGAGCGTCACACCCGGCTTCAATCGCGCGTAGGCAAAGAACAATCCGGCGTTTGGATCGACGCCCGGGCTCGTCCGATCGAGCCCGATCCACACGTCCGTCGCAACCCCCTCGGTGCCGGGAGCGGAGATCGGCAGCACGAATCGCGATGGCATGACGGCCGTGATCGTGTACGTGACGCGATCGAGCGTCATCGAGGTGCCGACGATCTTCGGATCGGCGCCCAGCGCGCGCCACAACCCGTCGGAAATCGCCGCGCCGCGGTTATCGGTGAACCAGTGTCCGATTGCCGGCGAGATGCCGAGCGCCGGGACGAGATCGGGCGTGACGGAAACGATCGTCACGTGTCGGGGCTCGCCCGGTGCCGTCAGACTTTTCGTGCTCGACATGAACCAGCCGAAGACATCGAAGCTCGTCGTCCGGCGGCGGAACTCCTCGAGGTCGAGCACGGTATTGGACGAGAACTGCCTCGGCTCAGTGGTCCGGCCGCCGTAAAGCGTGACCCAGCGGTTGCTGTTCGCGTACGGCAGCGGCCGCAAGAGCACGCTCTTGACGACGGTGTACATCGCCGTCGCTGCGCCAATCCCGATCGCGAACGCGAGCACCGCGAGCGCGGCCGTGCCGCGCGCGAGCATCCACGACCGGATGGCTCGGGAGAGCATGAGGGCATTTTAGGCTAATCGCCCCCCGGCTTCGTGACGGACACTCCGCCAATAACGACTCCGAGGAAGAAGCTCGGGCCGCGACCATGGTTCTTCAGGATCAACGACGACGTATCGGCGTCCTTCGGTACGACGACACTGCTGGCGCCGTTCTGAAACGAGACTTGGTCGCTGTTGACAAAGATCACTCCTCCAAACAACTGGGTCTTCTGAGTACCGACATGAACAGTGACAGCTGGCGCCGCCTTGATTGTGCCGTCAGCGCCAGACAGAAATACGAAATGGCCGCCGACGCCGACGCCGAACGAATCCTCATTGGCCGTGCCCGCTTGTCCGACGAGTCGGCGGAACACGATCCCCGTCGAGAGCGTCGGACTGTATGTGTACTTGACATTTCTCACGAGCACCTGGTTGTTGGGATCGATCGTGCAGGTCTGCGGTGTCGTCTGCCCGGTACAGACCAGATGATCCTGCACAAGGATTTCCTCCTCGTGCACTGCGGCAAATCCGCCGCCGGCGGCAGCGAGTTCCACAAACCATTTTCGGTCGTCCGGCGGAGTCGGAGGTTGCGTCGGTGTCTGGGCGGTGGCATTAGTCGGAAGGATGACAGGAGCAGAGATCAGTACCACGCCGACGAGCAGGTTTCTCCAAGTCATAGCGGACTCCTTTGATGCCTTGCTCTCGATCAAAGGTAGGTGCTCCGCCTCCTGGAGTCCTGACGGTTGTCTGAGGTCTTGTTGATTTAGGCTCGCAGCGACGTGATCGGATTCGTGCCCGCAAGGCGTCTCGCAAGCAGCCAGTGGGCCGCCAGCCGCGCCAGCACGATCACCGAGGTTACGAGCACGGCACATCGAATGGCGAAACCTTCGAGAGCAGGCCGCCGAGGCCTTGGCGAGAATCGGCGTAAGAGGGCCGGCGATGACGCCGGCGGGAATCGTGCCCCAACCAGTCGAGAACACCGCTTATAATCCCGCCACCTTGGCCCGTCTCCCGGCCTAACGTCCGGCCCATGGCGCTGAATCCAGGTGTTCGGCTCGGACCGTATGAAGTCATCAGCGCTCTCGGCGCCGGTGGCATGGGCGAGGTCTACCGGGCCACCGACGCCAACCTGAAGCGCTCTGTCGCGCTCAAGGTCCTGCCGGAATCCGTCGCGGCCGACGCCGATCGGCTCGTGCGTTTTCAACGCGAAGCCGAGATCCTCGCGACGCTCAATCATCCGCGCATTGCCGCGATCTACGGGCTCGAGCGAAGCGAGACGACGACGGCGCTCGTAATGGAGCTCGTCGAAGGCCCGACGCTGGCCGATCGCATCGCCGGCCGGCCATTGCCGCCCGACGAGGTCCTCGGGATCGCCAGGCAAATCGCCGAAGGTCTCGAAGCCGCGCACGAACGCGGCATCGTCCATCGCGATCTCAAGCCCGCGAACATCAAGGTGCGGCCGGACGACACCGTCAAGATTCTCGACTTCGGCCTCGCCAAGACGGCCGCCTCGTCAGGCCCGATCTCTGACCTACTCTCGACCACGACGAGCCCCGCGATCACGCAGGCAGGAATGATTCTCGGCACCGCGGCCTACATGGCGCCGGAGCAAGCGAGAGGCCGCACCGTTGATCGACGCGCGGACGTCTGGGCGTTCGGCGCGGTGCTCTACGAGATGCTCACGGGCCAGCGCGCATTTAAGGGCGACGATGTGACAGACGTGCTCGCGTCGGTGCTCGCCCGCGATCCGGATTGGACACGGCTGCCGGCCAACACGCCCGTGCTGAACGCGTGCGTGCGGCGATGTCTCGAGCGGGATCCCAAACAGCGTTTCGGCGACATGCAGAGCGTGCGGCTGGCGCTCGATGGCGCGTTCGGCGTGCCGGGGGCGATGCCGGCGATCGTGACGACCACCGCATCACGCGCGCGCGGATCGCTCCTTCCTTGGCTCGTCGCCGTCGCAGCCACGATCGCCGCGATCGCGCTTGCCGTGGCGTACCTGAATCGGCCGGCACCTGAGCGCGCGGTCGTCCGCTCCATGATCCCGCCGCCTGATGGCGCGGTGTTCGACTTCGATGTCACCGTCGGGCCGGCAGTGATCTCGCCGGATGGCCGGTTCATTACGTTCTCCGCACGGACGGCTGACGGCCGAACGCAGCTGTGGCTGCGCCCGCTCGACAGCGAAGCGCGGCCAATCGAGGGCGCTGACAACGCGTCGTTTCCGTTCTGGTCGCCCGACAGCCAATCGATCGGCTACTACGACAGTCCGAAGGGACGACTTGAGCGCGTCGAAATCTCTGGCGGCGCACCCGTGGCGATCGCAACCGCACGCTTCGTGCGCGGTGCCAGCTGGGGGCCGGACGGAACGATTGTGTTCGAAGGGAGCGGGGGGATCACTGAGGTCCCGTCGGCTGGCGGCACGCCTAAGACACTCCTGAAGAAGGGCCTTCCACGCCAGCCGTGGTTCCTGCCGGACGGACAGCATTTTCTCTACTACTCGGCCGAAACCCATCAGGTCCGCGTCGCCCTGCGCGACGGCAGCACGGACAACGTCGTCACCGAGGCGACGTCGAACGCGACGTACGTCGGCGGACAGCTGTTGTTCTTGCGCGAGGACATACTGATCGCGCAGCCATTCGATCTTACGCGTTTCACGCTCACGGGATCGCCGGCCGCGGTGGCGCGCGGCGTGCAGACGCTGCTCGGCGAGTCTCGCGGACTGTTTTCGGCGTCGGACACCGGCACGCTGATCTACCAAGATGCTATTGGCGGATCGGCGACGAGCCTCGTGTGGTTCGACGCCGCCGGCAAACGACAGAGGCAGGTGGGCGAAATGGGCAGCGCGCGCAACATCCGCCTGTCGCCCGACGGACAGTCGACAACGATCGGCCTGATCGGCACCGACAACAACATCGAGCTCTGGCGGATCGACCTCGCGTCGGGTCGACGCAGCCGATTGACGTTCGCCAGCGACGGCAGTCAAGGGGGATTCGCGGCCTGGTCTCCCGATGGAGGGACGATCGCTTACGGCGTCCGACGCGAAGATGGCCTGGCAGTCGTTCGGCGGTCGATTTCGGGCGGCGCGGAAGAGCGGCTGCTCACCGTGCGGCCCGAAGACTTCGGCGGCTTTGCGCCTCGGGTGACCGCGTGGACCGGCGACGGCGTGCTGGTCTACTCGTCGGCAGGCATCGGCGGCATCTGGTCGATGCCGCTGGCCTCGGCGCCTGGCAAGCCGCGTACCGGCACACCCATCGTGCGCGATCCCCCCACCGCGCAGAACGTGCGGATTTCACCGAACCAGCGATGGATGGTCTATCAAGGCAGCCTCGGCGACACACCGGTGAGCGGCGTGTTTGTCGAAGCGTTTCCCGGCGGCGGACACCGGCAGCAGCTGGCCGATCACAGCAGTCTGCCGGCCTGGAGCGTCGACGGCCGCTCGCTGTATTACGCGGAGGAAGGCGTGCTGACCGTGGTGGACGTCACCGAGGCCGACGGCGCGTTGAAGTTCGGCGTGCCGCGCGCCTTGATGCCAGTCATGATCGGCCGCGGCTATTCGTACGACGTTGCGAAGGACGGGCGGATTCTCGCGCTCGTCACGAGCGACGCGCGCGCCGCCCGGCCGCTCACGCTCGTGCAGCAGTGGACCGCAGCGGCGCGTGTGAAGTGAGCGCGATCTGC
>CAYQRM010000269.1:0-49657 GCA_964419785.1 uncultured Solibacteraceae bacterium | reverse complement strand
CATGCGGAGCTACGAGCAGATGACGACGCTCATTCCGCCGCAGGCGGTGGTGATCGCCGTTGGCTTCTCGGCCGCCGTCGGCATCTTCTTCGGCTTCTATCCGGCGCGTAAGGCGGCCGCGCTCGATCCCATCGAAGCTCTCCGCTTCGAATAAGAACCGCGTCGTCCTGGTCCCGCGTCCGAGGTCCGAGGTTCCCAGGTCGTCCGAGGTCCTCGGTCCGAGGTCCGAGGTTCCCGCGTCGTCCGGAGTCCAAGGTCCGGAGTCCGAGGCCCGAAATCCGAAGCCCGCGGACCGCAGTCGGAGGACCCAGGACCTGTGGACGACACCGGAACTCCGGACCTCGGACCCCGGACCCCGGACGACGCGTGTTTAGTTTGTGCGTTCGACTTCGGCGCCCAACCCGCGAAGGCGCTCGACGAGATTGGCGTAACCGCGCTCGACGGTTTCGATCTCGAGCACAGTACTTTCGCCTTCAGCGGCCAGCGCCGCGGCGATGAGCGCCATTCCGGATCGAATATCGCGACTGTCGAGCGTGCGGCCCTTGAGCGTCACCGGACCGGTAACGATGATGCGATGCGGATCGCAGAGAAACAAATCAGCGCGCATGGCGCTGAGCTGCTCGAGGGCGAAGAGACGCAATTCGTACATCCAGTCGTGCACGAGCGTGCTGCCGGCGGCCTGCGTGGCGAGCACGGTCACGAGGCTCACGATGTCGCTCGGGAAGCCGGGCCAGAGACCGGTCGTGATGCGGCGCGCGCCGACGAGCTTCGACGGACGCACCGCAAAGTGATTGTCCTCGAGCTCGAGCACGACTCCCATCTCCGACAACACCGCGGTGATGGGCTCGAGGTCACGCACCGAGACACCGGCAACCTCGATCTCACCGCCGGTCACACCAGCGACGACGCCCCACGAGGCGGCCTCGATGTAATCGCCGCCGAGCGTGTGCGTCGCGCCATGCAGCTTGCCTGACGATTCGATGCGGACCGTCGACGCGCCGATGCCCTGCACGTCCGCGCCCATCGCGCGCAGGAACTCGCCGAGCTCAGCGACGTGCGGCTCGCATGCGGCGTTGCGGATTTCGGTCGGGCCGGTCGCCTGCGCGGCCGCGAGCATCGCGGTCTCCGTGCCGGTCACCGACGCTTCGAGCAGATACATCGACGCGCCACTGAGGCCGTCGGGCGCTTCGAGCCGGCTGCCCATCGGGGACTCGACGATCCGCGCGCCCATGGAGCGCAGGGCGCGCAGGTGCGTCGTAATCGTCCGGCGCGCGGGGAAATCACCCCCCGGCGGCGCGATCATCGCGCGACCCGTACGGCCGACGAGCGCGCCGAGCAGGAGCACAGAGCCGCGCAGTCGGCCCACGAGGTGCGGATCGGGTTCGGAGGACGTGACGTCCTTGCACGTCACGCGCAGCGTTGGCGTGCCCTGCCCTTCGACGCGGGCGCCGAGCGACTTCAGGAGCTCGACCATCACCGCGACGTCACGGATTCGCGGCACGTTACGGATCTCGCAGGTCTCGTCGGTGAGCAGACAGGCCGCCAGCAGCGGCAGCGCCGCATTCTTGTTGCCTTCGACCGTCAATCGGCCCGAGAGCCGGCGGCCGCCGTGAATCAGTAAATTAGCCATGGGTCATTGAGCCGTCCCAGTCCCCGAGAAAGACCACCTCATACCTGAGTTCGACACCGAATCGATCGCGCACGCCGAGGCGCGCGCGCTCCATCAGCGTCCGGATGTCCCGCGCCGTCGCGTCGCCTTCGTTGACGATGAAGTTCGCGTGGCGCGGCGAAATCGTGGCTCCGCCGATCGACGTGCCCTTGAGACCGGCGCGATCCACGAGCGCGCCCGCTGACGGAGGAATTCCGGCCGGCACCGCGTCTCGGGTCCCGTCTGGATTCTGAAACACACACCCCGCGCTCGAGAGCGCCAGCGGCTGCGTCCGTTTCCGGAAGGCGAGCGAGGCGCGCGCGGTCTCGCGCAGCGCCGCCGGATCGCCCGTCGTCACGCCAAACTCCGCCCAGAGCACGATCTCGCGCGTGCGCTGAACGCGGCTGGTGTCGTAGCCGAATGCCATGTCCACCGCCGCCGCTTCGGTGACCTCCCCTGCCGGCGTGACCACCGCCACGCGTGTGACGAGGCTGCCGATGTTCGTACCGCTGTAGTGCGCGTTGCCGTAGATGGCGCCGCCGACCGTGCCAGGCGTCCCGGCCCACGCTTCGAGCCCGGCGAGCCCGCGACCGATGGTCCACCGGACAAGGCCGTTGATCGTCACGCCGGCCTCGGCACGTACGCGATCGTCGGCCGTTTGACCGATGGTCTGCAATCGCAGCCGCATGACGACCCCGCGGACACCTGCGTCCGCGACGAGCACGTTCGATCCTCCGCCGAGCACGACGATGGGGACGTCGCACTCGCGCGCGAGCTGCACGAGGCCCGTCACTTCGTCCACTGACGTCGCTTCCACGAGCCAATCCGCCGGCCCTCCGACATGAAACGTCGTCAAGTCGGCGAGCGGGGCGTTCGTCCGGACGCGATCGGCGTCCACGATCCCGCGCACGCCGCGATCGAAGCGCTGGTTCTGCACGCCCGTCACCGCGCGAGCGCGTCGAGCAGCTTCCCATGGATGCCGCCAAAGCCGCCGTTCGACATGATCACCACGCGATCACCCGGCTGCGCCTCGGCGGCAATCGTCGCGACGATGTCGTCGACCGTGGGCAGCACGCGCGCGTGCCGGCCGGATGTCGAGATGTCGGCCACGAGTTGGTCGACCGAGAGCCGCTCGGCTTCCGGGAGCGAGGATCGGAAGACCGGTGCGAGAATCGTCTCGTCCGCGCCGGACTCGATAAAGGCGTGGGCGAAATCGTCCTGGAACACGCGCCGGCACGCCGTCGCCGACCGCGGCTCGAACACGGCCCACAGCCGCCCGTCCGGATGCCCTTTGCGTATCGCCGCGAGTGTTTCGTGAATCGCCGTCGGGTGATGCGCGAAGTCGTCGTAGACCGATACGTCTCGGACCGTGCCGCGCAACTCCAGCCGGCGGCGCACGCCCTTGAACTCCGCGAGCGCACCTCTGAGACTGTCCGGACTCACGCCGACGGCGCGTCCGACCGCGAGCGCCGCCAGCGCGTTTCGCACGTTGTGCGTGCCGTAAAGCGGCACGTCGAATTGGCCGAACCGATCCTGCCGAAAGCTGACGTCGAACCGGCACCGACTGCCTGTGGACGTGATCTCCGACGCGCGCCAATCCGCGTCCGCACCGAGGCCGAACGTCTGTACTGCAGAACGCGCCGAGGCCGCGAGCGTCAGGGCTTCAGGACTGTCGGCGCCAATGATCGCAAGCCCGTTGCGCGGCACGGTCGCGAGAAAACGTCGAAACGCGACGCGCAGCGATTCCATGTCGGGATAGATGTCCGCATGGTCGTACTCCAGGTTGCCGACGACCGCGATGTCCGGCAGGTATTTCAGAAACTTGGCAGTCTTGTCGAAGAACGCGCTGTCGTACTCGTCGCCCTCGATCACGAAATCACGCCCGGCGCCCAGCCGGTAGCTCGTGTCGAAGTTGGCCGCCACGCCGCCGACGAGCACGCTCGGATCGAGCCCGCCCGCCGTCAAGAGCCACCCCACCATCGACGTGGTCGTCGTCTTGCCGTGCGTGCCGGCGATGACGATCGAGCGCGCGCCCCACAAGAACTCTTCGCGGATCGTTTCGGGCAGCGATCGATATCGAATCTTGCGATCGAGCACTTCCTCGAGCTCGACATTGCCGCGCGAGATGGCGTTGCCGACGACGACGCGATCGATGTCGGAGGTGATGTGATCGGCGGCGTAGCCCTCGAAGACGCGAATCGCCTCGCGTTCGAGCAGCTCGCTCATTGGCGGGTACACGCCTTGATCCGAGCCCTGGACGCGATAGCCGCGCGCCTTGAGCATCGCCGCCAGCGTCGCCATCGCCGTCCCGCCGACACCGATGAAATGGATCAGCTCGCCGCTCATGCCGCGGCCGATTCTTCGACGACGAGCATCGGCGTGCCGTGCGCCACTACTCGCGCTCTCACCCCGAGCGGCAGGCTGATGAGCGCCTGCGTCGTGTGGCCCGAGGGAAATCCGAACAGCACCGGCCCAGGAAATCCGTCGAGCACATCGTTGATAACCGCGCGCGCGGTGACGGTGCCGCCCGGTTCGTCGCACCGCGGCCACTGGCCAAAGACGACCGCTGAGGCCGACGCCAGGCGGCCGCTCAATCGGAGCTGCGTCAGCATCCGATGCAGCCGGTACGGCCGCTCGCCGACTTCGTCGAGGAAGAGCACGTGACCGGCCGGCGGACGGAACTCGAACGGGGTCGAGAGCGACGCCAGCAGCTGCGTGAGCGTGCCGCCGAACAACGGGCCCGTCACTTCACCTGGACGCACGATCTCCAAGCCGTCGGCCGTGAGCTCTCCCAGCGGGTCGGTGCCGAGGCCGCGGAGAAACGTCGCGGGATCGTACGCGGAGACGCCGCGCGCCAACCGTCCCTCGACCATCGGACCATGCAGCGACGCCATCCCCACGCCTGACGCAAGAAAGACATGAATCGACGTGACGTCGCTGTAGCCAACGAACGCCGTGCGCGTCCGAAGAATCTGATCGCGGTCGAGCAACGGCAAGACTTCGACGCTGCCATAGCCGCCGCGTACGCAGACGATCGCGTCGACGTCCGGCTGGCTCCAGGCGCGCATCAGCGCGGCCGCGCGCGTCTCGGCCGAGCCCGCGAGAAATCCGCGCCGTTCGAACACGGTGTCGTCGTAGACAGGCTCGAGGCCCAGGCGCCTGAGTTCGACCAGGCCGGCCTCGAACTCCGCGCGGTCGAAGGGACTGGCGGGCGCCACGAGGCTCACGCGGCTGCCCGCGCGCAGCGGTCGGTACTTGACGAGACCGGCCGTCGTCCGCGGCGTCATCGGAACGCGGCCATCTCTTCGGCGACCGCTTGATGCTCGGCGCATCCGACGATATCGAGCCCGACCTTCTGTTTCGGTTTCGTCGCGAGGAAGCGCTCCTTGACGCGCCGTTGTCTTGCCAACGCGTCATCGAGTCTCGATGGCTTCAGGCGGCCCGATTCGGCGGCTCGAATCAGGGCCTCGAGCGCCATGACCTGCTCGTCGATCGTGTTGTTGCACAGCAGCACCGCGTCGCAGCCGGCGCCGATTGCATCCACCGTCGCCTCGCCGAGCGAGGTCGTCGCGCTGATGGCTTTCATGCCGAGATCGTCGCTGAGCACGACGCCGTCGAACTTCATCGCATCCTTCAACATCGTGGTGACAATCCTCGGCGAGAGCGAGGCCGGCCGTTCCGCGTCGAGCGCCGGCACGAGCACGTGCGCGGTCATGACCGTGGCGACGCCCTCCTCGATCGCCGCGCGAAACGGCACGAGCTCGACCTCCTCGAGACGCCGCGGGTCGTGCTCGACGATGGGCAGCTCCTCGTGCGAATCGCGGCTGGTGTCGCCGTGCCCGGGGAAATGCTTGCCGCAGGCGGCCACGCCGGCGCGCTGAAGACCGCGGATGACCGCACGGCCGAGCGTCGCGGCGACGTCCGCCCGCTCGGCCAGCGCGCGATCGCCGATGATCGGATTCGCGGGGTTCGTGTGGACGTCGAGCACGGGCGCGTAGTCGAGGTTGATGCCCACCGCGGTCAGCTCGGCCGCGAGCGCTGCGGCAAACCGCTCGGCGAGCTGCTCGCTGCCGCTGCGACCAAGCGTGATCGCCGGTGGCCACTCGGTGAACGGCCGCTTCAGTCGCGCCACGCGTCCGCCCTCCTGATCCACGCTGATCCAGAGCGGCCACTCGATCGCGAGAGCCGCAACCTCGCGCGAGAGCTCCGCCACCTGGCGGGGCTCGACGATGTTGCGGGCAAAATAAATGACGCCGCCGAGATCGAACTCGGGGACGAGCTTGCGAAGCTCGGCGGGAACACTGTGACCGGTGAATCCGACGATGGCCAACCGGCCGGCGTGGCGTCGAAGCTCGCGAACGGACATTCGCCCGCCCATTATAATGCGCGCGTGCGCATCGTCTCTTCGGCGCCGACGCGGATCGATCTCGCCGGCGGCACGTTCGACATCTGGCCGTTGTACCTTTTTCACGAGCGGGCGCAGACGATCAACGCCGCGTTGAGCCTGCGCGCGCACTGCACGCTCACGTCGCGCGACGATAGCGCCATCACCATCGAGTCGGACGACACGGGCGAGCGGGTCGAGGCCTCCAAGCCCGATGCGCTTCCGACCGAGCGCCTGCCGCTCATCGCGCGGCTCGTGAAGCATTTCGGCGCTCGCGGCGTGGACGTGCGCACTCGGTCGGAATCGCCCGTCGGCGCGGGCATCGCCGGGTCGTCGGCGCTCAACGTCGCCACGGCCGCGGCTCTGGCCGCCTGGACTGGGCGCACCCTCGAGCCCGACGCGCTGCTCAACGTCGCGATGAACGTCGAAGCGCAGGTGATCGGCGTGCCGACCGGGGTACAGGATTATCGGCCGGCGCTTTATGGCGGCGTGTCGGCGGTCGAAATGGATGTCGCCGGCGTGCGGCGCGTCGCGCTCAATGTCGACGTCCGCGAGCTCGGCCGACGCGTCGTCGTAGCCTACACTGGAGCGTCGCGGCAGTCTGGGATCAACAACTGGGATGTGATGGTTCGGCGCGTGCGCGGCGACGCCGAGGTCGTGTCGGCGTTCGACGCGATTCGCGATGCCGCTGGTGAGATGCGGTCGGCGCTCGAGCGCAGCGACTGGCGCGGCGTCGCCAGGTACCTCGCCGACGAGTGGACGGCGCGCAAGCGTTTGGCGCCGGGGGTCACGACGCCCGCGATCGACGATCTCTTCGACCGCGCGACGCGCGCCGGCGCGCTCGCAGGAAAAGTCTGCGGCGCGGGCGGCGGCGGGTGCCTGTTCTGCCTCGTCGAGCCGGAACGGCACGCCGACGTGTCTGCGGCGCTCGCGTACGGCGGCGCGAAGGTGCTCGACTGTGCAATCGAGCGCGACGGCCTGACGATCGTGAGGACCTGACGTGGATCCGCTGTCCGAGATCAAAGCGCTCTACTACGGCGCCACCAAAGCGACCATCCAACGCGATCTCGCGCGGGCCGTCACGTTGCTCAAGCAGATGCCGAACGAAGAGGAGCGCCAGCGCGCGGCCGTTTACATGGACGGGTTGTCGCAGATGCGATCTGAGTGGGCCGAGGGCCGACCGCGAGGCAAGCGCCGGTAGGTCATGAACCGGGTGGCTGTCGTCGCGGCGTCCGTGCTCACGGCCCTGCTGGCCGTTACTGGCGCAACGATCGTCGCGCAACAGGGCGGTGGTGATCAGCAGACCTTCCGATCGCGAACGGACGTCGTCCCGGTCTACGCCGTCGTCCGTGACGCCAAAAACGAGCCCATACACGGCCTGACCAAGGACGACTTTGTCCTGCTCGATCGCAAGCGACCGCAAACGATCGAGCTCTTCGAGGAAGTGTCGCGGCCGGCGGCGGCGTCATCCCCGGCCTTCTCGTTTCCGCCGACACTCAAGCTCGATGTCGCGGTGAATCGCGGCTTGGATCTGGATCGTGTGGCGGTCATTGTCATTGACGACCTCCATCTGTTCCGCGACCGCGCGGATCGCGCCAAGGCGGTCGCGCGCGAGTTTGTCGAAAAGATGGGACTGCGCACGCCGATGGCCGTGCTCAAGACCACCGGCAAAGGCAGCACGCCGGTCACCGACGATCGCGCAGTCTTGATGACCGCGATCGACGGCGTCAAAGGCGATCGTGGCGTGCGGCGGCCGCCCGAGGCGTTCGATATGCACATGCCGACGACTCCGATGTCGACGGATCCCGCCGCGAACGCCGCGGCTGCGACGGCAGTCAACGGTCACAGCTTGAAGGATTTCTATGACGACCTGACGTTCTACAAGACGCTGCGCGACGCCGCCTCGCTGCTGGGCGCGTCGGGCGGACGGCGGAAGGTTTTCGTGATCATCTCGGAGGGCATCGGCAAGGACCTTTCGTGGCTCCCGGACGGCCATTCGCCGTGCATCGCCGAGGGCGGCGGCGCCTGCTACCACGACCTCGCGATCCTCGATATGATGCAGTCGCTGCAGCGCGCGAACGCCGTCACGTATGCCGTCGATCCGCGCGGGCACGTCGGACTCGAGAACCTGCTGCAGGAGTGTTTCCCGTCGCCGCCGAACCTCGCCGAGAACGATCCGTGCTCGGCCGGCGTCACCGATTGGGACAGCGTAGTGAGGCAGGCGCAGCAAGGGCTCGACTATACCGCCGCGGCCACGGGCGGCTTCGCCGTCACGAATACCGACGATTTCAGCGGCGGCGTCGATCGCATCGTCGCCGACCTCGACAACTACTACCTGCTCGGCTTCTATCCCGCCGATTCGACGAAGTCGGGATATCGCGAGCTGTCGGTGAGCGTGAAGACGCCCGGCGCGACGATTCGCGCGCGGCCCGGATACGAAGTCGGACCGCCGCCGAAGGCGCGCACGTCGGATGCGCTCGCCGCCCTCGCCGACGACACGCTCCCTGACCCCGGCCTGCCGATGCGGCTCTTCGCCGTACCGCTGCCGGGCCCGAAGCGCGACACGCGCGTCGCGGTCACGATCGAGATCACGGAACCTCGCCAGCTCGTCGAAAGCGCCGACGGGCGGCTCGGCGACGAAGTTCGCTACGCGGTGCTGGCCGTGTCGACGACATCGGGCAAGCCGGTGACGAGGTTCGGAAACACGACGCGTCTCACCACCAAGCGCGCCATGAACAATGATTCCCCGGCCGGCGTCGCCTACCAGATGCCGATGACGCTCACGCTCGCGCCCGGGCGCTATCAGCTGCGCGCGTCAGCGACGAGCGCTACGCTCAAACGCGGGAGCTCGGTGTATCTCGATCTCGAGATTCCGGATTTCACGCGCGGCCCGGTCTCCACGAGCGGCCTCGTGATCGGCTACGCGGACGGGCCGCATGTGCCGCAGACGGGCACGGCAAGCGCGCTGCCATTTCCCGCGTCGCTCGACCGCGACTTCAGGACGACTGATTCGCTCAAAGCGTACACGGAGGTGCTGAACCGATCGGCGGGGGCCGTGGAGGTCGCGATCAGCCTTGTCGATTCGCGCGGGCGCGCGGTAATCTCGACGTCTCAGCAGATCGCGAGCTCACCCGATCGTGCTGGATCGATCACGGCAATCCTGCCGCTCAACGGCCTCGCGCCTGGCGCCTATCGCGTGCGGCTCACGGGAATCGCCGGCACGATCTCAACCCGTGAGGTCGGCATCATCGTGCACTGACGGCCGCGTTACTGCAGAAAGTCCGCCACCGTCGCGAGCGTGACGCGCGCCTGCTTGTGCGCGCCGTCTTTGCCGAGCGACTTCGCCGATTTCCCGTTGATCGACCAGTGGAACGCGCCGGCGTTGCCGACGTCGAGGCCGATCTCGTGGTCGGCCGTGAACTGCTGGTGCTCGCCCGCTTTCATGACTCGCCCGAGGACGACGAGCCCGTCGGCGGTGACCTGAACCCAGCAATCCGCGGTGACGTCGAATCCGACCTTGAGCTGATCCTCAGCCGCTGGCGCGGGCGTGGGCGTTGTCACCGCGCCCGCCGATGCGGCAGCGGCCGCAGGCGCGCCGAACGGCGTCGACGGTGGCGGCGGACGGTAGTCGACCTTCGCGGGCGTCGCCGGGTGGGTCTCGACCGGCGCGGGCGCCGCCCCGCCGGACCATAGCGGGCGCGCTCGCCAAATCACGAACGAGGCGATGCCGACGATGAGCACGACAACGGCCAGGCGCAGCAGTCGCGCCGCCTGACGCTGGCGCTCGACAAACGCGCGATCCTCGGCGGTAATTTCCGGCGGGCGGATCTTCTTGGCTCTGCTGTTCTCGTACGCCTCGACTTCCGTCATGAAGTCGCGCACGGTCGCTTCCGGATCGAGGCCGACTTCGAGCGCATACGCGCGGATGAACGCGCGGCCGAAAATCCCGCCCGGCAAACGCGAGTAGTCGTTGCGCTCGACCGCTTCGAGCGCTGCGACGGAGATCTTGGTCGTGGCCGCGATGTCCCGAAGCGAATGGCCGCGTGTTTCGCGGGCGGCTTTCAAACGGGCGCCGAGTTGATCCATGGGGGCGCCGGGTACTGTACCACCAGATCAAGTTAGAAGTTCGAAGCCAGAAGTTTGAAGTTTCGGAAGATCACGCGTGCTCCCTGCACTTCTAACATTTGGCTTCTAACTTCTAGCTTTCCTCATCGCCGCCCTGAATTCGGCGGCGACGCGTCCGGGACCTCCGGGTGCGAGAAACGCGCCGATCGCGGCAATGCCGGCGGCGCCATGCGCGACGGCTTCACGCGCGCGATCGGACGTCATGCCGCCGATCGCGATAATCGGCGCCCGGCTCGCCGCGGCCGCGCGCGCGAGCGCGTCGAGACCTTGCGTCGGCGCGCTCGCACCCTTCGATCCACCGGGAAAAACCGTGCCGAAGAGGAGATAGTCCGCGGCGGCGTGCTCGCGGATCTCGTCGATCGTGTGCACCGAACGGCCGACGAGCCACGACGCCGGTCCCAGCGTCCGCACCGCGTCGACCCCCGGTGCGTCGCCGCGCAGGTGGACGCCGTCGGCCCCCGCGGCAAGCGCGACGTCGGCGCGGTCGTTCACGACGATGCGCGGCGCGCGATCGCCGCGGTTCGCGAGCACGCGGCGCGTGAGCGCGCTCAAGTCGCGCGCGTCGAGATCGCGTTCGCGAATGTGAATGAGATCGACGTCAGCCGACAGTGCTTCGTCGAGCCACCGCTCGAGGGCCGCGATCTCGGCGGCCGTGGTCCGCGCATCAGGCGCGAGTTGGCGACGATCGGTGACGAGGCACAGGCACGGCGCAGGCAGCCGGCGGCTCACAGCGGACGGTCGTCGTGCGGCGCCGCGGGCGTGATCTCGCCGTGGCCGGCAAGAAAGATCGACGTCAGGTCCCGAATCCCGGCGCCGAGCGTCACCAGGCCGAAGCCCGTCACGCCGCCGCGCACGAACGAATTGGCCATCAGCCCCGCGAGCCACGGCATCGCGGCCGCAAACGCGTTGCGATGCCAGAGCTGCATCCAGGGCGCGCAGGCGAGCAACAAGCCCGCTTCGACAAGATACGCGGCGACGAGAAAGCGCGTGATGGCGCGAATAAGCGACTCCGGCGATCAGCTCGGCGCGATCGTATCAAACAGCGACGGCGGCCTGAACGAACGGCGATGCGCCGGCGAGTACCCGTAGCGGCCCACGGCGTCCAGATGTTCCTTCGTCGCGTAGCCCTTGTGACGGTCGAACCCGTAGCGCGGATCGGCCGCATGAAGCTCGACCATCAGCCGATCGCGGGTGACTTTGGCGAGGATCGACGCCGCGGCAATCGCGGTCGACCGCCGATCGCCGCCGATGATCGGCCGCTGCGGCATCACCAGGCCGGGAATCCTGAAGCCGTCCACGAGGACGAAACCCGGCAGCGGGACGAGCGAGGCGATGGCCTGTCGCATCGCGACGAGCGACGCTTGATGGATGTTGATGCGGTCGATCTCGGCCGCGGACACGATCGACGCACCCCACGCGATCGCGGCCGCGGTGATCTCGGGAAACAGCCGCTCGCGGTCCTCGGCCGTAAGCAGCTTCGAATCGGCCACGCCTTGTACGTAGTGATCCGGGACGAGAATGACGGCGGCCGCCACGACCGGACCGGCCAGACATCCGCGTCCCACTTCATCGACGCCGGCGACGTGGACAAAACCCTGCCGCCGCAGATCGTTTTCGACGGTGCGTGAGGCGCGGGCGCGGGTCATCAGCGTGGCCGCGGGGCAAGACGACGACGCTAGACGGTCTTCGTCTCGGTCTTCTGGCTTTCGACGACCCCGCGCTTCTGTCCCTTCATGCGCGCCGCCTTGCCCTTCAGGTCGCGCAGGAAGTACAGCTTCGCGCGCCGGACCTTCGCGCCGCGCACGACGTCGATCTTGTCGATCGTGGGCGAGTGCAGCGGGAAGATGCGCTCGACGCCTTGTCCGAAGGAGACCTTGCGGACCGTGAACGTGGCGTTCGCGCCGCCGCGGTGCATGCCGATCACCGTGCCCTCGAACACCTGGATGCGCTCTTTGTCGCCCTCGCGCACCTTCACGTGGACGCGGACGGTGTCGCCCGCCCGCATCAGTGGACGATCCGCCAGATGGGGCTGCTCGACAGTGCTAATCGCCTTCATGACTGCTCTTCTCCTTTGAGTCCTCTGCGGCCAGCAAATCCGGCCGTCGCGCGCGCGTGCGGCGCACTCGCTCTTCACGCCGCCAGCGCTCGATCTCCGCATGGTGCCCCGACATCAGCACGTCGGGCACCGCCATCCCGCGAAAGACCGCGGGCCGCGTGTAGTGCGGGTGATCGAGCACGCCCCGCACGAACGAATCCGCTTCCACCGATCCGGCGTCGCCCACGACCCCCGGTACCAGCCGCACGGTCGCGTCGATCATCACGAGCGCCGGCAGCTCGCCGCCGGACAGCACGTAGTCGCCGATCGAAATCTCGTCGGTCACGAGGGCCTCGCTCACGCGCTCGTCCACGCCCTCGTACCGGCCGCAAATCACCACGATCCGCTCGAGCCGGCTGAACCGCTCGGCCTCATCGTGGCTGAACCGCCGGCCCTGCGGCGTCATCAGCACCACCGCCGACGGCTGGCCGCGCTCTCCGGCAATCGCCTCGACCGCGCGGAAGAGCGGCTCCGGCTTCATCACCATGCCCGGCCCGCCGCCAAACGGCTGGTCGTCCACGCTGCGGTGGCGGTCGTCAGTGTACTCCCGCAGGTCGCGCACGCGGATCTCGACAAGGCCGTTCGCCCGGGCCCGGCCGACCACGCCCTCAGCGAGGCCAGCCTCGACCATCGCAGGAAAGATGGTGACGACATCGATCACCATAATCAGGCACCCAGCGCCTAACTCCTGCCGTTGTTGAGTTCGATGAGCCCGTCCGGCGGATCGATCTCAATCCTCTTCCCTGCCACGTCGATGCGGCGGCAGATCGTGTCGGCCAACGGCACGAGCACTTCGCCGCGCTTGCCGGCGGTGACCACGAGGAGCGGCGTTCCGGTGCCGAGCTCCACTCGCGTCACGCGACCAATCGACTCGCCCGTGGCGGTCACGACCTCACAGTCGACGAGGTCGTGCACGTAAAACTTGTCGTGCTCGAGCGCGTGCAATCCCTCTGGCGGCACGCGAAGCTCGGTGTTTCTGAGCGTCTCCGCCTCGTTCATCGTCGTCACGCCCGCGAATCCGACCACCCAGCGGCCGTCGTACTCGCGGCTCGCATCGACCGTCAGCTCGCGAAGGTCCTCACCAACGCGGATGCGCAACACCGAGCCGGGCGCAAACCGCGCCGCGCCGAAATCCGTTTCCGGCGCCACGACCACCTGGCCGCGAATGCCGTGCGGCCGAACGATACGGCCGACCGTCACGAGCGCGTCCCATCTGTGGGCAATCTCCGATCGGGGATCGCTGATGGCCATTGCAGAGCTCCGATCGCCCATCGCCGAGGCTCGTTAGTCGTCTCGAAAGTCGACCATGACCCGGAGACCGTCGAGCTCGCCCGCCGCGGCGGCCAGCGTGCGCACGGCCGTGGCCGTACGTCCCTGCCGGCCGATCACGCGGCCCAGCTCGCCGGGCGCCATCGCCAACTCGACGACCGTCTGGCCGCGCCGCTCGGACTCGGTGACGTGCACGGCCTCCGGCCGGCCCGCCAACGCCTTGGCGACGACCTCGACGACGTCGCGCGCGCGGCTCACGAGGCGGCCGGCGTCTCGGCGGCCGGCGGCGCCGGCGGCATCCGATCGACCAGCGTGCGAATGGTGTCGGAGGCCTTCGCGCCCGACTTCAGCCAATGCGCAAGGCGATCGCGATCGATTTCGACCGTCTCGGGCTTGGTGCGCGGGTTGTAGTGCCCGAGCACCTCGACGAACCGTCCGTCGCGCGCCGAACGCGTCTCGGTGACGACGACGCGATAGAATGGCCGATTTTTTGATCCCGCCCGCCTCAGTCTTATTGCCAGCATGTCTCTGTCTGCCTCTCAGTCAAGGTATAGCTTCGAACTTGCCGCCGCGAGGACGGACCCGGCTTACGCCACCAGAGTCCGGCCCCCGCTCATTTCCAAAGTTCTGCCCTCTGCCCTCTGCCCTCTGTCCTACCTCATCCCTCTGAACATCCCCATCAACCGCTGACGTCCCTTGCGGCCGCCGCTCGCGGCGCCGCCGAGCGTCTTGAGCATCTTGCGCATCTCGACGAACTGACGCAGCACCCGGTTCACTTCCTCGACGCCCGTGCCGCTGCCGCGCGCGATGCGCTTGCGGCGGCTGCCGTTGATGATGCCGTGATTGCGCCGCTCCTTCGCCGTCATCGAGTTGATGATCGCCTCGATGTGGGCGAGCTGCTTGTCATCGACCTGCGCTCGCTGCTCGTTGAGCTGCTTGAGCTGGCCGAAGCCCGGCACCATTCCCAACACTTGCTCGAGCGGGCCCATCTTCTTGAGCGTCCGCAACTGATCGCGGAAATCCTCGAGCGTGAAATCGTCCAGCCGCGTCTTCTGTTCGAGCCGCGCGCGGCTTTCATCGTCAATCGCGGCCTCGGCGCGTTCGATGAGCGACAGCACGTCGCCCATGCCGAGCAATCTCGAGACCAGCCGATCGGCGTGGAACGGCTCGAGGTCCTGCGGACGCTCGCCCATTCCGACAAACGCGATCGGCACGCCGACGACGCCGACCACCGAGAGCGCCGCGCCACCGCGCGCATCGCCGTCCATCTTGGTCAGGACGACGCCCGAGACGCCGATGCGGTGATTGAACTCACCGGCGCTCTTCACGGCGTCCTGCCCCGTCATCGCGTCGGCGACGTAGAGCAGATCCGACGGCTCGACAGCCGATTTGATCGCCTCGAGCTCAGCCATCAGCTCGTCGTCGATGTGCAACCGCCCGGCGGTATCGACGATGAGCGTGTCGAACCCGAGATTCTTCGTCGCCGCGAGCGCACCCGTCGCGCGCGCGACCGGGTCCATTTCGCCTTCCGGTTCGTGCACGCGCACGCCGACCTGCTTGCCCAGCACCGAGAGCTGCTGGATCGCCGCGGGGCGACGCACGTCCGTCGAGACGAGCATCGGATGCTTGCCCTGCGACTCCAGCCAACGCGCCAGCTTCGCCGAGCTCGTCGTCTTGCCCGAACCTTGCAGGCCGAGCATCAGCACAACGCGCGGCGCGCGCGACGTTATCGACAGCCCACCCGGCGCGTCGCCGAAGAGTGCCAGCATTTCGTCGCGGACGATGCGCACGACGTGCTGATCGGGCGTCAGGCTCTTCAAAACCTCATCGCCGACGGCCTTCGCGCGGACGCGCTCGACGAACGCCTTAACGACGCGGAAGTTGACGTCGGCCTCGAGCAGCGCCAGGCGGATTTCGCGCAGCGCCGCATCGACCGTTGCCTCGGTCAGCCGCGCTTCGCCGCGCAGCGACTTGAAAACCCCCTGCAGCCGATTGCTGAGCGACTCGAACATGCGACCGGTTCCGGCGCGCCAGCCCGTCGCCGCCTTGCTTCTGCGGCTAACCAGTTCCAGCGCAACCACTTATGGTACAGGGATGAAAGACGGGTGGCAAGTTCGAAGTGAGAACCTGTCACACGCCAGAAAGCTTGTGTCCGAGCTTCTCTTTCTTTGTTTTCAGGTACTTGCGGGTGCTCTCGACCGTCGGGGTGATCTCGAGCGGAAGCGATTCGGCGACCGCCAAGCCGTAGCCCTCGAGGCCGATGAACTTGCGCGGATTGTTGGTGAGCAGCCGCATCGTGCGAACGCCCAGGTCGCGGAGGATCTGCGCGCCGATGCCATAGTCGCGCTGGTCGGGCTTGAAGCCGAGCCGTTCGTTCGCTTCGACGGTGTCGAGCCCCTGATCCTGCAGCTCGTAGGCGCGAAGCTTGTTGGCGAGGCCGATGCCTCGTCCTTCCTGATGCAGGTAGAGCAGCACGCCGCGCCCCTCCAGCGCGATGCGCTTCATCGCCGTGTCGAGCTGCGCGCCGCAATCGCAGCGCATCGAGTGAAACACATCGCCTGTGAGGCAGCGCGAATGCACGCGCACCATCACATCGCGGCCATCGCCAAGATCGCCGAGCACCAATGCGACGTGCGTTTGTCCGTCGACTCGATTGTCGTAGGCGTAAATCGTGAAGTCTCCGTATTCGGTCGGCAGCGCGGCTTTCGCGATCTGCCGGACGAGCCCCTCGGTTCTCATGCGATAGCGGATCAAGTCCGCGATCGTGATCATGAGCAGGCCGTGCTTGCGCGCGAATTTCGTGAGCTCGGGCACGCGCGCCATCGTGCCGTCCTCGTTCATCACCTCGCAGATCACGCCGGCCGGATACAGGCCGCCGATGCGTGCGAGGTCAACCGACGCTTCGGTGTGGCCGGACCGCACAAGCACCCCGCCCGATCGCGCGCGGAGCGGAAAGACGTGACCGGGCCGCGCGAGATCACGCGGGCGCGTCTCGCTCGCGAGGGCCGCGCGAATGGTCGCGGCACGATCCGCCGCCGAGACTCCTGTCGAGGTGCCGGCCTTCGCGTCGATGGACACGCAAAATGCCGTCTCGCGGCGCGATGAGTTGTCCGCGACTTCGAGCGGAATCTCGAGCTCGTCGAGCCGCTCGGGTGTGAGCGCGAGGCAGACGAGCCCGCGACCATGCTTGACCATGAAATTGACGGCTTCCGGCGTCACCTTCGACGCCGCCATCGTCAGGTCTCCTTCGTTCTCGCGATTCTCATCGTCGACGACAATGATCATCTTGCCGGCGCGGATGGCGTCGAGGCCGTGCTCCACCGAATCGAACGGCGAGCGGCGGCGGTTGCCGGCAGCGAGATGGATGCGTGTGGTCATCGGTGGTCGTGCGCCCGGCCGGTGAGCTCTCCGGCGGGCGCGCTCCGTTCGTCGAGCAGGCGCGCGACGTACTTTCCAAGCACGTCCATTTCGAGATTCACCGGATCGCCCACGCGCGCCGCGCCAAGCGTCGTGTGAGCAAACGTAAACGGCACGATCGCGACGCCGACGCGGGGGCCTTCGAACGAGGCGATCGTCAGGCTGATGCCATCAATCGCGATCGAGCCCTTCGAAATCGCCAGCCTCTCGAGCCGTTCGGGCAACTCGATCTCGAGCCAGTAGCCGTCGCCATCCGGCGCCAGCTTCACAATCCGCCCCACGCCGTCGACGTGGCCGAGCACGAAGTGGCCGCCGAGCCGAGCGTCGGCGCGAAGCGGCCGCTCGAGGTTGACCGTTTCGCCGGCCGCGCGCGATCCCAGCGACGTCACGCGCCACGTTTCCGACGACACATCCGCGGAGAACTCGTCAGCGTCCGCCGTCACCACGGTGAGGCACACGCCGTTCACCGCGATGCTGTCTCCCGGCGCGAGCTCCGACCCGAGCGCGGTCGACACCCTGAGTCGGCGGCCCGCGGCTGTGGGTTCGATGCCGGCGACCCGGCCCGTCGTTTCAACGATCCCTGTGAACATCGAGTTCGACCAGTATGTCCTCGCCGAGCATCTTCGTCACCGGCGCCGAGGACCACCCGAAATCATACGTGCCGAGCGCGAGCTGCACGCCCTCGCCCAACGTCTGTGGCGTCACGATGAGCTGGACCTGATCGACGAGCCCCTCGCTCACGAACGCGCGCTGCAACGTCGGACCGCCCTCGACCAGAAGCGACACGACACCGCGCGCGCCCAGCCACTTCAGCAGCGGCGCCAGCGTGCGGTCCTCTCGTCGATCGATGAGCACGCCGCGCCGTTCGAGCGAGACAAGCGGCAGCGGGTTGTTCGAGGCGGCCCGGGCCGAGACAATCATTATGACTGGCCCGGCCTCGAGCGTCGAGAAGACGCGGGCGCTCGGCGACACGCGGCCATCCCAGTCGAAGATGATGCGCGTCAGGGGCCGATAGCGATACGTCCCGCGTGCCGTGAGCCACGGATCGTCGGTCAGCACCGTGCCCGAACCGACGGCGATGGCTTCGACTTCGGCGCGCTGCCGATGCATATAGCGATCGGCCGCGGCGCCCGTGAGCTTGACGCGCCGATCGACGCGGCCGACGAAGCCATCGCTCGACACCGCGGCCTTGACGATTACGTAGGGCCGCAGCTGCGTAATCCATGTCAGAAACGGTGCGTTGCGTCGCCGTGCTTCGTCTTCGCCGGGACCTTCGACGACGTCCACGCCGTGCGCGCGCAAATATGCCGCGCCTGATCCGGACACGCGCGGATTCGGATCGCGAATCGGAAAGACGACGCGCTTGACGCCCGCACCGACGATGCGCTCGACGCACGGACCGGTGCGTCCGACGTGCGAGCACGGCTCGAGGGTGCAGTACAACGTGCTGTCCCGCGCCTCAGAACCGGCTTGATCGAGCGCGATGACCTCGGCGTGCGGTCCGCCGGCTTCGAGGTGCGCGCCTTGCCCGACGACGACTCCGCGCGGCGAGACGACCACAGCGCCCACGACCGGATTGGGCGTCGTCCGGCCGCGGCCGCGCTCGCCCAGGAAGAACGCGCGGTCGATGAACGTCGCGTCGTGGAGATTCACCATGTGTCAGTGAAGAGGGCGTCGACGTACGCCGCCGCGTCGAACGGCAGCAAATCGTCGAGTCCCTCCCCTACACCGACATATCGGATCGGCAGCTTCAGTTCAAACGCGATCGCGATGGCGATGCCGCCTTTGGCCGTGCCGTCGAGTTTGGTCAGGACGATGCCGTTGACACCGCTCGCCGACAGGAACTCCCGCGCCTGCACGAGGCCATTCTGGCCGACGGTCGCGTCGAGCACGAGCAGCGTCTCGTGTGGCGCGCCTTCGACCGCGCGTCCGACGACGCGGCGAATCTTCTCGAGCTCCGCCATGAGATTCGCGCGCGTATGCAGCCGGCCCGCCGTGTCGACGATGACGACGTCACGGCCACGGGCGCGAGCCGACGTGACGGCGTCGAACGTGACCGCCGCGGGATCCGCGCCGCTCTGCGCCCTCACGAGATCGACGCCCGCGCGCTCGGTCCACACCGCCAGCTGTTCGACGGCCGCGGCGCGAAACGTGTCGGCCGCGCACACGAGCACCGTCTGGTGCTGTTCCCGATAATAGTTCGCGAGCTTCCCAACCGTCGTCGTCTTGCCTGTGCCGTTGACGCCAACCACGAGCACGACGTGCGGCTTCGTGGCGGCCTGAGGTGGAACCGGCGTCTCGAGGAGCAACCGCTGAATCACGCGGCGGACGCGATCGCCCAACGATCCGTCCGATTCGGCGCGAACCAGCGTGAGAATCCGCTCGGTCGCGGGCAGGCCGACATCGGCGGCAATGAGGGCGTCCTCGATCGCTTCGATACGATCGAGCTTGTCGACAGTCGTGGTCGTGCCGACTCGAGTCGCTGGCGACGACGCGCTGCCGGTCGCCTCGCTCAAGCGCTCGCGAATCTGCTGTGCGGTCTTGGCGAGACCGGCCCGGAGACGGGCGAACAAGGACGCCATCAGTCGCCGTCGATCTCTCCGCGCTGGCGGCGCAACATCAGATCGCCGACCGCGTCGCTCGGGCTCTTGCGCGCGGCGAGCACTTCGGCCATCTGCTCGGCGATCGGCAGCTCCACGCCGTACCGCGCGCCGAGCGCCAGCGCGGCGGTTGTCGTGTTCACGCCCTCGGCGACCATCCGCATGCCCGCGAGAATCGACGCGAGCGAGCGTCCGCGGCCGAGCTCGATGCCGACGTGGCGATTGCGGCTCAGCGATCCCGTGCACGTGAGGACGAGATCGCCCAGTCCGCTCAGTCCGGCAAGCGTCTCGCGCCGTCCGCCCATCGCGCATGACAGCCGCGAGATTTCGACGAGCCCGCGCGTGATGAGCGCGGAGAGCGCGTTGTGACCGAGGCCCAGCGATTCGACGACACCGGCGGCGATCGCGATGATGTTCTTGAGCGCCCCGCCGACTTCGACGCCGGCGACGTCATCGGACGCGTAGAGGCGGAAGAATCGTCCCCGCAACCCGTCCTGCACGAGGCGCACGGCCTGGGCGTCGGTCGACGCGGCGACGAGGGCGGTCGGCAGTCGTCGCGCGACCTCGGCCGCGAAACTCGGCCCAGACAGGACGACAACCGGATGCTTGCCGTACGTCTCGTCTGCGACGACCTCGGACATCCGCGCGAGCGTCTCGGTCTCGATGCCTTTCGTCGCGCTCACGAGCACGGCGCCGGCGGGAATGTGCGGCGCGGCATCGCGCACCACCGCGCGCAGTCCGTGCGACGGCACGGCGACGATGACGACGCGCGCGCCGGCGAGCGCTTCGGCCATCTCCGCCGTCGGTCGGACCGCGGTAGGAAACGTCAGGTCCGGCAGATACGTCGGGTTCGCGCGGCGCGCAGCCATCCCCACCATCAGCGCGCGATCGCGTCCCCACAACGTGACGTCGTGGCCGGTGTGTCCGAGGTGAATGGCGAGCGCCGTGCCCCAGCTTCCCGCGCCGAGCACGGCTGCGCGATGGGTCGACTCCGACGGCATGCTCCTCAATTCTAGTCGGCCGGAGCCACGGCCGCCTATGACGTGCCGTGGAGCGCGATGGTGTGGCGCGCGTCGTACACCGGCGATGGGCCTGACAAGTCGCTTCGAAAGAGCGTCACGTGGTCGACTCGCCAGCCGACGGGATCGACACGCGCGCCGCCGATTCGCGCGCGAAGCGCGCGCGCGCGATCTCGCTCGCGATCGCGCACGCGGCCGATCGTCAGATGCGGGGCGAACGGCCGCGATTCGAGCGGCTGGCCCGCGCGTCGCAGCCGCGCGCCGAGCTCGTCGTGCACACGGGCGAGCGCGTCGCGGCCAGCTGTCACCGGCATCCACACGACGCGCGGCGGGCCGTGCGAAGGCGACACCTCGGGTGGTCCGAGCGCGACATCGAACGCGTCGATCTGAATGTTTGCGCCGAGCGCTTCGATGAGGACAGGCACGTGCGAAGCGCCAACCTCGCCGAGAAAGTGAACAGTCAGGTGCGCGGCCGCGACCGACACCCATCGGACCGCCGCCGAGGCATCGCCAAACAACGGCTCGAGGGAGACGTGGACGGCCGCAAGGGACCGCCGTGCGCGATCATCCGGCGACACCGCAAGAAATAACCTCACGATTCGATGAGTGCGCGGCGGACCATGTCGAGCGCCGCGGCCGTCGACAGCGCGCGCACCATCTGGCGGTCGCCGGTGAAGTAGAAGGTTCGCACGCGCTCGCCGAGACCCGTTGCCGCGATGACCACCATGCCGACCGGCTTCGCGTCGGTCCCGCCCGATGGCCCGGCGATACCCGTGATTGCCACAGCCACGTCAACGCCGAGCTTCCGACGCACGCCAGTGGCCATCGCGATCGCCACTGGCTCGCTCACCGCGCCGTGCTCTTCGATGAGCGCCGGCGGCACGCCGAGGTCGCGCACCTTCACTTCGTTCGCATACGCGACGACGCCGCCAATGACCCACGCCGAGCTGCCAGAAATTTCAGTCAAGCGGCCGAGGAACAGTCCGCCGGTACACGATTCCGCCGCCGCGATCGTCAGCCCGCGAGCTTTCAGCAGGTCTCCCACCACGACCTCGAGCGCGCGGCCGTCGACGCTGAACACAGCGGATCCGACCGCGGCGTGAAGCATTTCGACGCCCGACTCGAGCGCGTGATCCAACACCGCGACGTCGCTGCCCGTCGCCGAGAGGTGCAGCTCGATCTGTCCAGGCGTCGCGAGAATTGTCGTCTCGATCGGGATCGCCGCCGATCGCCACGGTCCGTAGACCGGCGCCGCGAGCATGTCGACTTCCGACTCGGACCGGCCGGTGATCTTCAGGACTCGACGCCGCAGCCTTCGTCCCCCCGTTCGTGCGGCAAGACGCGGAGCGACGTCGACGTCGAACATCGGGTGTACCTCGCGCGGCGGTCCAGGAAGAAGGACGATGACTTTCCCGCTGGACTCAATCCAGAGGCCAGGCGCGCTGCCGTTCTTGTTCTCCAACGGCGTGGCACCGGCCGGCACCAAGGCCTGGCGTCGATTGTTGTCGGGCATCGCGATGCGCCGCCGGGCAAACCGCTCGCGCACGCTCTGAAGAATCGCGGCGTCCTCTTCGAGCGCCAGCCCCAGTGCGCCCGCCACTACCTCGCGCGTCAGGTCATCATCGGTCGGCCCAAGGCCGCCGGTCATGACGACGAGATCGACGCGTGAAAGCGCTTGACCAAACAGCGCCGCCAGGTCGTCGCGATCGTCACGCGCGATCGCCTTCGCGCGCACGTCGATTCCCAGCTCGTTCAGTCGTCCGGTCAACCAGAGGGAGTTCGTGTCCAGGCGGTACGGCGTGACGAGCTCGGAACCGACGGCGATGATTTCCGCCGTCTGCAGCTCCGGCATCACGCCCCCGACAGGCCCAGGCGAGCGGCGGCGATGATGAGCACGCGCACGAGGATGTTGCCGTAGAGCGCGACCATGAGATCGTCCGCCATGATACCGAGTCCGCCGTGCAGATGCTCGAGCCGCCGTGCGGGAAATGGCTTGATCACGTCGAGCACGCGGAAGATGAAGAACCCGACGATGGCGCCGATCCAGCCAACGCCGGTGAGCAAGAGCGTCAAGAGCTGCCCCGCGACTTCGTCGATGACGATTTGACCGGGGTCGTCGCGCTGGAAGTGGCGCGCACCCTCGTCAGCCGCCCAGACGCCGACGATCGACACGACCGCCACGAGGGCGATCTGCACGACCGCGGAGAGCTTGCAGGTCAGGAGATAGATGACGACGCCAACGGCCGAGCCCGCGGTGCCGGGAGCGATGGGCGCGTAGCCGGCGCCCCCGGAGGTCGCCAGCAGCACCGCCAGCCGCTTCATGCGCGGATGACGCGCGTGTGCGTGAGCCGGTCGTGCACCGCGAGGCCCTGACCGACCAGCGCTGGGAGGAATCCGACGCCGAGCATGAGCACGGACGGCAGCGTGAGGATCGAGCGATACGTCGCTTGACGCAGCGTTGGCGGCTCGGTGGCCACGTTCTCCGGCCCGCCTATCACGCGAAGACCCAGCCACATCTTGCCGATGGTCTGACCGCTTGCCGCAGTGAACAGCAGAAGATAGCCCACGACGATTAGCGCGAGGAACAACGCCATCGGCACGACGGGCAGGAGGCGCGCCTGCGCAAACGACAGATCGCACTGTCGGAGCGTGAACCAGACGACGGTCGCGACCAGGCCAGCCAGGAACGCCAAATCGATCGCCCCAGCGATAAGTCGACGTCCCGCGTTTTGCCCACCCTCGCCGGCCGATCGGCCCGGCAAGGGCCGGCCAGCGGCCTTGGCCTCGATGCGCTGCAGGTCTTCGAGCAGGTCGTGATCGAATGGCCCGAGCTTGCGCGCGGGCTTGACCGCAGCGGGCGCAGGTGTGCCCACGCGCCCAGGGTCCGGCGCCTGACGTCGAACGGCGAGCGGCGGGCGCGGTGCGACCGGCACCTTCACCAACGGTGCGTCGGGCTCGGTCGCGGCCGCTGCGGCGGCCTCGGCGGCAGCCAGACCCTTTACGAATAGCGGCAGCTCGGTCGTGACGGGCGCCGATGATGGCTTCGTCACGAACGGCTCGGAAGGAAAGTCTGGTTCGGGCGCTGGCGCCTCGAGCGTCATCGCCATGCTCGACACTGCGGCAAACGGCTGCGCTCCGGTGGCACCGCGCATCGGACCGAGCGTCACGGGCGCGGACCGGCTCACGTCCGTGTCGCGCAGCCGGAAATCCGCCAGCGGCGCGCGGTCGTCATCGTCTTCGTCGGCCCCATGGGACCGAATCGTGAGATCCGGTTCCGCCAGAGAGAAGTCGTAGCCGCAGTGCTTGCAGCGGGGCTCGGGCTCAAAGCTCAGGTAGTGGCACTTCGGACATTTCATCGTCGATCCACCTTTGGAGTAGAGCGATCCGGTCCACCAGCGAGGAGCAACTGTTGAATCTCGATGCGGAGCTCGTCCGCGGCGAGGTGATTGGGACTGTTTGCGCCCACGCGATCGAGCGCCTGGAGCGCTTCGGAGAGCTGGCCGCGGTTGTAGAGGTTGCGCGCACGCACGAGCGCGACGTCGTCACTCGAAAGCGCTGGCGGCCACTTCGACTCGGTCGACACGGCCGCCAGCTGTTCGTTGGCCGAGCCGATGCCGAGCCAGTCGGTGACGGTTGGATTGGTGGCCAATGCCACGAGCGCGAGGGCGAGAGCGAGCACCGCGATGAGAAAAAGGGCGCTGCGCGAATTCCTCGATGCCGACCACGCGGATAGCGCGTAGTCGGGCCGAGCGGACAGCGGGCGATCGGTCGCGCGCCGGCGCGGCGTCGTGTCCAGCCGTTCGAGCCGCTCGCGTCGTTCGAGCTTGACGCGCAGCGCGGCGGCCTTTTCGTCGTCGCCGCTTGTGGCGACGGCTTCGGTCAGCAGGTGGCGCGCGGCCTCGGTCTGTCCCTGTTCGAGCAGGTCGTGACTGGCCTGGAGCATTTCCTCGGACTGGCGCTGACGCTCGGCGAGCGTCGTTCTCGCCCGATCGATGTATGCGCGAGCCCGCGCGTGCGTGCGGTCGACGAACAGCACACGAGTCCAGATGTGGATGGCTTCTTCGTACCGGCCGGCGAAATAGCGATCGAGTCCGTCGACGAGGAGCGCTTCGGTCCGGCTGTCGCGGTCGGCAGCCTCCGACGATCCGTGCGACTCGAGACGTTTCGGATCGGCCATGTGCTTCAGTCCGGGCGGATTATAGCGAGGTGCCGCGAGGAGTACAAGTACCCATGTCTAGGGCAAAGGGCAAAGGGCAGAGGGCAAAGGACAAGAGCCAGAACAGATCTCTCGCCGGTCGTATCGTCTGCGGCAGACGCGAACATTAGGTTCGCCCTCTGCCCTTTGCCATTTGCCCTTTGCCCTTTGCCCTTTGCCCTTTGCCCTCTGCCCTCTGCCCTCTGCCCTCTGCCCTCTGCCCTTTGCCCTCTGCCCTCTATCAACTGTGGTAGAACGTTGCGCATGGCCGTCATCGAGTGCATCCCGAACATCAGCGAAGGCCGGCGCGGCGACGTGCTCGACGCGTGCGCAGCGGCGATTCGCGCCACCGGCGTGCACCTGCTCGACGTCAAGCCGGATACGGCGCACAACCGGACGGTGTACTCGTTCGCAGGCGAGCGTGCGGCGGTCAAGGCCGCGGCGCTGGCCCTCTTTGGCGAGGCCCTCAAAGCCATCGATCTGCGCCATCACTCGGGCGAGCACCCGCGGCTCGGCGCCGTCGACGTCGTGCCGTTCGTCCCGATCGAAGGCGTGACAATGGCCGATTGCGTCGCGCTCGCGCGCGAAGTCGGCGCTGAAGTGGCGGCGCGCTTCGATCTGCCCGTCTATCTGTATGAGGACGCCGCGTCCACGCCGGCGCGGCGCAACCTCGAGGACATCCGCCGCGGCGAGTTCGAGGGCCTTGCGGCCAAGATGCAGCAGCCTGACTGGAAGCCCGACTTCGGCCCCGCACACCCGAATCCGTCCGCCGGCGCGTCGGTCGTCGGCGCGCGAATGGCGCTCATCGCTTACAACATCAATCTCGCGACGAATCGGCTGGACGTCGCCAAGAAGATCGCCGCGGCGATCCGCCAGAGCTCCGGAGGACTGCGATTCGTGAAGGCGATGGGGGTCGATCTCGCCGAACGCGGCATCGTCCAGGTGTCGATGAATTTGACCAACTACGAGAAGACCCCGGTCTTTCGGGTGTTCGAGCTCGTCAAGCGCGAGGCCGCGCGCTACGGCGTGTCCGTGCTCGAAAGCGAGATCGTCGGGCTGATTCCGTCGGCGGCGCTGACGGCAACGGCCGCCTGGTATCTCCAAGCCGACACGTTTACTGACAGTCAGGTGCTGGAGAACAAGCTGCGCTCATAGATTGTGGGCGTCCTCTTCCTCTTCTTCTTCTTTCCTCCCGGACGGAATGCCCAGGCCGCGCATCTTTCGATAGAGATTGCTGCGTTCGACGCCGAGCGCGTCGGACGCGCGTGAGATGTTACCGTCGAACGCCGACAGCGCACCAAGGATGTACTCGCGCTCCCAGGCATCGCGCGCTTGGTAGAGCGGCGAGACGCTGGCCGGGTCGCGCGCGCCGGCGACGCGATCGGGGAGCTCGAGAAACGTCAGATCCGCCGCGCTAATCACATCGCCAGGCACCATGATCATGAGCCGCTCGATGACGTTGCGCAGCTCGCGCACATTCCCCGGCCAGGGGTAGGCCTTCACGACCCCGACAGCCTCGGGCGACAGCCGCTTCGATCGCCGGCCGTACTCGGCCGCAAACTCCGCGACGAAGTGCTCGGCGAGCCTGAGCACGTCGTCCCCGCGCGTGCGGAGCGGCGGCACGAAAATCGGAATCACGTTCAAGCGGAAGAACAAGTCCTCGCGGAACCGGCCGCTGCGAATCTCCTCGGCGAGATCTTTGTTGGTCGCCGCGATCACACGAACGTCGACGCGCACGCTGCCCTGTCCGCCGACCGGCTCGACGATTTGTTCCTGCAGCGCGCGCAGCACCTTCGCCTGCGTCTTGACGCTCATGTCGCCGATTTCGTCGAGGAACAGCGTGCCGGCGTTGGCGGCCTCGAATTTCCCGCGTCGATCGGCGACCGCGCCCGTAAACGCGCCTTTCGCGTGGCCGAAGAGTTCCGATTCAATCAGCTCCTCGGGAATCGCGGCGCAGTTGACCTCCACAAACGGCGCGGCGCGCCGGTGGCTCTGCGCGTGGATCTGCCGGGCGACCAGCTCCTTGCCCGTGCCGTTCTCGCCGGAAATCAGGACGCGCCCGTTGGTCGGCGCGGCCATGCCGATCTGCTCGCGCAGCCGCGCCATCGCCGGGCTGTCGCCGATGAGCTGCTGGCGCCGATCCATCCGCGCGCGCAGCGCGAGGTTTTCGACCTCGAGGCGCCGCTGGCGCAGGGCATTGCGCACGGCGAGCACCGTTTTCTCGAGCGACAGCGGCTTTTCGATGAAATCAAACGCGCCGAGCTTCGTCGCCTTGACCGCCGCTTCGACGCTCGCGTGACCCGAGATCATGATGACCTGCGCCTCGACCCGCCGCTCGCGCAGCCGCTCGAGCGTCGCGATGCCGTCGATGCCCGGCAGCCAGATGTCGAGCAGGATCACGTCGTACGCCTGTCGCGTCACCTGCTCGAGCCCGATCTCGCCGCTCTCGACCGCGTCGACCCGATAGCCCTCGTCGCGCAGCACGCCCCCAAGCGACGCACGCACGCCGGCTTCATCGTCGATGATGAGAATGGAAGACATCAAGCTCCCGTGTTACGCCGCGGGCAATTCCACCGTGAAAATGGTCCCGGTCGGCCGGGCGTCGCCGACTTCGATCCCGCCGCCGTGCTCCACGACGATTCGGCGCACGATCGCGAGACCGAGGCCGCTGCCCCGCCCCTTCGTCGAGTAGTACGGCATGAACAGTTTCTCGCGATCCGCCGGCGGCACGCCAGGACCGTTGTCGGTGACGACGAGCCGGACGACGGCGTTGCGATCGTCGAAGACCGTCGACACGCGAATACTTGGCGGCTCGCCAGTCGGCCGAGGCGGCGCGCCTGGTCCGCCGAGCGCCTCGACCGCGTTATCCACGAGGTTGATGATCACTTGGCGGATCTGCTCGGCATCGAGCCGCACGGGCGGCAGCCCCTCCGCCAAATCTCGATCGACGCGCAGGGTGCCGTGCTGCAGCAAGCCCGAGTAGAGATGCAGCGTCTCGTCGATGAGGCGATTGAGATCGACGGGCAACATGCGCGGACCGCGAAGTCGTGCGAATTGCGCGAACTCGTCGACCAAGCCTTTCAGCGCCTCGACCTCGGTGACGATCGCGCCCGTGCACTCGTCGACGAGCGTCCAGGTCGGCGCCGGCGCGCCCGCGAAATGCCGGCGCAGCCGCTCCGCGCTGAGCTGGATGGGCGTGAGCGGGTTCTTGATCTCGTGCGCAAGCCGGCGCGCCACGTCGCGCCACGCCGCCACGCGCTGCGCGCGAATCAGCGGCGTGACATCGTCGAGCACGAGCACCGCGCCCTCGGTCTGACCGTCTTCACCGGTGAGCACGGTCGACGCGGCCGCGAGATGGATCTCGCGGTCCTCGCGCGCGAGCATGATCTCTTCGACCACGCTTCGTGGCTCGCGCCGCCACGTCGCGCGTACGAGCGGCAAGAGCGGCGCAAGATCTTCGCGGGCGAGCACGACGGCGGCTGGTTGGCCGATGGCTGCCTGGCCGAGGCCGAGCAAACGCTCGGCCGCCCCGTTGACGGTCGAAATCTGGCCCGCGGCGTCGAGCGAGATCACGCCCGTGGCGACGCGATCGAGAATCGTCTCGATGTAGCGCCGCCGCGCGTCGACTTCGACGTTCTTCCCCTCGAGATCCTTGCGCGACTGATCGAGCTTCTGCCGGCTGGTCCTGAGCTCGGCCGCCATCATGTTGAACGCTTCGACGAGCGCGCCCATCTCGTCGCTCGTCTCGGGCTCGAGCCGGAAGTCGAGCTGGCCGGCGCCGATCGCGCGCGCGCCCTCGGCCAGCTTTTGCACCGGCTTGGTGATCCGCTTCGCGAGATACAGACCCAACCAGGTCGCGCTCACGAGAATGAGCAGCGTGACGGTGAGGAAAATCGCGAAATACACGCCGAGAATCGGCTCCTTGTAAACGCGTAGCTGGGCGTAGCTCTGATACGCCGCCGTGGCCCGAAGCGCCGCCACTTTGACGTCGCCGCGAATGTGCTCGGACACCACGACGGCGCCTACCACCGCCTGGGCCTCGTTGACGATCGGCGAGGCCGTGCGTACGAGCATGCCGCCGCTGTCGAGGTCGTCCTGCGTTTGCTCGTCCTGCCCGGACAGGACGGCCTTGAGCGCGAGCCGATCCGCGAGCGCCCGTACGTGGTCTGGCGGAAGCGCCGACGACTGCTCCGCCGACAGGAACTCGACGTCGCGCTGCCCGTCGGTGCCTTGGACCGCGCGGTAGAGCTCGATCATGCCCTCCGACATCAGCGACAACCCGCTCTTGATCTCGGGCGTCAGCGCCGTGCTGTCGCCGCCGGCGACTTCATTCGCCGGGAGCGTCTTCGCGAGACGCCGCGCCAGGAGCGCCGTGCGCTCCTGCCGATCCTGGTAGTAGTGATTGGCGATGAATTGCGCCGAATCCGTCACCTGTTCGACCGGCGTGCTGAACCATCGCGCGGCCGAGCTCCGGATGATCTCGCTGCCCGAGAGCAGCACGAGCACGGCCGGCAGGATCGTCATGGCCAGGAGCGCGGCAACGAGCTTCGTCCGGAACCGCGCGAACGGCGCCGCCTGCCGCTGCTCCACCCAGAGCTTCAGAATGGTGCGCCCGAGGAAGAAGAACAGCGCGACGACCAAGGCGAGGTCCACGCCGACGAGCGCGTACGTCAACACGTCGCTCAGCTCGAGCACCGGGATCTCGCTCGTGCGGTTCGACAGCCAGAACAGCCCGGCGAGCACCGCGATCAGCAGCAGCGCGACGACGATGAGCACGCGCGGGTTGTCGAGAGGACGCCGGCTGGCGTCTGGACTGGCCACGGGCGGCTGATCGAGGACCATCGTGAGCCTCCGTCAGCGAAGGAACGTAAAATCCTTCCGACCCGAGCTGTCGTCGCGGCTCCAGGGCCAGATCGAAAACGTGCGGCGCGGGCTGATGCGCATCCGCACGCGCACGTAGTAGTCCGCGTTCGGCTCGAGGGGTTCGGTCGGCTCGAGTGCAATTTGATCGAAGCTCGTGAGCCATCCGCGCAGGTCGCTCTCCTTGTCGGTGCGCTCGGACCACAGCACGCGGCCGTCGCGAAGCTTCGACACTTGATAGACGCCGGTGAGACTGTCGAACTTGACGGTTGCGGCGGCCGTCGTCTCGGCAAGCGTGCGATCAAACCAGATGGTCGACGGGCGGCGCAGCTCGACGGCGTAGGTGAAGGTCAGGAGCAGTCCGCTCTGAATCGCCTCGCGCGCGTCGTCGTACGCGGCGGGCGGCGCCGTGAACGACGCGATGACGTGTCCGTCGCCGCTGATGACAGGCGTCACCGCGATGTCGGTCGAACCGACCGCGGCTGCGCCGGCGAGCATCGACAGGGCGAGCGCCAACGCTCGAGGCGTCGTCATTCTTTCAACCTGAGCAGATCGTTCAGCTCGTTCTTGAACTCGTCGATGTCGCGGAAGTTGCGGTAGACGGACGCAAACCGGACGAACGCGACCTTGTCGAGTTGCCGCAGCTCGGCCATGACGGCGGCGCCGATTTCTTCCGTGCTCATCTCGCGGTCGGCGCGCTCCTGCAGCGCCGCCTCGAGCCGATCGGCGATGGCTTCGAGCGCGGCGACGCGCACGGGGCGTTTCTCGCACGCCTTGAGCAATCCTGCGACGAGCTTCTGCCGCTCGAAGCGCTCTCGCCGACCGTCCTTCTTCACGACCATGTACGGAATCTCGTCGATACGCTCGTAGCTGGTGAAGCGCCGGCCGCAGTCGAGGCATTCGCGGCGGCGACGAATCACTTCGCCCTCGCGGCTCTCGCGCGAGTCGACGACCTTATCACCAAGGTTGCCGCAGTACGGACACTTCACGATTCACTCTGCGCTTCCACGGTCGACTTCATGGTCTTGAGCTTGCCGAACGTCAAGCCGTCCTGAGCCATGAAGAACAGGCCCATGAGCGAGATCGGCACGAACGAGACGGCGTGCAGGACGATGGCACACGCGGCCGCGGCTTCCGCCGCCGCGCCAAAGAACGTCGTCACGGCGAACTGATACATCTTGTGAAACGCGCCGACGCCGCCCGGCGTCGGGACCGACACGCCCACGACCAGGAACATGATGACCAGGAACGACTCGACGAAAGAAAACGTCAAATTGAATGCCTGCGACGTGAGCCAGATTCCGAGGCCAATTGACAGCCACACCAGGACGGAGAGGACGAACGCCACGATGAGCGGGGCTGGGCGGCGCATCACGGCGAGGCCCTCGGTGAACGTGTGCACGAAGTGCGTGACGGCGTCGCGCGCGCGGGCCGGCAGCAGGCTGACCAGCCGTCCCGCCCAGCGGCTCAGTCTCTCCGGATGGCCGGCGCTGGCGAGCAGCACGCCCACGGCCGCAATGGCCAGGACCGTGCTCGCGGCCCCGGCGATCTTCACCTCGCGGCCGACGTCCAGATCCGCCGTCAACAGCAGCCAGCCGAAGAGCAAGAGCACGCTCGCCAGATCCATCACGCGCTCGATGATCACGGTCGCAAACGCCGACGCTGTTTTGAAGCCTTCGGCCCGCGCGAGCAGGTACGGGCGCAACACCTCGCCCAGCCGTCCCGGTAACAGGAACGTCGCGGTAAAACCAATGACGGTGGTCCGGAACGTGTTGCGGAACGTGGCGTGGCCGATGGGCCGCAGCAATGCCTGCCATCTGAACGCGCGCAAAATGTACGTGACGAACGTCACGCCGACGGCCATGGCGATGAGCGTCCGGTTCGCGCCTTCAATCGCCTGCCAGACTTCCGTGAAGTTCAGGTTGTGGAAGAACCACCACAGCAATCCCACCGTCAGCGCGCCGATGAGCAGGGCGTGCCACGGAACGCGGGAGCGGGGAGCTGGTGATGGCATAAGCGCGAGGCGAACGGTTCCTACTATAAGATTCTCGGCAAGTTCATGGGCAAGCGAGAGTTACTGATCATCGTCGCGTTCATCGCGATTGGCGCCATCGCCTTCGAGCTGTCGGCGCCGCCCGCGCCCGAGGGCCGCGGCTTCTCGTTCGCGCGATTTTTCCAGAACGCGCGTCGAAACATTCGCGGCAATGCTGCCGTCGCCTCCACGACCCTGACCGGTGACCTTCCGATCGCCGCCACGGTCAGCGAGGTGCGACTCGGCGGCGCCAATCGCGGCGTGCACGTCGTTGGCGAAGAACGCGCGAGCATCGCCTACGAGCTGCACATCGAATCCGAAGGTCCCGACGAGGCCACCGCGCTCGAGTCCGCCAAGCGAGCGTCCCTCAAACAGGACGACCTCGGAACCAGCCTCGCGCTGACGGTAACGTATCCCAAAGAGGGCCAGCAGTGGGGCGCGTTGGTGTTGCGCGTCCCGGCGCGGCTGGCAGTACGCGTGAGTGGCAGCGGCGGCGCCGACGTCTCGGGCGTCAAAAGCGTCGACCTCGATCAGGTCAGCGGGACGACCTCGATCCGCGAGATTTCTGGCGCGGTCACGGGCTCGCACCGCAACGGCGATCTGACACTCGAGAAGATCGGCGCGGCAGATCTCAACCTCGCGAGCTCGCGGGCCAAGATCAGCGGCGTCGAGCACAACCTCATGTTGTCGAGCCGCAACGGCCGCGTCGAGATTTCGGCCGCCCAGGGCCTTGTCGAAATCGACGAGACCAACCAGGAGATCACGGTACTCGACCCGGCCGGCGGCGTGCACGTCACCGGAACGTCGGGACGCGTGACGATCGAGGATCCGCGCCAGGAGATCAAAGTCGATTGCCGTAGAGCCGAGATCGAGCTGACGCTGTCGCGATCGGTTCCCGCCACGCTTCTGACGACGGACGAGGCGATCCGCCTCACGCTCGCCGGCACGCCGCAGATCGCGCTCGATGCCGCGGCGAGTGACGGCGGGGTGATCCACGCAGAGGATCTCGATCTCGAAGTCAAGTCCGCCGATGGGGAGCAGCATGTGACGCACAACTTCGGCGCCTCGCCCACGGCGCGCGTCACGCTTCGGTCCGCGCGAGGCGACATTGTGATCCGCAAGGCGAAGTGATACCCTCTGCGGTCTTTCGCCACGTGCGGGTATCGATGCCGACAGCCGTTGTTCTCGACACCAATCTCTCCGGACTCACGCTCGCTCGACGCGGTAAAGTTCGCGACGTCTACGACCTCGGCGACCAGCTGCTCATCGTCGCGACCGATCGCATCTCGGCGTTCGACTACGTCCTCGGTTCCGGTATTCCCGACAAAGGCAAGGTTCTCACGCAGCTATCGGCGTTCTGGTTCGGCAAGATGGCGGGCCTTACGCCGCATCATCTGATCTCGATTGACGTCGATCAATTTCCCGCCGTGACCAGGCCGCATCGCGACGTGCTGCGCGGCCGGACGATGCTGGTGCGCAAGACGAACCCGCTGCCGGTCGAGTGCGTCGCCCGCGGATACCTGTCGGGGTCGGGCTGGAAAGAATACGGGAAAACTGGCGCGGTTTGCGGAATCGGGCTGCCACCGGGCCTCAAAGAGTCCGATCGGTTGCCGACGCCCATTTTCACGCCCGCCACCAAGGCCGAATCCGGGCACGACGAAAACATCAGCGAGGCCGTCGCGGGCGACATCGTCGGCAAGGATCTCATCGCCAAGCTGCGCGATCTCACGCTCACGATCTACGCGCGCGGCGTCGAGCACGCGGCCACCTGTGGCATCATCATCGCCGATACAAAATTCGAATTCGGGTTGGCGGGCGACACACTGCTGTTGATCGACGAAGTGCTGACGCCGGACTCGTCGCGCTTCTGGCCCAAGGACCGGTACACACCGGGCCAGGGCCAGCCGAGCTTCGACAAGCAATTCGTGCGCGACTATCTCGAGCAGATCGGCTGGAACAAGCAGCCGCCCGTGCCGTCGCTGCCCGACGATGTCGTCATGCGAACGCGCGAGAAATACCTCGAAGCGTACAAGAAGCTCACGGGCAAAGAGCTCGCATAGGATTCGCGTCGATGATGAGAGATGACCTCGGGACGCTCGTACAGCAGATGATCGACCGAGGCATCCTCTTCGACGACGCGCAGCGCGAATTCGAGCGCATGTTCATCACGCGCGCGCTCGTCAAGACCAACTACAACGTCTGTAAAGCCGCCAAGATGACCGGCCTCCATCGCAACACCCTCAGCCGGAAGATGGCGGCGTACAAGATTCGAAAGACTGGGTAGCCCCGGCCGATCGCTCGTCGCTCACCCGGCGTGCTGCACCGAACCAACCAACGGGTCAGACCCGGCTGAACCAGCCGGTCGGACCCGCGCCCAAATCGGCCAGACCCGCGCTCAACTTGACCCCTGTTTTCATCTCCAATATGCTTAGCAGTCGGTCGTTTCGAGTGCTAACAGTCAGAGAGGCTGACTGCCAGGCACGCGACCCCACCAAATTCACTGGCCGTCGGCCAGTCTGCGTTCAAAGGCAGATGCCGGCCCGGCCTGATGAAAGGACAGTCATGAACGTCAGACCGCTTCACGACCGCATCATCGTCGAGCGCCTCGAGGAATCCGAGCAGCGCGTCGGCGGCATCATCATCCCCGACACGGCGAAGGAAAAGCCGCAGCAGGGTAAGGTCCTCGCCGTGGGCAAGGGCCGCATCGAGAAGGACGGCAAGGTCACGCCGCTCGACGTCAAAGCCGGGGACAAGATCCTCTTCGGCAAGTACGCCGGGCAGGAAATCAAGATCGACGGCAGCGAGTACCTCATCATCCGCGAGGAAGAAGTCCTCGGCGTGATCGAAAAGTAGGAGATTGAACGATGGCTAAGCAGATTGTGTACGGAGAGGACTCGCGGCACGCGATCCTCCGGGGCGTCAACGCCCTGGCGGACGCCGTCAAGGTGACGCTCGGCCCCAAGGGCCGGAACGTCGTCATCGACAAGAAGTTCGGCTCCCCCACCATCACCAAGGACGGCGTGACGGTGGCCAAGGAGATCGACCTCAAGAACCCGCTCGAGAACATGGGCGCCCAGATGGTGCGCGAGGTCGCGAGCAAGACCTCGGACACGGCCGGCGACGGCACGACGACGGCGACCGTGCTCGCGCAGGCGATTTACCGCGAGGGCCTGAAGATGGTCACCGCGGGCGCCAACCCGATGGAGCTCAAGCGCGGCATCGAGAAGGCCGTCGAGGGCATCGTCGGCGAGCTCAAGCACCTGTCGAAGCCGGTGAGCGGCAAGATGATCGGCCAGGTCGGCACGATCTCGGCCAACAGCGATGACACGATTGGCAACATCATCGCCGAGGCGATGGAGAAGGTCGGCAAGGACGGCGTCATCACGGTCGAGGAAGCGCGCTCGATGGAGACATCGCTCGACGTCGTCGAGGGCATGCAGTTCGACCGCGGCTACCTCTCGCCCTACTTCGTGACCGATCCCGAGCGCATGGAGTGCGTGCTCGAGAACCCGGTGATCCTGATCCACGAGAAGAAGATCAGCTCGATGAAGGATCTGCTGCCGCTGCTCGAGCAGGTCGCGCGCGGCGGACGTCCGCTCGTGATCATCGCCGAGGACGTGGACGGTGAAGCGCTCGCCACGCTCGTCGTCAACAAGCTGCGTGGCACGCTGCAGGTCGCGGCCGTCAAGGCCCCTGGCTTCGGCGATCGCCGCAAGGCCATGCTCGAGGACATCGCGATTCTCTCCGGCGGCCGGGCCATCACCGAAGACCTCGGCATCAAGCTCGAGAACATCAAGATGGAAGACCTCGGCAAGGCCAAGAAGATCACGATCGACAAGGACAACACCACGATCGTGGAAGGCTCGGGCAGCCAGTCGGCGATCGAGGGCCGCGTCAAGCAGATCCGGACGCAGGTCGAGGAAACCACCTCGGACTACGACCGTGAAAAGCTCCAGGAGCGGCTCGCGAAGCTCGTGGGCGGCGTCGCCGTCATCAAGGTCGGCGCGGCCACCGAGACCGAGATGAAGGAGAAGAAGGCGCGCGTCGAAGACGCGATGCACGCGACCAAGGCGGCCGTCGAAGAGGGGATCGTCCCCGGCGGTGGCGTGGCCCTGCTCCGCTGCGTCAAGGCGATCGAGGGTCTGAAGCTCGAGGGTGATCAGAAGGTCGGCGCGGAGATCGTGCGCCGCGCCATCGAAGCGCCCCTGCGCTGGATCGCGACCAACGCCGGCGTCGAGGGCTCGATCGTGCTCGAGAAGGTCAAAGAGCACAAGGACGCGGGCTTCGGCTACAACGCGGCGACCGACAAGTACGAGGATCTGGTGAAGGCCGGCGTCATCGACCCGACCAAGGTCGTGCGCTCGGCCCTGCAGAACGCCTCGTCGATCGCCTCGCTCCTGCTCACCACGGAAGCCATGGTCTCGGAGATTCCTGAGGAAAAGAAGGAAGCTCCAGCGCCGGGCGGACCGGGAGGCATGGGCGGGATGTACTAACTTCGCGGATCAAGTTAGAAGTTCGAAGCCAGAAGTTAGAAGTTCGGAAGATCACGCAGACGGCCCGGTTGGCTCGCGCCAGCCGGGCCGTTTGTGTTTTGGGAGCAGGACAACGCGCCGGCCTGACTGAAAGCTCGTGCGCCGGCATCTCACGTAAGATCGACGCGTGACGGTCCCCGCGGATTCGGCGCGATCCATTCGGTTCGATGCACTGGGCCTGAGTGATGCGCTCGTCAAGGCCGTGACGGCCCTCGGGTACGAGGAGCCCACGCCCATCCAGCGGGAAGCAGTGCCGGTGCTGCTGACGGGCCGCGATGTGATCGGCCAGGCGGGCACCGGGACGGGCAAGACCGCGGCGTTCGCCCTGCCGATGATCCATCGGCTCGCCGACGCGCCTCGCCCGTCATCCGGCCGCCCTCGCGGCATGGTGCTCGTGCCCACACGCGAGTTGGCGATGCAGGTGGCCGAGGCCATCCACAAGTACTCGAAGAAGACGTCACTGGTGGTCGTCCCGGTCTACGGCGGCGCGCCGATGGATCAGCAGGTCCGCTCGTTGCGCCGCGGCGCCGACATCGTCGTCGCCACTCCTGGCCGCGCGCTCGATCACCTCCGCCGCCAGACGCTGCAACTCGACGCGCTCGAGGTGCTCGTCCTCGATGAAGCCGACGAGATGCTCGACATGGGATTCGCCGAGGATCTCGAAGCGCTCCTGAACGCCACGCCCGCTAGTCGTCAGACGGCGTTGTTTGCCGCGACGATGGCGCCGCGGATCGCGTCGATCGCGCTGCGTCATCTGAAGGAGCCGGTGCGGGTGACGATCAAGGGTGAAAAGCGCGCGGCCGGCAAGCTGCCGCGCGTCCGCCAAGTCGCGTACGTCGTCACGCGGCCCCAGAAGGCCGACGCCCTCAGCCGCGTGCTCGAATTCGAGGACCCGGCGTCAGTCATCGTCTTCTGCCGCACGCGGGTCGAGGTCGACGAGCTCACCGACACACTCAAATCGCATGGCTACGGCGCGCAGGCGCTCCACGGCGGCATGGAGCAGAAACAGCGCGACCGCGTGATGCAACTCTTTCGGCAGGAGAAGGCCGACGTGCTGGTGGCGACCGACGTGGCGGCGCGAGGCCTCGACATCGATCACGTATCGCACGTGATCAACTACGACATCCCGACGTCGCCTGAAGTGTACGTGCACCGCATCGGCCGCACCGGGCGCGTCGGCCGCGAGGGTGTCGCGATCACGCTGGTCGATCCGCGCGAGCGCCGCGTGCTGCGCGTGATCGAGGCGCTGACCAAGCAGCCGATCGAGCTCGTGGCGCTGCCGACCGCGGCGGCGTTGCGCGCGCGGCGCCTGGACATCACGCGCGCCGCGTTGAAAGAACGCCTCGTCGCCGGCGGCCTCGGCGACATGCGCGCCGTCGTGGAGTCGCTTGCACATGATTTCGAGCTGATGGACATAGCCGCTGCGGCGGTCGCCATGATGCACGAAGAGGCTGAGGCGGCCAGTACGCTTGCGGCCGACGTGGACGTGCCGGAAGCCGTCGAAGGTGACGTCAGCGGGCCAATGACCGTCTTGTACATCGGCGCCGGGCGCGAGGCGGGGATCCGGCCGGGCGATATCGTTGGGGCCATCACCGGCGAAGCCAAGATGACCAACCGCCAGGTTGGCGGCATCCGCGTCGGTCGAAACCATACGCTGGTGGAAGTGCCGGAGGCGCTCGCCGATCGCGTAATCACGGCGCTGCGCCGCACAAACCTCCGCGGCCGGAAAGTCGACGTCAAGCGCGCCGCGCGATGATCCGATGATTGCGGTCGTCGGCGCAGGCGCCGCCGGGCTCGCCGCGGGCATCTTCGCCCGCGCGGGTGGGCAGCCCGTCATCATCCTCGAGCGCACGGCCGACGGGGGCCGCAAGATCCTGATCAGCGGCGGCGGTCGCTGCAACGTGTTGCCGGCCGCGCTCGAGCCCGCCCGGTTCGTGAGCGAGTCATCACCGCGGATCGTGCAGCGGCTGTTGCGATCGTGGCCGCTGCGCGCACAGCTCGAGTTCTTCGAGCGCGACGTCGGTGTGCCGCTCGCGTTCGAGGCCGAGACCCGGAAATGGTTTCCCGCGTCGAACCGCGCGCGCGACGTCCGCGACGGCCTCGTGGCGCTCGCGCGCCGGGTTGGGGTGTCGTTCGAGTTCGACACCGCAGTCCTCGAGATCGAGAAGTCTGCGGAGCGCTGGCGGATCGCGACATCCCGACGCGCCGTCGACGCCGACGCAGTCATCATCGCGACGGGCGGCCTGTCCGTCCCCATGACGGGCAGCACCGGCACCGGACTGGAAATCGCGACAGTGCTCGGCCACGTGGTACACCGCACGTACCCCGCGCTCACTCCTCTGGTCGCCGCCGGCGCGCCGCACGCCGCACTGGCGGGCGTGTCGCTCGACGTGCGCATCCGGGCCGAGGCCCCCGACGCCGCCCTGCGCGCCGAGGCGCGCGGCGGCTTTCTCTTCACGCACCGCGGCTACACCGGGCCGTCCGTGCTCGACGTGTCGCATGTCGTCTCGCGTGCCGGCGCGTCCGGCACACCCGCTCGCGTCCGCATCCAGTGGACCGACCGCGATGAAGCCGCGTGGCGGCGCGAGCTGATCGCGTCGCCGGGACGCGTCGTGAACGTCCTGGCGCGCGCGCTGCCTGAGCGGCTGGCGGAACAGCTGGTGCGCGACGCGGGCCTTCCACCGTCGCGTACGACGGCCGAGTTGCGCCGCGACGAGCGGACCGCGGTCGTGGATCGCCTCGTCAACTTCGACCTGCCGGTGACGGGCGACGAGGGCTATCGCAAGGCCGAAGTCACCGGCGGAGGCGTGGCGCTCGACGAGGTCGATCCGCGAACCCTCGAGAGCATCCGCCACGGGGGGCTGTACTTCTGCGGCGAGGTGCTCGACGCGTTCGGTCCGATCGGCGGACACAACTTCGCCTGGGCGTGGGCCACCGGCCGGCTGGCCGGCCGCGGCGCGGGCCGTATGCGCGGAGGTACTGAGCTTCGCGCGTGATCGCCGAGGACCGTTCTCCGCGCGGGACGCTCCGGCGTCGGGCGTGGGCGGGACGTAACTGACGCGCGTCAAGTTAGAAGTTCAAAGTTAGAAGTTCGAAGTTAAGAAAGAAGACAGTACGACGATGACGGCCCGGTGGGTGGACTCACCGGGCCGTTTGTTGTCCACAAAGATCGATTCGTACTCATAAGACTTTCGTGATCCCCAGCGTGCATCAAGGGCGCAGCGGGCGATTCTGTTGTCGAAACGTCGTAAGCGCAGTGGTAGAGTACGCGCCGCAATCACGACCAATCGGACTCAGCGGCTGCTCAGCTGATGTCCCAATGACCTCCCCAGCCACGCCGCTGCACTGAGGCGCGCACTCTCGGCCGCCAAAGCGACGGGTCGCGATGTGTGTCCTGTCCCATCGCAGAGGAGGCCTATATGCAGATACGCGAGTTCAGAGTCCCCTTCGCGGCCCTGTGTCTGGCGCTGGCGCTTGCGTCCGGTGCGCTCTTGGCCAACGGCGCGCCACCACCGCCCGCCCTTGGCACCTGGACCACCCTTACCAATAGCGCGCCGACTGCCACCGGTGTGATGTTGCAACTCACCGACGGCAGCGTCATCGCGCAGGGCTGGGACCCCGGCGACAATTGGTATCGTCTCGCCCCCGACGCATTCGGCAGCTACGTCAATGGCACGTGGACGCAGCTGGCATCGATGAGCATCCCTCGCTTGTACTTTGCGTCGCACATCCTGCGCGATGGGAGACTCTGGCTGCTGGGCGGCGAGTACACGGGCACCCCATACGTCGCGCATTTCTCCAACACAGGCGAGGTCTACGATCCGCTGACGAACACGTGGTCGCCGATCGCCCATCACCCCGAAACTCGGTTCGGCGACGATCCGAGCATGCTGCTGGACGGCGACCGGATCCTTGCGGGTTCGATCAGCAGCCAGCGGACCTACTTATATGACATCGCGACGAACACGTGGTCTCTGCCAATCAACAAGGTCTACAACGACCGCAGCGACGAGGAAGGGTGGGCGAAGCTGGCGGATGGCAGCGTCCTGAACTACGACCTCTTCAAGAGCAAGTCGACGGTGCCTCCCGGCCCCGGCAGCTACGCCGAAAAGTTCGACCCCACGATGGACCTGTGGCTGAGCATCAGCCCCAGCGACGGTACGGCGAACGGCTTCATCCCACAGCTGAGCGCCAGCTCCGTCGGCTCCGAGCTCGGCCCCCCGCTTCGCCTGCACGACGGCCGCGTATTCATCGTCGGCGCCACCGGCCACACGGCGTTCTACGATCCGTCGATCAACACCTGGTCCGCCGGCCCGGACGTCATGGGCACGCTGAACGGCAATCCCGCCCTCTTTGGCGCGGACGATGCGCCTGGAGCCGTGTTGCCGAACGGTCACGTGATCTTCGCGGCGGACGCCGGCCCGACACTGGGTACTTTTCATGGTCCGGCGCAGCTGTTCGACCTCGATCCAACGACGAACACGCTCTCGTCGGTGCCAAGCCCGACGCCGCACCTCGACGACCCGACGTTTCCGGCGTACGTCTTGCGGTTCCTGGTCCTGCCGACCGGTCAGGTGCTCATGACCGACAGCGTTGACGGCACGGTGTATCTCTACAACCCGCCCGGAGCGGCGCCCAACCTGCTTCGTCCGCGGATTGAAGGCATCAAATACGACGGCGTGGGAGTCTTCACACTGTCGGGCCAACAACTCAACGGTCAGAGTGCCGGATCTGCCTACGGTGACGACTCGGAGAGCGATTCGAACTACCCGATCGTCAGCCTCACCGACAAGAGCGGCCACGTCTTCTACGCGCGCACGACGAACTGGAGCAGCACGGGCGTGGGCACCGCGACGGCAAGGGAAACCGTGGACTTCACGCTGCCGGCGTCACTCACGGACGATGGCGTGTACTTCGTGACGGTCAGCGGCGCGGGCATCTCGTCGGTGACCTCCGTCGCGCTGCACGTCACGGCAACCATGATAGCGGGCAAGTAGCGTTTCTATCGCAAGGACTGACGGAAGATCACGCAGACGGCCCGATTGGCTCACGACAGTCGGGCCGTCTTCTATTTTCGCCTCAGCCCCAGCGCTTTGAGCCGCTTGTGCAGGCTGGTACGCTCGGTGCCCAGCAGCCGCGCAGCACCCGAGACGTTCCATTCTGTTTGATCGAGCGCCTGTCGAATCCGTTCCCGCTCCGCTGAATCGCGAACCTCCTGGAGACCGGCGGCCGGACGCGACGTGCGCGGCGATCGAATCTCCACCGGAATGGAGTCGACGGTGATGCGATCACCCGGCGTCAGAATGGCCATGCGCTCGATGGCATTCCGCAATTCGCGGACATTGCCTGGCCACGCGTAGCGCGAGAGCGTCGGCACGACGTCTGGATCGAGCACGCGCGGACGGAAATTGTTGCGCGCGCAGAACTCCACAAGAAAATACGCCACCAGGTCGCTGAGGTCTTCCAGGCGCTCACGGAGCGGCGGCACGCGAATCGGGACGACGCTGAGCCGATAGAAGAGGTCCTGCCGGAACGTCCCCGCGTCAACCAACGCGTCGAGCCGGCGATTAGTGGCCGAGAGGATTCTCACGCTGACGCGGATCGGCTGCTCGCCGCCGACGCGCGTGAGCTCGCCGTCCTGCAGGATGCGCAGCAGCTTCGCTTGCGACGCTTCGTGCAGATCCCCAATCTCGTCCAGAAAGATCGTGCCGCCGTCGGCGAGCTCGAACTTGCCGCGGCGCTGCGTCGCGGCGCCCGTGAACGCGCCTTTCTCGTGGCCGAAGAGCTCGCTTTCGATCAGCTCCGTCGGAATAGCGGCGCAGTTCACTTTCACGAACGGCCCCGACGCAAACGGGCTCTCGCGATGCACGTGGGCGGCGAGCAGCTCCTTCCCCGTCCCGGACTCTCCGGTGAGCAAGACCGTGACGTCCGACCGCGCCACCTGCGTCGCCTGCTCGACCGCCTGTAGAAACGCCAGGCTGCGGCCGATCATCTTCGGCCCATCGCCGACCAGTTCGCGAAAGCGCTGGTTCTCTCGCTGCAGATCGAGGCGGTCCAGCGCGTTCTTGATCACCAGGAGGACCCGGTCGCGCGCCAGCGGTTTTTCCAGAAAGTCGAACGCGCCGCTGCGGGTCGCGGCGACGGCGTCCTGAATCGTCCCGTGTCCTGAAATCATCACGACGGGCGTCGCATCGTCACTCTGCCTGAGCGACCGAAGCAGTTCGATGCCGTTGCCGTCCGGCAATCGGACGTCGAGCAGATAGAGGTCGGCGCGCAGCGCGCGGCGCGACGCCTGGAACGCCGCGATCGACTGGCAGACCGTGACGCGATAGCCCTCGCCTTCGAGGATCAAGCGCAGCGACCGCCCGATATTCGGCTCGTCGTCGACGATGGCGATATGACGAGCCTCGGTCACGACTGATGCCCCGGACGGGCGGCCTCGCTCGCGGCCGGCAGCGTGACTTTGAACGCCGCGCCGCCGAGCTCGCTCTGAACGAGCAGGACGTCGCCGCCCGACAGCAACGCGTGGCTCTTCGCAATCGAGAGTCCCAGGCCCATGCCGTGCTTCTTGAATGTGATCGTCGGCTGGAAGAGCGTCGAGGCCGCCTCGGCGCTGAGGCCTGACCCGGAATCGTGTACCTCAATGGCGCCCTCCCCGCCACCCGCGCGGGTGATCACGAGCACGGCACCTCCCGCGCCGGCAGCCTCCGCGGCATTCTGCAGTAGGTTCGTGAGAATGCCACGCAGCAGGTCTCGATTCGCCCACACTCGGGGCGCGCGGTCGTCGAGCCGCGTCTGCCACTTCGTCTCTGGATGGACCGGCCGCAAGAGCGACAAGCGCTCACTGACGACCGAGTTCACGTCGAGCACTTCCGCCGTTGCGGGAGGTTCGCTCGCAAACTCGGAAAACGCCCGCACGCGGCGCTCGAGCGATTCGATTTCGCTCACGACGATCTGCGCGGCTTGATCCATGAAGGCGCGATCGGGCGGCAGCGGTCGCGCCTGCAGCTCCTCGACGGTCAAGCGAATCGGCGTCAACGAGTTCTTCAGCTCGTGCGCCGTCTTTCGCGCGAGCGACTGCCAGCTCTCCATGCGTGTCAGGTGGACGAGACGCTCGCGGTTCTGGCGGAGCTGATCCGCCATGCGGTTGAACGCGTCCACCGCGCGGCCGACTTCGTCGCGTGGTATCTGGCCGGGCGGCTCGCCAGTGTCGACGCGTCTCGACCAATCGCCCGCCGCGAAATCCGTCAGTCCCGCCGTCAGGTCCTGAATCGGCCGGCTCACGCGATGCGCGATGTAGAGCAACGGCACGAGCGAGGCGGTCCAGGCCGCGGCCAGCAGGAGCAACAACGTCAGCGTGAATCCGCGGTGCAGGTCGCGGCTCTCGATCGACTCGACGATCTGCCGCGTTTCGCGAAGCTCCGACGCCAGCTGATCCATTCGCAGACCATGCAGATCCCGGTCGTAGATCTCGACGCCTCGCGCCGCGTGGTCCGCCTCGTCGCGCCGTCGGAGATATTCGAGATGATCGCCGCTCGAGCCCGACAAGCCGAACCGCTCGGCTTCTCCGCTGTCCCAGAACGCTCTTACCGGCTCGGGCCAGCCGGCCGAGTCGGCCAGCGTGTAAGTCACCGGCACGGCGCGTCCAGCGAGGACGTCTTGCTTCAGCGCGTCGCGCTCGCGTTGATAGGACTGTCGGACGGTGGCTTCGAGCGTCCGCGACAGCCGATCGAGATCGCCCGTCGTCGCGTAGCCAAGGCTTCGATCGAGCAGCGACGTCGTGATCCACACCGTCGCCGCGAGCGGGAGCACGGTCGCGGCCAAGAAGGCGACGATGAGCCGGGTGCGGAGTCGGGTCATGAGCGCGACGTCGTGGCAAGGCGATCACGATCCGAGGCGGAACGGCCCGGCTTCGACCGCATGCGTCCAGACATTGTCCTTCTTGCGGCGGCTGAGCGCGTCGATCAATCCGCGGAGCGTGAATCCGTCCGCGTCGCCACGACCCGACTCATCGTCGCCATCGAGCACGCGCGACGTCAGGCGAATCCAGAACGGCCGATCGCGGCCGAGCGCTCCCATACTGCCAAGCGGCACGGTCAGTTGCTCGAGGCACCAGCCCTCGACCTCGCCAGCCGTTCGGTTGGCGGTCGATCGCGACGGCACGCCGACGACCGTCACCGCGAATCGTTCTTCCCAGAGATCGTAGCTCACGATGAACACTTGCCGCGCCTCTGCGGCCGCGGCGCCGCCGGGACCAGCCAGCACCGATAAGTCGAGGTCCGCCCGCACGGCCCGCCCGTCCTTGAGCCGGACGAGCGGCTCTCCCTTGATGAACGTGAACGTGGGCGCACGAACGGCGAGCGCATCGCCGGCGCGCTGCACCGTAATCGACTGGGCGAGAAGTTCAACGGTGAAGATCGCCATTAGAAACAGCACGACCCGCGACACGACGATTGGCGCGCGCGGTCGCGTCCCCATCATCGGCCGTGAATCCCGAAGACCGGGAACCGGAATCCCATCGCAAAGACCGCGTGGAACTCATTGGTGTTGAGCGGAAATGCGAGCGTGAAGAACACGGGCCCCGGCGTAAAATTCACGCCGGTTGAGAAACGAAGGTGATTCTCGGTTCCGCTGTCCCATACCGAGCCGGAATCGAGGAACACGCCGACCATGCGATACCGGAATTCGAGCGAGGTCGCAAACAGGCGGTTGCCGCCGACCGGAGCGATCGCCCACTTGTCCCAGCCCCGCAGCGTCCGCGTGTCGCCGATCGCGAAGCGCTCGAACATCGGCGCGTCGCCGTCGATTCCTCCACCCATGGCGGAAACGACGACCTGTTGGCGATCCGACCCCACGGCGTAATCGCCACGTACGAAGTAGCGCTGGTAGATCAAGTCGCTCTGGAGCGAGCTCGCCCCCGCGCGCGCGGTGAACGAGGCGTCTACTCGCTGCTGCAGTCCCGACTCCGTGCGCCATTGATTCTGGAATCTGACGAAGCCGACGCCGGCATTCGCCATCCGGGACGGACCGGGCTCGACCAGCGAATCGAGCTCGGTGATCGACACTCCGCCGCCAACGCTCAGCTGCGGCGTCAAGGCGAACTTCAGGAGCGGCGTGACGCCCATACGATTGCGATAGAGCGCGGGCAGATCGAGACGCGACGCCATGGCCACGAGCGTCTGGTCGCGCCAGTCCTGGTCGTAGGTCTGCCATTCGAAGAACACGCCGAGCCGCTCGGTGCCGACTTTTCTCGATTCGACGCGAATGCCGAAGCCCGAGTACTCCTCAATGAGATCGTCGCCGTTGTCGATGGGAATGATCGGCGTCACGCGAAAATCGTCGCCGCCGATCCCGAGCGCCAGGTTCGCGCCCCAACCCTGATCTGAGTGAAACAGCGCGTTCGAGTCGATCGGCTCGTACCGCAGCCAGCGCGCCGACTCCGGCCGGCTCAGCCGGAAGACGAGCGTGATCTGCCCCGGCTGACCTCCGCGCACGATGCTCCGAACGACCGTGTAGTCCGGCAGCGCATCCTTCAGGCGCGTCACCAGCCGATCGGCCTGCTCGGAATCCAGCGGCTTGCCAACCAGCGCGTGCAGGTCGTCGCGCAACGTCTGATCGAGGCGCGCTTCGTCGATCCCCTCGATCTCGACCTCGTCCACGACGTAGCGCGCGTTGACATTGGCCTGGGCCTGGTCGCGCATTCGCCCGACAACGAAGACGACGCGGGCGGTGTCGTCGCGCTCCTTGGTGATGCGAAGCGCGGCGACGTAGCGAGGCTGCTCCTCTTCGATGCGCGCCGCCAGTTCTCGAAGGCGCTGTCGGTCCAGCGGCGTACCGGCCAACTTTCCAATCTCGGCTTTGAGACCGGGACTCAGCCGATCCAAGTCGAACCCGGAAACCTGGGCCGAGCTGATAGTGGTGCCGTCGGCTGGTTCGATGTCCTGCGCCTGAGCGACGGAGCATGGAAGCAGCACGACGACGAGCAGCAGGAGCCATCGAGTCATGCCGCGACACATAGCAACGAGCCTGCCAACATCTAACCTATTGAATCCAAACAAGATCGTCTGTGTGCAGCTGTGACGCGCGGGCACACGTGTGACCGAAGAGCCACGCCGCGGTCGACGCACATTTGCCCCGAGCCGTCCTGCATCTTCGCACTCCCGGTAAGATCCGCGCAGGATGCCGACGCCGATCCCGGGCGCGATCGAGGACTACCGCGACACCCATTGGTGGCGCGAGTCGACGCGGCAGGTCACGAGTCCGATCGACGCCGAGCGCTTCGTCGAGCACGTCGGTTTCGCCACGTGTCTGACCGACGCGCGCCGGCCGGGCCCATCGCTGTACCTCGCCGTGTGCGGGCGGCGGGATGCCGTGCTGCCGCGCCACGCGCAGAAGGATCACGAGGCCTCGCTGACGTGGACGCTCAAGGATGCCCTGCTCAAGCGCGGCAAGGTGTACTACGCCAAGCTCGCGCGTGGGAACACGATGTTCGTCGCGCCGCGGATGCTCCCGTACTTCCAGGCGATCTGGGGTGTCAAACGCGCTGACGAAGCGCGACGCTTCAGCCGTCCCGCGCGGGCGATCCTCACGGTGCTTCGCCACGAGTGGGAGCTCGGGACCGCCGATCTTCGCGCGGAATCCGGCGTGAAGGATCGCGCCGTCTTCACGCGCGCGCTCGACGAGCTCCAGGCTGCGATGATCGTCATTCCCGGCGACGTCGTGTACGAGCCGTTCACGTACATCTGGACGCTCGGCGTCGGTCGATTTGCTGACGCGCTTCGCCGGCGCGTCAACCGCGATGTTGCGCTCCGCGAGATCGCCCGCTGTTTTCTCTCAGGCGCGGGCCTGACGATCCCTGGCGAGCTCGCGCGGGTGACCGGCTTGTCCCGACCGGAGGCCGGACGTGGCAATCGCGCGCTCGTGGCCGAAGGCTTCGCGACGATGCCCGCGGGCGGGACCTATCGTCTCGCGACGATGCCGCCCGACGCCGAGTAGACTCTCGTCATGAATACGAGCGCCAGGTTGTTCGTCTTCGCAGCGTTCTTGATTGGCACGATTGCGGCGCCAGCGGCGCAAGTCCCTGCCTCATCCCCCAAGACCGCACTCGCGGTGCTCGCGCCGCTCGTCGGCGGCGAGTGGCGCGCGCCGCTTCCCGGCGGCCAGCTCACGGACACGCAGCATTTCGAGTGGATGTACGATCAGATGTTCCTTCGCAGCACGCATCACGTCGATTCCACCGACGGCAAGACCGTGTACCAAGGCGAAACCGTGTACGGGTGGGACGCGCGCGCGCATCAGATCGTCTGGTGGTACTGGAATGAGACCGGCGGATATCTCACGGGCACGTTGACGCCAAATCCGGACGGCTCGCTCGTACTCGAGGGCGAGAACCACGGCCCCGCCAATCAACTCGATCGCACGCGGCAGAGGATCCGGCTCGCGAATGCCTCCTGGACGATGGAAACATCGCAGCAGCAGGCGGGCCAGTGGACGCCCGCGATCACGCGCACGTATCAGAAAGTGCAGTGACCCGGCTGGCGAACGGCCAGCCGGGTCGTTTGTCCATCTACCTCTCTCCTATCGCGGCCGGCCGACGGAATCGGTCGCGAGCGGCGGCGTGCTGGCCGGCGGAATCCGATTGAGCGTCGCCTGCTCGTACGCGTAGGCAAGGGCGATGAGCCGAGGCTCCGAGAACGCGGGCCCGCTGAAGGTCACGCCCGACGGAAATGGATTCACGATCGGCGCGGCGGGCGGCAGAAATCCTCCCGGCACGGTGACGCTCGGGTAGCCAGCTTTCGCAGGCGTCCCCGCGAAGCTGTTGGCCGAGGCGAGGATCGCATCGAAGTCGTCGGCTGTGCCCTTCACGCCGTCCGGCCCGTTGTACACCGCGTCCAGAGCGCCGCGCGAGTTCGCAATATCTTGAGCGCGGTCCGACAGATAGCGCGCGGTGTCGGCGCTTCCGGTGCTGATGTCGAGTTTGTCGGTCGCGATGAGGATGTCCTGACCGTACTTCATCGGTGGGTTGAACGCCGCGTTGAACGCGATGATCTGTGTCAGCGTGTGATTGGGCGCGCCCGGTGTGGCCGCCAGGTACGCGTTGAGATCGCGCTTCATCCCGTACATCAGCACCGTCGAGCAGCCAGCCGGCGGCGGGAAGCTGATACACGTGCCGAGCCCGCTCGGCACCGCCGGAATCGTTTCGACGTCGGCGCCCTGCGCGCGAAGCACCGCGATCGCGGCGTTCATGATCGTCGCGCGGTTGCCGGGAAACGGCGGCACCGCGATCCGCGCGCCCCGAAGCGCGTGTTTGTCGAGGAACTGCGTGTAATCGCTGAGGCACTTCCCCGGCGTCAGGCACGCGGCCGTTGCTGGATCGGCGGCGTCGAAGCCGGCGATCACGCCGAGCAGCAACGCGGCGTCCTCAACCGTTCGAGCGATTGGTCCGGCCGTGTCCTGATCCGCGGTGATCGGGATGATGCCGCTGCGGCTCACCAGTCCGACCGTCGGCTTGATGCCGACAACCCCATTGGCGCTCGACGGGCTGAGAATCGATCCCGACGTTTCGGTCCCAATGCCGATCGCCGCAAGATTTGCATTGACCGCAATGGCGGGGCCTGAGCTCGATCCTCCAGTCTGCAGGACCGGCCTCCCGTCACCTCCCGGCAGCGGACGCGGGTCGTACGGATTGAAACCGAAGCCGCCGAGCGAGCTGTAGCCGGTCGGCATGCTGGAAGAAATGAAATTGGCGAACTCGGTCAGCGTGCCTTTGCCGAGAATGATCGCGCCCGCCGCGCGCAGCTTCTTCGTGATGAAGGCATCGTCGGGCGGAATGGATCCCGCGAGCGCCACCGAACCGGCCGTCGTCGGCATGTCGAAGGTGTTGATGTTGTCCTTGAGAATCACGGGAATGCCTTCAAGCGGCGTGCGAGCAATTCCCGGATGTCTGAGCGCATCAGCGAGTCGCGCCTCGCTCAGCGCGTCCGAGTTCAGGTGGATAAAGGCGTTCACAGCCGGACCCGTCTTGTCGTAGGCGGCAATCCGATCGAGGTACATGCCGACGAGCTGCTCGGTTGTGAGCAGCTTCGTCTGCAGCGCCTTTTCCATCTGTCCAACGGTGGCCTCGACAAGCTGCAGCCGGGCTGATCCGGCGCCGTTCTGATCGGCGGCGACCGAGAGCGTAAGAGAACCGACGACGAGTGCAGTGACTGAAACGGTGCAGGGCAATCGTTTCATGTTCATCCTCCAGTGCGGATAAGCAGGATGAGCGGGGGATTTCGATGATCCCGCGACCGGCGGGCCGAGTCAAGGCAAAGTGGCCGGAAATGAGCACTCCCATCGCGGTCCTTGGACGTTTACTGATCCATTGGGGCCCTTCGTAGTCGCCACGATCGTGCTACCCTCCGCACGCTTGGTTTTTCCCCCTGGGCTCCCCAGGCACTCGGCACGACGCTTGCTCTAGGGGTTGCGGCTTGTCGGCGGAC
>CAYQRM010000268.1:0-40189 GCA_964419785.1 uncultured Solibacteraceae bacterium | reverse complement strand
TCGCCCGTTGGCTGCGCGACCGCGGTCACGATCGTGAGCCCCACGCACAACGGAATCGTCGGAGCCGCGGATTGCACAGCTCGCGGTTGGATGGACGACGACGCCAGAACGGCGGCGATTGCGAACGAAGCGATGGCGGCTCTCATCGGCATGGCCGGGCGACGACCAAGGGTAGTCAGGCCCAGCGGCCCTGATCTTGCGGGGTTGGGGGAATGTCCGTCAAGCCGATGAGGCGCGGACCAAGTGATTACGCTCCAAGGAATGCGCCCGCGGAAGACTTCCCCTGGGCAGAATAAGGTCCGGCTGCCGGCGGAAGGCAGGGCTCGAGTTGTCCCAGTGACGTCGCGTGGCGCTAGCCCATAAATGATTTAGAATCAGTCGCTTATCAACGACATCCGCCAGAGATTGACTATTGGGCATGGCCCTTGCCTAAGTTAAGCCGACTTCGCCGATTCTGGCGCGTTTTGGAGGGCAGGAAACCTATGAAGAAAGTGTCTATTGCTTTGGCGATTGCCGCACTTGCAGTTGTGGGCACCGCCTCGAAGGCATCGGCCTCAGCGTTCGGGCAGTGCCCGGGCGTCGGGTCGAATCCCAACGGCTGTCAGTTCTTGATTACGTTCGGTCCGGGTGGCGCCATTTCGACCTCGGTCGCGACCGGCGGGGATAACGTGCCGTTCGATTTGGTCGAAGATACGCTAATTGGTATCCAGAACAACTCCGGCGCCCCAATCCTGACTCTCAATCTGGGTCCGGCGCTGGGCAACAACGGCATTCCCGTCTTCGAATTCGACGGTGACGGAGCTTGCTCCGGGCTGTACAGCCCTCAGCCAAGCTGCACGGGTCATGACACGACCGGATACGGCGGCTTCGTCAGCGCAAACTCGACGGGCCTGGGCTCCGCTGGGGCACTCGGCGCCGTGTCGTTCATCAACATCAGCGGAAACAGCCAGTCCGGCACGGTCATGTTCGGACCGGGCGGCATCCCGGACGGTGGCTCGGCTTGGTTCTCGCTCGAGGACTCGTTCACGCTCCAGAACTTTCCGATTGGCACGCCGGAGCCTGGAACGCTGATCCTCTTCGGCACGGGCCTCCTCGCGGTCGCCCGTCGTCTGCGGAAGATCTAGTCAACCACTAACGCACCAGAATCGGACGCGGCAGGAGCCTTGCTCTTGCCGCGTCCTTTTTCTTTGTACGGCACCCTAACTACGCCGCGTCGCCCGGATCTCGACCCGAAATAATTCGCAGGCCCCCCAGAAAATTGCGGGCTCTTTGGCGCTCCGCGCACACAGTCTGGGCACATTGACGCCCTTTCCATGGCATAGCTGTTGCTCTCACAAGAGGTCAATGGGGGTGGACCTATGAAGAGAGCGTTATTCTTGACACTCGGACTCTTAGCGATGGCCGGCACGGCGTACGGGCAGACGCACGACAACGCGATGGAGAAGAAGGCGACCGACGTGGTCATGTTCACGACGGACGTTCGCGTCGGCACAACCGTACTCAAGGCCGGCGAATACAAGGTGGAGTGCGATACAAAGACGATGACGTTTACTCGTCTGGTGTCCGGGAAAGATCAGGAGTGGGCCAACACCCTCGATCCAGTTGAGCGGCTCGCGGTGCTGAAGTCAGCCAAGGCGCTGGAGATTGCCTGCAAGGGCAAACTATTGAGCGCGCCTTCGGACAGCACCGTCATGCAGATCACCACGGACAAGGACGGCGTCCGCACGCTGGACAAGCTCCTGCTGCACGGAAGCAACGTCGAGCACGTGTTCAACTAGATCGCGTCGAAGGACGCGAGCTCTCCGTAGGTCGCTCGTCGCTCGAGGGCGTGGCCGCCAGCGCAAGCTGGGCGGCCCGCCCTCGACGTTTTCGCCCAAAGGGCCGATCCCACAGCCGATCCCATGGCCCTGGACTCCACCTCGCGTCTTGCAGTAAGCTCCGCCCTTCCGTTCCTTCTTGTCGGCCCTTTTCCCACGCGAGGGGCATATGACGCGCGCGCGGTTTCTCCCGGCCGTCCGTGATCGTCGGGCACGTCTTTCGAACCCTTCCGATCCTGCTCTTCCCTCTGCCGGTGTGTCGCCGGTGAGTCGTCGGCGCTTCATGCAGACGAGCGCCGGCGCACTGGCAGCCGGCGCGATGCTTGGTCGCCAGTTCTTCAAACCGGCGGTCGCGTACGCCGCCGGCAGCGATCCCATTCCCGTGCCGGGATCGCCGTTCCTCGCGCCGTTTCATGTCTGGGCGCCGATCGTCGTCGATTCCATCAATGCGGAGCCGGCCTCGATTACCGACTTCAATGGCGTCGTCGGAATCACATACGTCAGCGGCATGGTCACGCGAACGGATCATTCCACCGGCCTCGTCCAACACCTCCCGTTTGCCGACGCCGACATGCGCTTCATGCAAGGCGTCTACCGCGGTGTCGACGGCAGGCCCAGACAGGGCACGTTCGGGTTCGTCTGAATCGACGTCTACACGGACCCCAGTTTGGGGACCCAAATCAGCGACATCAATCCCGGAATCAACCCGTACCCGGACGGCTTGTTCTGGACGCTGCGATTGCCCTCCGACAGCGTCGAGGTCAATCCTGGTGCTGGACGCGCTATCTACCAGGCCGAGAACATCCAGATTGCCGACTACGGCAACTTCGACAACTCGTTCGGTGGTGGACCCGGCATCCCGGCCACCGTCTCATTCGAAGTGCGCTGGTCGGGCGTGAACCAGCGTCTGAATATCAAGGACGACGACGCGCGCTTTGGCGGCGAGTTCGTCCGCGGCGACGCGCAGATGTCGTGGAAGGCCAGGATCGGGGACATCGAATACGTGTCCGATCCGATCGACACCTCGTTCAGCGACTTCGCGTCGCTCGGCACGGAACGCAACGGCGTGTTCTTTCCGCGGGCGTAACGCAGTCCGTTCGAGACCGCGCGCGGACTACGACCGCGCTCTGCGCGATCGGCGAGGCGTCGGCGGTGCGAGCGACGAAAAGCAAACCGCCACTTCCCGACGTCTCGACTTGTCGACGTCTCGACTTTCTGGGCTCACAAGTGACCACGGCAGGAGTAATCACGGGGACTTACGCATGAGCGTGAAGGTTACGGTCGACGTCTGGCTCTTGATGACATCTGCGTTCTGAACGGTTCCGTCAGCGCCAGCCAAAAACCCGGACGGCGGAAAGACCTCAACAGGTCGCTGCCCAGCCGGCACGCTAATGAATGTCAGCTTGCTTGCGCCGCAACCCGAGATGACGAGCAACGCCACTGGAAGCAGCGCTCGCATTGCGTCACCAAGCTTAGTCCCGTTCTCGCAGTGGCGAGGGAGAGGGCGCGCCGCTAAGCCCTACACTCAGCGCGAGCGAATCGGGGCACGTTTGAAGCGACCCCACGCGACGACCAGCGCGAGGCTCGCCACCACGATGTGCAGGGCGATTACGTTAGACTCGCCCCGCGAAATGTGAAACGGGATCGCCAGACCCATGATGAGCGCCAGTCCGATCGCCGCCCACGGCGTGAGGATCGGCATGATCCTCGTCGCGGCGGGCAGGACGAGCCCGAGGCCCGCCGCGAGTTCTGCCATTCCGATGAACTTCACCAACGCTACCGGAAGGTCGGCGGCCCAGGGTGACGACTGCACTGTCTCGGAGACGGGTCGCAAGCCGTGATTCCAGCCCGACGCCAGCGAGAACAGGCTGAGTAGTATCTGCACGATCCAGAGGATGACGTTCATGGTGCCCCTCCCCCCTTCAGCCTATTCGGTTGGTTGAGATTTCGTGGGAGATATTCGCGCGCGTCGCTAGGCCGCCGCAAGTCCACGATGTTCGGCTGCGGGCTGACGCACCCGTTCAAGAAGTCCGGCCTCTTACTGCGCGAGTTGTAGGCAACGCTTGAACTTGGCCTGGCGCTATCATGGACGGAGGTTCAATGAGAATGCCGCGTTGCGTCCCCGGCAGCGCCCTTCTACTGCTGCTGACCGCATGGGCTGCGGCGCAGGCGCCGACGCGCCCTGATTTCTCTGGAGCGTGGACTTTGGTCAAAGACCCGGACGGTCCAGACATGGCCGGTCTCGGCGATCGATTCACAATTGAGCAACATCCAACGTGGTTGACTATGACGCGGGACGTCATGGAGAGGCTCCCCGGAGAGCAGGCCCATCTCGTCCGGGATCGATTTACCTATCCTTTTGACGGGACGGAGAGGCCCGAACCGTTCTGTCAGTTCGCCAAGAGCAGCTGGGACGGCTCAAGTTTCGTCATCGTCGCGAACTCGGTGGACACATTCGACTGTTTGTCAATGGTGAAACAAACGAAGATCATATTGCGCCTCGAGGCTGACGGAAGGCTCGTCGTCGAACTAACCGCGACGCTGTTCCAGGGAAATCGCGTTGGAACTCTCCGTGGCGTCCGCGTGATCCCCGGCAACGAGCCGCAACTTCTCTGGATCAACCGCTACGAAAGGATCAAGCAGTGATCGATCGAGGCGCCGCTTCTCGACCTCCTCGACTTCCCGACCTTCCGACTTCTTAATTTTTGAGATGTGGCGTCCCCATCGGGATTCGAACCCGAGTCTCGGCCTTGAAAGGGCCGCGTCCTAGGCCTCTGGACGATGGGGACGCGAGAGGCGAACACCCAACCATATCAGACTCCGCTATACTCCGTGCGCTCCAACCAATCCTTTCGGAGGTCGCATGCGCCGCGCCGCCTTGCTCTTCGTCCTCGCCGCTTCCGCAGGTCTCTCGGCCGCCAGCGACGCCAAAGGCACGCTGAACTACAAGGGCAAGTCGAAGGACTTTGCCGTCGCGCTGAAGTACGCGCACTTCGTCAAAGGCCCCGATGACATGGACCCGAAGACGACGGTCAAGCGCATCATCCTTTCCTCGACCGATCTCACCGCGAAGATCCAAGCCTGCAAGACGCTCGACTGCTCCGACGACGGCCTCACCGAAGGTATTGAGCTCGACATCACCGGCGGCCCTCGGCTCCTCTACTGGCTCGTCGTCAACGACGGCCTCGTGCAGTACTCGGGCACGCAGCAGCCGGCCGCGCTCGTGACCACGGCAGATACGGCGCAGCGGCTCGCGGGCAAGATCACCTTCGACGACTCGGGCGCGGGCGGCGCCAAGCTCGACGTAACCTTCGACGCTTCGCTGCTCAAGACCTTCGACAAAGCGCGATAGGATCGCCCCGAACGGACTCGCCATGCGACGCCGCCTGTTGTTTGCGTTCTGCACGGCAATGGCCGCAGGTGTTCCCCTGGTGCTCGCGATGCAAGATTCCGTCGATCCCGGCGCTCCCGACCCACGCGCGACGACGACCACGCGTCCGGTCATCTCCGGCCGCCAGTACGCGGTCGCGTCGATGAAACCGCAGTCGACCGCGGCCGCAGTTCGTCTGCTCGACGCGGGCGGCAACGCCTTTGATGCCGCAGTCGCGGGCCAGGCCGTCCTCTCGCTCGTCGATCCGGCGATGAACGGCTTCGGCAGCGACGCCGAGGTGCTCGTTTACGACGCGAAGACGAAGAAGGTCGTCTCGATTAACGCCGAAGGCCCCGCCCCGAGGCTGGCGACGATCCAGTGGTACCAGGCGAATCACGGCGGCACCCTACCAGTCGACGACTCACTCTTGTCCGCGATCGTCCCGGGCGTGATCGATGCGTGGTACATCCTGCTCGATCGCTGGGGCACGAAGTCGTTCGCCGAGGTGCTCGCGCCTGCGATCGAGATCGCCGAAGAAGGCTTCCCGCTCACGCGCGGCCTGGCGAACTCGATGACCAACGCGCGCAAGTTGCAGAAGTACCCGACGAGCGTCGCGCTCTATCAACCGCCCGGCGTGACGTGGCACGAAGGCGACGTCTTCAGAAATCCTGACGCGGGACGACTGCTTCGCAAGCTCGTTGAAGCGGAGAACGGCGCTCGGTCGCAGGGACGACACGAGGCGCTGAAGGCCGCGCGCGATCGCTTCTATAAAGGCGACATCGCGCACGCGATGGCCGCGTTCTCGGAAAGGCAGGGCGCGCTCTTCCGCTACGAGGACTTCGCGTCGTACACGGCGGAAGTCGAAACGCCCGTGTCCACGAACTATCGCGGCTACGACGTTTACAAGAACGCCTCGGCGAGCCAGGGCGCCGTCGAGCTGATGGTGCTCAACCTCCTCGAAGGCTACGACCTGAAGAAGATGGGCCTCAACAGCGCCGAGTACATCCACACGAGCGCCGAGGCTGTGAAGCTCGCGATGGCCGACCGCGAGAAGTATTTCGGCGATGCGAACTTCATCACGATTCCGTGGGAAGGTCTGCTGTCGAAGAGCTACGCGGCCGAACGGCGCAAGCTGATCGATCCGGCGAAGGCGTTTGCCGATCCAACGATTCGCCCGGGCGACCCGACGAAGTTCATGCGCGCGCCCGAGCCAGGCGTCGCCGACTGGCCGTGGCACGTCACCGTCGAAGGCGACGCCAGCCACTACGGCGACACCAGCTACATCGCCGTCGTCGACCGCGATCGCAACATGGTGAGCTTCGAGCCGAGCAACCACAGCGCGTGGGGCACCGCACAAGTCATCGAGGGACTCGGCATCATCTTCACGTGCCGCGGCGATTACTACTCGCTCGTGCCGGGCGAGGCCAACGCGCTCGCCCCCGGCAAGCGTCCGCGCTCGACGCTGCAAAGCACGCTCGTGATGAAGGACGGGCAGCCGCTGATGATCATCGGCAGCCCCGGCGCCGACGATCAGATCATCCGAACGATGCAGACGCTCGTGAATGTGATCGACTTCGGGATGAACGTGCAGGAAGCGATCGAAGCGCCGCGCTGGTCGAGCCGCGCTTTTCCCGCGTCGCCGTTCCCGCACACGATGCGCCCGGGCGATTTGTCCATCGAATCACGCGTGGCCGCGGACGTGCAACAGGCGCTGCGCGCAAAAGGTCACAAACTGTCCGTCGCTGCGCCGTGGTCGCTCGGATCCAACGCGGCGGTCATGATCGACTGGAAGACCGGGTTTCTAAGAGCTGGAGCTGATCCTCGTGTTGATGCGTATGCTTGGGCGAAATAACGACTTCAAGACCGTCGCTGCCGTCGTCGGCGCGGCATTTGTCGCAACGGCCTTCCTCAGGGCGCAGCCGGCGCCGTTTCAGATCGAAGAGACCACCATCGCGAGAGTCCACGCGGCGATGAAGGCGCATCAGTTGACGTGTCATCAGCTCGTCGACGCATATCTGCAGCGCATCGCGAAGTACGACAAGAACTCGCCGCCGATCAACTCGATCGTTCTGACGAATCCGGACGCCCTGAAAGAAGCCGACGAGCTCGACAAGCAATTCGCCGCGCACGGGCTGACCGGACCACTTCATTGCGTCCCGACGATCGTCAAGGACAACTACGAGACGATCGGCTTGCAGAGCGCCGACGGATCGCTCGCGCTGAAGGGCTTCGTCTCCGACAAAGACGCCTTTCTCGTCAAGCGGATGAAGGCCGCCGGCGCCATCGTGCTCGCCAAGTCGAACATGGCGGAGTTCGCGTTCAGCCCGAACGAGACGGTCAACTCGCTGCTCGGTACGACGCGCAACCCGTACGATCTGACGAAAGTGCCGGCCGGCTCGAGCGGCGGCACGGCCGCGGCCATCGCGTCCAACTTCGGTCTCGTCGGACTCGGCTCGGACACCGGCAACTCGATCCGCGGGCCGTCATCGCACAACGCGCTCGTCGGCATTCGCTCGACGATGGGGTTGACGAGCCGCGCCGGCATTGCCCCGCTGTCATATCTGGCAGACATTGGCGGCCCGATGGCGAGGACCGTCGAGGACGCCACGGCGGTGTTTCAAGTCATCGTCGGCGAAGATCCCGAGGACCCGATGACCGCGCGCAGTCACGGCCGCATGATTCCAAAGTACGCCGACGCGCTGAAGAAAGACGGCCTGAAGGGCGCGCGCATCGGCGTGCTCCATCAGGCGTGGGAGCGCCAGCCAAATCCCAACGCCCCGCCCAACCCTAATCCGCCGCCGGTCATCGACGACGAGGTCGCGAAAGTGTTCGCGCAGGCGCTCGCGGACATGAAGGCTGCTGGCGCGACGATCGTCGACGACGTGAAAGTCGATCTGCCGACAGGCGATCGTGGCAACGGCTGCCGCGGCTTCAAGTACGACCTCGACGAGTACCTCGCCACGCGCGGAAAGAATGCGCCGGTGCACAGCCTCGCGGAGATTCTTGCGTCGCCCGCGTTCGCGTCCTTTCCTCCGTCGGTCGCGCAGCGCGCGCGTCAGGCCGCCAATGGCACGCCGCAGGGCCCCGACAGCGACGCGTGCAAAGCGAACGCGGCGTACCGTCAGGCCTTCGGCGAAGCGGTCACCAAAGCGATGGACGGCGCGAAGCTCACCGTCTACGTCTACCCGACATGGAGCTTTCCGCCGCGCCCAATCGAATCAGCGACGACGCAAGCCGGCGACAACAGCCAGGTATTCTCCCCGACGTCGGGCTTCCCCGCCATGAACGTGCCGATGGGATTCACGCGCGACAACACGCTGCCGGCCGGCATGACGATCTTTGGCCGCGCGTGGGACGAAGCGACGCTGATTCGGATTGCGTACGCCTACGAGCAGGCGACGCATCGGCGACATCCACCAACACTTCACTGAAAGTCGAGAAGTCGGGAAGTCGGGAAGTCGGGAGGTTGCGGGGCCGAGAAGTCGGGGAGGAAACCGAAACAGACGAACTGAGCAGGAGAGTGGGCAGACCAGCCCACTCGCCTGCTGCAGGTACGAAACTACTTCGCTGCCGGCATGGCGATCTTGGTCACCGTGATCGCGCCGTCCTTCAGGTCGCCCGTCACGACGACGGTGTGACCCGCGTGCTTCTCGAGATCGGCGAAGTTCTGGTTGGCGATCTTGTAGGTCTTCTTATCAGCGTTATTGACGAAGACGTACGTGCTTCCACCCTTGACGCATTTCACGGCGCAGTCGTGATCCTTCTGCTGCGTGCCGCCGTTCGCGCCGTGCGACGCACCGCACATCGCGTCCGACACCTTGCCCGTCCAGGTCGCCGGCGCGGCATTGACCGTGCTCACGGCCACGAAGGCCAGGATTGCAAATGCCGCCACCAACCACTTGCTCTGAAGTTTCATTTGAAACGCCTCCTCAAACCTGGGGATGAAGCGGTCCTCCCAGCAGGACCGCGCCCGTTAAGTATGCACGAAAACAGGGCTTGGGTGCAGCGGCCGGCCAACCTCGGACAGTGCGCCGTACGGCTTTAGGGCCGCCATTGGCGAATTAACAGTCCCGTAACAGCACAGATTCCTGCCTGTTACAGAGGACAGGTACGGTTGGCCTCACGCTCGCGGGCTTGCGCCCGGAGAAGGAGGCTGCCCTTGTCACGTCGCTTTGGTCGATTGCTGTGCCTGTTATTGGTCGTTGTTGCTGTCGGAACACCCTTACGCGCGCAGGCGCAGCAGGCTCCCGCCGATCCGCCGAAGCCCGCGGCGAACCTCACAGCCTCGGCGAATGCCGCCGCGAGCGCCGCGGCCGCGCAAGCCACGCCGACCTCGCCACTCACGCTTCACATCGGCGACGCCGACTTCACGATTGGCGGCTTCATGGATATGACCGCCGTTAACCGCTCGACGAACACGGGAAACGGTTTGGGCACCAACTTCTCCAACTTCCCGTTCACGACGACGGCGACCGGCGCGCTGAACCCGACCGGCAACATGTCGGAAACGCGGTTCTCCGCGCAGAACTCGCGCTTGACGCTGCAGGTGACGAGCAAGGTTGGCGACGCGAGCCTCAAGGGCTATCTCGAGACAGACTTTCTCGGCAACACGGCGCAGAACCTCAACATCACGAGCAACTCCGACGGCCTTCGCCTGCGCCTCTACTGGGTGCAATTCCAAACGGGGAAGTTCGAGTTCCTGGCCGGTCAGTCGTGGAGCTTGCTGACGCCCGGCCGCCAGGGCTTGTCACCGATGCCCGGGGACATCTTCTACAGCCAGGACGTGGACACGAACTACCAGATGGGCCTCCCCTGGGAGCGCACGCCGGGCTTCCGATTCATCGCGCACGCGAGCGACACGGTGACGGCCGGTCTCGCGCTCGAGAATCCAGAACAGTACGTCGGCAGCGCCGTCGTCTTGCCGAAAGCCTTTCCGGCCGGTGAAGTGAACACCGGCGCGGGCGGCAGCGCCGTCGGTTCCGCGAGCCCGACGCCCAACTCGTATCCCGACATCGTCGGCAAGGTCGCATTCGATCCGAAGACCGGCAAAGGCACGCATCAGCACATCGATGCGGCGTTCGTCATTCGCGGCTTCAAGACGTACAACCCCGCCAACGACACGTCGTTCACGGCGACGGGTTTCAGCGGATCGGTCAATGTGGTCCTCGAGGCGATCAAGAACGTCAGAGTCGTCGCGCTCAACTACTGGTCGAACGGCGGCGGCCGCATCATCGCCAACACCAACACGCCCGACTTCATCGTCAATCCGGACTTCAGCATGTCGCTCGTGAAGGCGTTCGCCGGGATCTACGGCGTCGAAGCGACGGCGAAGAAGACGCTGGTGTACGGGTACTACAGCACGGACAAGATCGATCAGAACGTCACGCTCGACGCCGACGGCAAGACGCAAATCGGCTACGGCGTCGATGGCTCGCAGGCGGCCAACCACACAATTCACGAGACGACCGTCGGCCTCGTCCAGACGTTCTTCCGCGATCCGAAGATCGGCGGCATGCAACTCATGGTGCAGTATTCGTACCTGCAGCGAACGCCCTTCTCCGTCCCAGTCAACACGCCGACCGACGCGAAGCTGCATATGCTCTACGTCAACGTCCGCTACATCCTGCCGTAACAGCCACTCTTCCAAGACAGGAGACGAACATGCGAAACGCCATTGCCTTGGCCATCGTCGGCGCGCTCGCCGCAACCGCCCCGCTCATCGGGCAGGCGCGGATCACCGGCTCCGGCGCAACGTTCCCGGATCCGATTTACGAGAAGTGGTTCAGCGAGTACAACAAGCTGCATTCCGACGTGCAGATCAACTACCAGCCCAAGGGATCGGGCGGCGGCATCGCGGACATCACGCAGCAGACGGTCTTCTTCGGCGCGAGCGACATGCCCATGAAGGACGAGGACATGGCGAAGCTGCCCGGGCCGATCTTCCACTTCCCGACCGTCCTCGGTGGTGTCGTGCCCGTCTACAACATCCCGGGAGTCACCGCGAAGCTCAAGTTTACGGGCGCCACGCTCGCCGACATCTACCTGGGCAAGATCACCAAGTGGAACGACAAGGCGATCGCGGCAACCAATGCCGGCGTCAACCTGCCGGCGACCGACATCGCGGTCGTGCACCGCGGTGACGGCAGCGGCACGACGTTCATCTGGACCGACTTCATGTCGAAGGTCTCGCCCGAGTGGAAAACGAAAGTCGGCGCGAACACGTCGGTCAGCTGGCCGACGGGACTTGGCGGACAGAAGAACGACGGCGTCGCGGCGCTCGTCAAGCAGACGCCGGGGGCCATCGGCTACGTCGAGTTGATCTACGCGCTGCAGAACAACATCTCGTTCGGCTCGGTGCAGAACGCCGCGGGCAAGTTCGTCGAGGCATCGCTGCAGTCGGTGACCGCGGCCGCGGCGGGCGCGGCGGCCAACATGCCCGCGGACTTCCGGGTGTCGATCACCAACGCTCCCGGAGCGGATTCGTACCCAATCTCGTCCTTCACGTGGCTCCTGCTCTACGAGAACCCCAAGGACAAGACGACCGCCAAGACGATGAACGAGTTCGTGAAGTGGATGCTTGGCGACGGCCAGAAGCTCTGCGCGGGCCTGGGGTACGCCCCGCTGCCGGCCAACGTCGTGAAACTCGAGTTGGCCCAGCTGGCCAAGATCAAACTACAGTAACGGCTCAATGGCGCGTTCGAAGACCGGCGCGGGAGACTGGCTCTTTCAAAAGGGCACGGGTCTCTTCGCGCTGGTCGTCGTCTTGATCGCGGCGGCCATTGCCGTCGTCCTCTGGCAGCGTTCGCTGCCGTCGATTGAAAAGTTCGGCCTCGCGTTCTGGTCGACCGACCAGTGGGACCCGGTGTCCGGTCTGTTCGGCGCGCGGCCGTTCATCTGGGGCACGCTCTATTCCTCGTTCCTCGCCTTGTTGATGGCGGCGCCGCTGGCGCTCGGCATCGCGATCTTTCTCTCTGAGCTGTGTCCTCATCGGCTGCGCCAGCCGCTCGTTTTTCTGACGGAGCTGCTCGCCGCGATTCCGTCGATCGTCTACGGCCTGTGGGGCATCTTCGTCCTCGTGCCGGCAATTCGCACGTTCGAGAGCGCGCTCCCGGAGTGGCTGCGAGCCACGCCGTTCTTCCACGGGCCGCCGCTCGGCGTCGGCATGTTCTCGGCGGCGGTCGTGCTGGCAATCATGGTCGTGCCGTTTTCTTCGGCGGTCGCGCGCGAGGTGCTCAAGGCCGTGCCGGCCGCGCAGCGGGAAGGCGCGTATGCGCTGGGCGCCACGCAGTGGGAGGCGACCAAGATCGCGCTCTACTACACGCGCGTGGGGATCGTCGGCGCGATCATGCTGGGCCTCGGCCGCGCGCTTGGCGAGACGATGGCCGTCACGATGGTGATTGGCAACACGCCGCAGGTGTCGCTGTCGCTCATGGCGCCGCAGTACACGATGGCCGCCGTCATGGCCAACGAGTTCCCTGAAGCGACGTCGACGCTTCACATCAGCGCGCTGGTCGAGATCGGACTCGTGCTGTTCGTGGTCACGCTCGGCGTCAACGCGCTGTCGCGGCTGCTCATCTGGAGCATGACGCGCCGCCGCGCCGAGCCCGTCATCGTCGCGCCGCTCGTGCCGGAGGAGAAAACGGCATGAAGTTCCGCGATCGGTGGCGCCGCGTCTTGTCCGTCGTGATGATGACGGTCTGTTTCCTGTCGGTCGTCATCGCGCTGTTGCCGCTGGCGTTCATCCTGTTCTTCGTCGTCACGCGCGGACTCGGAGCACTTGACCTCGATTTCTTCACGCAGACGCCAAAGCCCCACGGCGAGGTTGGCGGCGGCATGGCCAACGCGATCCTGGGCACGCTCATCGTGACCGGGCTTGGCGGCCTCTTCGCCGTGCCGGTGGGCATTCTTTCAGGCATCTACGTCGCCGAGAACAGCCGGTCGCGATTTGCATCGCTGGTGCGTTTTGCCGCCGACACGCTGAACGGCGTGCCGTCGATCGTCGTCGGGCTCTTCGTCTACGCGCTGGTGGTGCTGCCGATGAAGCAGTTCACGGCCCTCGCCGGCGGCGTCGCACTGGGCGTGATGATGATTCCGATCGTCATGCGCACGACGGAAGAGCTCTTGCTGCTGGTCCCGACGTCGTTGCGCGAAGGCGCCCTGGCCCTCGGCGCCACGCGCGGCCGCGCGACGTTCACGGTCGTCCTGCCGTCAGCGCTGCCGGGCATCCTCACCGGCGTGATGCTTGCGCTGGCGCGCATCGCTGGAGAGACGGCGCCACTCCTCTTCACCGCACTCAACAATCACTACTGGTCGACAAGCCTCGTGCAGCCGATCGCGACGCTCACCGTCCAGGTCTACACCTACGCGACGGCGCCATACGACGATCTTCATCGACAGGCCTGGGCTGGCGCGCTCGTTCTCGTGTCGCTCGTCCTCGTGTGCTCCATCCTCGCGCGGCTCGCGACGCGACGACTCGAGCGCATGCAGGGGGGACACTAAATCAGGACAGCGAAATGCCGATGAGGCGTCCTATCGCAAACGTCAGCGCCGCAGCGCCGAGGCCGACCAGCACCTGACGCGTACCGGAGAACCACAAGCTGCGGCCGGTGAGCACGGTGATCGCGGCGCCGATGAAGAAGAGGCCGGCGGCGCTCGTCGCAAGGCTGGTGAGGATCGCGCGGTCGCCCGTCGTGAAGAAGAACGCGGCGACGGGAAGAACGGCACCGACCGCGAACAGCACGAACGAGGTCGTCGCGGCCTGCCACGCCGAGCCGCCGAGCTCGTCGGGGTCGATGCCGAGCTCTTCACGCGCCAGTGTGTCGAGCGCCGAAGCCTCGGTCTGCATCAGCCGTGTGGCGACCGCGCGCGCCTGATCGGCCGGCAGGCCCTTCGCTTCGTAGATGAGCGCGAGCTCTTCGGCTTCCTCAGCGGGACTCGTCTCGATTTCCTGCCGCTCGACGCCAATCTGCTTCTCGTAGAGCTCGCGCGAGCTCGTGACCGACAGCCACTCGCCCAGCGCCATCGATCCTGCGCCGGCGAGCAGGCCCGCCAGACCGGTGATGACGATCTCGCGGCTCGCGAGACTCGCGCCCGCGACGCCCATCACGAGACTGAGATTCGAGACCAATCCGTCGTTGGCGCCAAGGACGGCGGCTCGAAGCGCGTTGCCGGCAGTCGTGCGGTGTCGTCCCTCGAGGCGCGCGATGAACGGGCCCTCAGCGCCCGCGTCCCCGACAATCAGTCGAAGCGCGCGGGCGTGGCCGCGCTCGTCGGCGTCCATGCCAGGTGCGCGATCCGCCGTCGTCGCGTACCGCTGGGCGTCGGCGACTTCCTGATTGGCGATGACTGAGATCACGGTCGCGGCGCCGAACCTGCGCGCGAGCCATTGCAGCACGCGCGCGCGCCAGCCCGGCCGATGGGGTGGCACCGTCACGCCGCGCGTCTTGAGGGCGGCGATCCAGTGATCCGCATGCCCACGTTCGGTCGCGGCGAGCCGGCGATAGACCTCGGCGAGTCTCTTGTCGCGCTCAATGGCCGCGAGCGTGTCGTAGAGCGCCGCGCTGTCGAGCTCGTCGGCGATGAACGCCAGCATTTGATTCGACGGCGTCGTCGATGGCATGAGCGACGTCGATTGTAGATCGCTCCGGCGTGTGGCCTCAGGCGCTGTACTATGTTTCGCGCGTGCGGACCCTCGCGTTGACTTCTGCGGCCCTCGTCGGCTTCGCCTCGAATTCCCTGCTCACCCGCGCTGCCCTTGCCACCCACGAGCTCGATCCCGCGACGTTTACGCTCGTCCGAGTGCTCGCCGGCGCCGTCACAATCGTCGTCCTCGTCGCGCTCCGCGGGCGTCCCGCGACCGAGCGTGGCTCGTGGTCATCGGCCGCAGCGCTCGCGGGCTATGCGATCTTCTTCACGCTGGCCTACAACCGGATCAATGCGAGCGTCGGCGCGCTCGTGCTCTTTGGCGCCGTGCAGACGACGATGATGAGTGTGGGATTGGTGCGGGGCGAGCGGCTCGGCGCGATCGACTGGATCGGCGTCGCGCTCGCGATCGCCGGACTGCTCGTCTTCGCGGTCCCGGGCGTGACCGCGCCCGATCCACTCGGCACGGCAATGATGGCGATCGGCGGCGCGTGTTGGGGCGTCTACTCGCTGGCCGGCCAGCGTGCGCGCGACCCGTTGGCCGAGACCGCCGGCAACTTCATTCGCGCCCTCATCCCGATTGCCGTGTTTGCCGCCGTGTCGCTGCCGTCGCGCCACGTCACAACGCCGGGCGTGCTGCTCGCGGTCGTCTCCGGATCCCTCGCCTCTGGTGTCGCGTACACGATTTGGTACGCGGTCCTGCCGGCCGTCGCCGCCTGGCGCGCCGCCATCGTCCAGACGGGCACACCGCTCCTGACGGCAATCGCCGCGATCGTCTTTCTCGATGAAACGTTCACTGTCCGGCTACTGATCGCCAGCGCGCTCGTCATCACCGGGGTGCTTCTGACCGTGCTTCCGGCGCTGCATCGAAGGCTGGTATCGTAAGAAGCCGCATGTCCGAACGCACCGCCCCGGCGCTGGCCAAGCTCGACACGTTCCTTCCACTCGTCACGGCGTTGCCCGCCTCACCGGCGCGCACGCAGCTGGTCGACGAAGCCGAGGCGCTCAAGCGCGCCGTGGCCGCGTTTCACATGGAAGCGATTCGATTTCGCGTGTACGCCGTCGATCGGCTGATCGCGTCGGCCGGCGATCCGGCGGACATCCGTCGCGTCTTCGACGAGCTTCGCCACGCGCTCGAAGACGCGGGATTTCACACGCGCTCCCACGCCAGCCCGTAACGCGACGCGCTGGCTAGCGACCGAGAATCACCCGCACCGCCTTCTCGACTGGCTCGAGCGATCGCAGCATCGCGACCGAAGGATCGCGAGCCGCTTCGGCAAACCGATTCAGCCAGACCGCACGAACACCGACGGCCCTCGCGCCCTCGATGTCGGTCGACCACGCGTCGCCCACCATCACGGCCTCGTCCGCACGCGCGCCCACTCGGGCGAGCGCTTCGGTGAAAATTCCAGGCGAGGGCTTGGTGATGCCGACCTCTTCCGACGTCACGAGCACGTCGATGTACTGATCGAGTCCGACGCGTGCCAGCTTCTGGCGCTGCTCGAGGACGATGTTGTTGGTCACGATGACGATGAGCACGCCGGCGCGGCGAAGGTGCGCCAAGAGATCGATCGCGCCCGGCACGACCTGCCACGCGACCTCGTACGCCTGCCGGTAGTCACGCGCGATTTGTCGCGTGAGATCGGTTGTCGCGCGCGCGCCGCCCTCTTCGATCAGCCGCCGGAATCGTTCGATCCGCGCGTCGTCGACCGTCAGCCGGCCGGCGAGAACCTCGAGGTGCAGCTCGTCGAGCACTTGACGGTGGCGCCGCTCGAGCTCCTCGAGCCGCCACGAGGCCAGCGCCGGCGTCGCCGCAGCAACGACCCGTTGCGCCGTGCGCGTCGCGTGAGCGTGATCGAAGAGCGTGTCGTCGAGGTCGCTGAGAACGACCCGGGTGCGTGAGGCCATCAGACGTTGAGCACGAAATCGAACGTGCCTGTCAGGCCATCCGGCGATGAAGTGACGTTGACGACGAGCTCGGGATGGTAAGCCGAATCGCGGAGATTGAGCGGATTGTCCGCCAGAAAGAGCGCGGTCGTCAGCGTGGGCTTGCCCGTCGCCTGAATTCGCGCGTTCAGATGCGGAGCGCGATCGGCGTAGGCGCCGGGAACGATCGTCTCGAGCCGATACTGTCCGTTGTCGCCGCTGAGTTGAAACCCTCGGAGCTTCATGCCCGTCGGATCGTAAGTGCCGTTGGAATCTGCCTGCCAGAAGTCGATACGCGCGCCCTTGATCGGCCCGCACACGACGCCCTTCACGACACCAGTCAGCACGAGCTTTCGGCCCGTCATCCCCGGCTCGACCAATCGCGAGCGTTCCGGCGCTCCGCGCATGAACGTCTTGTCGTCGGCGACGGCGGGCGTGGGCGTCACGCTCGCGCACGCCGTGCCAGGCACCGTGAACTTGTCCAGCCCCTGAGGCACCGCCGCGCTTGCGGGCCGGATCCACACGGCGGATATGAGCCCGGTTGAGGCAAGCTGCATGAACCCGCGTCGGGTCATATACTCATAGTAATGGTGCTGGGTGCTTGGTGCCCGGTGCTTGCACTTCTTCTGGAGGATTGATGCCGTACCCTGATTACCTCACTGCCCCGATGCGCCAGGAACTGACCGACCTGGGCGTCCGCGAATGCCGCACCGCTGCCGAAGTCGACGCGGCGCTCACAACGCCGGGCGTCGTCATGATGGTCGTGAATTCCGTTTGCGGATGCGCCGCGGGCAAGGCCCGGCCGGGCATCGCGATGGCCCTCCAGCATGCGAACCGGCCGGACGTGTCGGCCAGCGTCTTCGCCGGCGCCGACATGGAGGCGACCGACCGCGCGCGCCAGGCGTTCACGGGCTTCCCGCCCTCATCGCCGTCGATCGCGCTGTTGCGCGACGGCAAGCTGCTCTACATGATCGAGCGCCGGGACATCGAGGTGCGATCGGCGCAGATGATCGCCGACCTCCTCACGCTCGCGTTCGACAAGTTCTGCACGCCGCAAACCATCGGCAATTGACGATCGGAGATCGGCGATGGCCGCGCATCGATCATCGATGCATTGATATCGCCGATCCTCCGTCACCGATCGCCAGTGACAAGTCTCTGATGATCGTGTGATCGCGCTCGGATCCGGTGGAGATGATTGACGCCGGAACGCCGCTGATCTCCTCGAGCCGCGCGATGTAGTGCTGCGCCTCGACCGGCAGGTCCGCGTATCGCGTGACGCCGCGGGTCGGGCGCGTCCAACCCGGCAGTCGCTCGTACACCGGCTGGCACGCCTCGAGTTGCGCGATGTCGCCGGGCATCTCGGTGAGCGTCTCGGACCCACACGTGTACGCGGTACACACTTGCAGCTCGTCGAGGCCATCGAGCACGTCGAGCTTGGTGATCGCCAGCGAGCTCAAGCCGTTGACGCGCGCGGCGTAGCGCACGGCCACGGCGTCGAACCAGCCACAACGGCGAGGCCGTCCGGTCGACGCGCCGTACTCCTGCCCCGACTCGCGCAGCCGTTCGCCCATCGCGCCGAGCAGTTCCGTCGGCAGCGGTCCGGCGCCCACGCGAGTCGTGTACGCCTTGGCCACGCCGAGCACGGCGCCCACTTGTGACGGACCGATCCCGAGTCCGGTCGCGGCGCCCCCGGCCGTGCCGTTCGACGAAGTGACAAACGGATACGTGCCGTGATCGATGTCGAGCAGCGTGCCCTGCGCGCCCTCGAACATGATCGCGCGGCCGGCTTTGATCGCCCGATGCAGATACAACGACGTGTCGGCGACGAGCGGGCGCAGCCGCGGCCAGAGCTGGCGCAGATCGGCCAGCACGTCCTGCCATTTCATGTCGGTGTTGCCGACGAGGCGATTGCGCGCGTCGACGTTCTCGCGCACCGCGCTCGCGAGCGCGCCGTCGTTGCTCTGATCCGCCAGGTCGCCCACGCGCACGCCGCGGCGGCCAATCTTGTCCTCGTACGCGGGGCCGATGCCGCGCGATGTCGTCCCGATCTTCCGCTCGCCCCGCCGCGCTTCGCTCAGCACGTCGAGCTCGCGGTGATACGGCAAGATCAGGTGCGCTTTGTCGCTCACGAACAGCCGTCCGCCCACGTCGACGCCGAGCCCCGTGAGTTGATCCAGCTCCGCGAACAGCGCATGCGGATCGACGACCACGCCGTTGCCGATCAGGCAGATGACGCCGGGATGGAGAATGCCGGACGGAATCAGATGCAGGACGAACTTCTGTCCGCCGACGAAGACGGTGTGCCCCGCGTTGTGGCCGCCTTGATAGCGCGCCACCACCGCGAAGTGCGCGGTCAGCAGATCGACGATCTTCCCCTTGCCCTCATCGCCCCATTGGGCGCCGACCACGCATAGATTCATGCGGCTAGCATGATACCGTTGTGGCCGCTCCGGCGTGAAACGCCGGATGGCGACCATGGTTGCACTTGACGGCTCGTCGCTCACGCTCGAGGCCCTCGGGCGGATCGCCTGCGACAACGAACCGGTCCAGCTGGAAGCGTCGGCGGCCGCGCGGGTGCGCGCATCGCGTGCCGTCGTGGACAAGTTCGCGGCGGCCGGCACGCCCGTGTACGGCATCAACACCGGCTTCGGCGCGCTGGCCGATGTCGCCATTGCGGCCGATCAACTCTCTGCGCTTCAACTGAACCTGCTGCGCAGCCACGCCGCGGGTGCGGGCGAGCCGCTGCCCGTGCCGGCCGTGCGCGCGCTGCTCGCGCTTCGCGCGAACGTGCTCGCCAAGGGCTATTCCGGCATCCGCGTCGAGACCGTCGAGGCTCTCATCGCGCTCCTCAACGCCGGCATCCATCCACGCGTGCCGTCGCGCGGATCGGTCGGCGCGAGCGGCGATCTTGCACCGCTCGCCCATCTCGCGCTCGTCGTCGTTGGCGAGGGCGAGACCATCGACGGCGTGCCTGGCGCCGCCGCGCTCTCTCACGCCGGACTCCGCCCGGTGCGGCTCGAGCCGAAGGAAGGACTCGCGCTCATCAACGGCACGCAGGCGAGCACGGCGTTGCTTTCACTCGCCGTGCTGGCCTGCGCGCGCCTGACGCGCGTGGCCGACATTGCGGCCGCACTTTCGATCGATGCTCTCCGCGGATCGATCCATCCGTTCGAAGCGCGCATCCACGCCGTCCGACCCGTGCCCGGCCAGGTGGCATCAGCCGCGAACTTGCTGAAGCTTGGCCAAAATAGCGCGATCAACGCGTCGCACGCGAACTGCGGCAAGGTGCAGGACGCGTACGCGCTTCGCTGCGCGCCGCAGGTACACGGTTCAGCACGAGAGGCGCTCGCGTTTGCCCGGCGGCTGGCGGAAATCGAAGTCAATGCTGCGACGGACAACCCGATGGTCTTCTCCGACCCGGGCGACATCGTGTCCGGCGGGAATTTCCACGGCGCGCCGGTCGCGCTGGCGGCCGATACGCTCGCGATCGGCCTCGCGCAGCTCGCCACGATCAGCGAGCGCCGTACCGACCGGCTGATGACCCCGTCCGAGAGCGGCCTGCCGGCCTTTCTGATCGCAGAATCCGGCCTGAATTCCGGCCTCATGATGGCGCACGTCACGGCCGCCGCGCTCGCGTCGGAAATCAAGACGCTGGCCCATCCCGCGGGCGTCGACACGATCCCGACATCCGCCGGCCGCGAGGATCACGTCAGCATGAGCATGGGCGCGGCGCTCAAACTCGCACGCGTCGTCGATCTCGCTCGCCACGTGATCGCGATCGAGCTGCTCGCGGCGACGCAAGGCGTCGATCTGCTGGCGCCACTCAGCACGTCTCCCCCGCTCGCGGGCGTGCATCGCGCGATCCGTTCGGTCGTCCCGCCGCTCACGGTCGATCGATCGCCCTCGCCGGATATTGCCCGGATCGTCGAGCTCATCGGGGATGGCTCGCTCGAGAAGGCCGCCGGGTTCGAGCTTGCGTAAACCGGATCAAGTTAGAAGTTAAAAGCCAGAAGTTCGAAGTTCAGAGGATCACGCGTGTCACGGCGACACCTCTGCCTTCTGACTTCCAACTTCTGGCTTCTAACTTCTAAGAGCACGTTGCGAAATTAACTAGCTACTTGTACCGGCATTGCGGACTTGGTACGGTCCGCCATGCCGCGACTGATCATCGACGACGCCCTGTGGGCGCGGATCGAACCGCTGTTGCCCAAACGGCGTCCACGCAATCGCCGGTACGCTGGGCGCCGACCCATTCCCGATCGCGCCGTCCTCACCGGCATCCTGTTCGTACTTCGCACCGGCATCCCGTGGAACATGCTGCCCCCGCAAATGGGGTGCGGCGCCGGCTCGACCTGCTGGCGCCGGCTGCTGCGCTGGCAGCGGGCCGGCGTCTGGAAACGGCTCCACGCCGTGCTGCTCACCGACTTGCGGCGGCGCGGCCAACTCAGCTTTGCCCGGGCGATCGTCGACAGTGCCTCCGTCCGCGCGCTGCGCGGGGGAAGAAACTGGACCGAACCCTACCGATCGCCGCAAAGCCGGGTCGAAACATCATGTTCTTACGACGCGCACGGGATTCCGCTCGTCGCGCGCCTCACGGCCGCGAACCGGCATGACGTGACCCAATTGCTGCCGCTGGTCGATACGATGCCGCCCATCGCCGGCGCCATCGGCCGGCCCATTCGCAAACCGACGCTCATCCAGGGTGACCGCGGCTACGACTCGCAACCTCATCGCCTCGCCTTGCTTCGGCGCGGCATCGGGTCGGCCCTCGCCAAACGTGGCACGCCCCATGGCAGCGGCCTCGGCCGCACCCGCTGGGTCGTCGAACGGACGCTGGCGTGGTTGCATCGCTTTCGCCGGTTGGCCGTGCGTTATGAACGCCGTCCCTGCATGCACGAGGCCTTTCTCTCGTTAGCCTGTTCGCTCGTCTGCTGGTACTATCTGAAACCCGTTACGTAATTTCGCAACGTGTTCTTAGAAGTTAGCCTTCTGACTTCCAACTTCTGGCTTCTAACTTCTAACTTGATCTGTCAGTAGGCTCGCCAAGTATCCGATCGTCAGGCAGACCATCGAGCCGAGTGCCACGTACCACGTCCACGCGAGCGGCGTGAACAGCTTCACCGAGATCATGACGATGAGTGAGACGACGATGCCGGCGATCGCGCCGCGTTGGGTTGCGCGCGACGACACACGGCCGAGCAGGAACGCGCCGAGCATCGGGCCGTACACGATCGAGGCGATCGTCAGGCCCGTCGTGAACACCGATCCCCAGCCGCGCGCGATGATCGCGATCCCGATCAGCACGAGGCCCCAGAGTGCCGTCAGCCAGCGCGAGAGACGCAGGAGGGCCGGACCTTCGATCGAACGTCCCGCGAGCGGCGCGTAGAAATCGATCACCGTCGTCGACGCCAGCGAGTTGAGCGACGCGCTCAGGTTCGACATTGCTGCGGCGAAGATCGCCGCAATCACGAGTCCCGAGATGCCGTGCGGCAGGCTGCGGACGATGAACGCCGGGAAGATTTCGTCGTTGCTCACGATCGGCGGCAGCGGGTTGAACTTGTAGAACGTGAAGAGCAAGAGTCCGACGATCAGAAACAGCGCGAACTGCGCGAACACCACGAGGCCACTCACGATGAGCGCCTTCTGGCTGTCGCGCGCCGACCGGCAGGTGAGCAGCCGCTGGACGAGCAACTGGTCCGTGCCGTGCGACGCCATGGTGAGGAACGTCCCGCCGATCAGACCCGCCCAGAACGTGAACGGGACCGTCGGATCCCACGAGAACGACACGGCTTGCAGCTTCCCGGCGCGGCCAGCTTCGGCCAGCATCGTGTCCCATCCACCGGGGATGAGGTGCACCAGCTCGTAGGCCGCGACGAGCGAGCCGGCGAGATAGATCACGAGCTGAATCACATCGGTCCAGATGACCGCGGTGATGCCCCCTTCGAAGGTGTAGACGAGCGTCAGGCCGCCGACGAGCATGATCGACCACAACCAGAGATGCGGAAGCGTTGGAAGGCTCGACGAGATCACCGCGCTCAGCACGAGCGACGCCGCGAACACGCGCACGCCCTCGGCAAGCGGCCGCATGACGAGGAACAGCGACGCCGTCACGTGCTTCGCCGCCGCGCCGAAGCGACGATTGAGCAATTCGTACGCGGTGAGCATGCGTCCGGTGAAGTACGCGGGGATGAAGAGCCAGCTGATCAGCACGCGCGCGACGATGTAGCCGACGACGACCTGCAAGTACGTGAGGCTGCCGCCTTGCTCGGGGCGTGCGTACGTCGCAAACGCGATCGCGGGCACGCCGACAAGCGTCAGCGTGCTGGTCTCGGTGGCCACGATCGAAAGGCTGATGATCCACCAGGGGATGTTGCGCGCGCCGATGAAGTAATCTGAGACCGTATGTTGCGCCCGGCGAAATCTCGTGCCGAACGCCGTGATGCCCGCCAGATACAGCAGCAGCACGCCGTAGTCGAGTGCGGAAAAACCCATGCGCCGCGACAATGCGTTGCCGCGGCGCCGTTGTCAATTGTTGACAGCGACTCGCGACGTTCCTTAGAGTGGCGACTTCCCCAGCCGGATCGCGCGCGAGTCGACACGAACGAGCGCGCGGGCCGTTGAACGCGATGCCTGTGACCTCTCGTCTCGTGCGCGCCCCCCGGGGCACGTCGCTCGCCTGCAAGGGCTGGCCGCAGGAAGCCGCCTTGCGGATGCTGATGAACAATCTGGACCCGGACGTCGCCGAGCGCCCGGACGACCTCGTGGTCTACGGCGGGTCCGGACGCGCCGCCCGCAGCTGGGAGGCCTTCGACGCCATCGTCGACACGCTGAAATCGCTCGAGCACGACGAAACGCTCGTCGTCCAGTCGGGCAAGCCCGTCGCGGTCTTCCGCACTCATCCCTGGGCGCCTCGGGTCATCATCGCCAACGCCCTGCTCGTCCCGGCGTGGGCGACGTGGGCGAACTTTCGCGACCTCGAAGATCGCGGCCTGACGATGTTCGGCCAGATGACCGCCGGCTCGTGGATCTACATCGGCACGCAAGGCATCCTGCAGGGCACCTACGAGACGCTCGCCGCGCTCGCGCGGCGTCACTTCGCCGGATCGCTGCGCGGCCGGCTCACCGTCACCGCCGGGCTCGGCGGCATGGGTGGCGCTCAGCCGCTCGCCGTGACGATGAATGAAGGCGTGGCACTCGTCGTCGAAGTCGATCCGTCGCGGATCGCGCGCCGGCTGGCCACACGGTATCTGGACGAGACCGCGGCGACGCTCGACGAGGCGCTCGCGCGGGCCGCGGACTATCGCGCGCGCGGCGTTGCGCGCTCGATCGGGCTCGAAGCGAACATCGCCGACGTCCTGCCGGCGCTCGTCGAGCGCGGCGTGACGCCTGACGTCCTCACCGACCAGACCTCCGCGCACGATGCCCTGCTCGGGTATGTGCCCAACGGGATGACCTTCGGCGAGGCCGTGCGGCTTCGCGAGCGCGATCCGGACGAGTACGTCCGGCGATCGATGGCGACGATGGCCACGCACATGCGTGCCATGCTCGCGCTCAAGGCGCGCGGCGCGGTGACGTTCGACTACGGCAACAATCTGCGCGCCCAGGCGAAGCAGGCCGGCGTCGAGAACGCGTTCGACATTCCCGGGTTCGTGCCGGAGTACGTGCGGCCGCTCTTCTGTGAAGGCAAGGGACCCTTTCGCTGGGCCGCGCTCTCCGGCGATCCGGAAGACATTCGCGCGACCGATCGACTCGCGCTCGAGATGTTTGCGCACGACGAAGCGCTCTGCCGCTGGATCCGTCTTGCCGGCGAGCGCGTCGCGTTTCAGGGATTGCCGGCGCGCATCTTCTGGCTCGGCTACGGCGACCGCGCGAAGTTCGGACTCGCGCTGAACGATCTCGTGCGGCGCGGCGGCGTACGCGCGCCGATCGTCATCGGCCGCGATCATCTCGACGCCGGATCGGTCGCCTCGCCCAATCGCGAGACCGAAGGGATGCGCGACGGCAGCGACGCGATCGCGGACTGGCCGGTGTTGAACGCGCTGCTCAACACCTCGTCTGGCGCGACGTGGGTGTCGGTCCATCACGGCGGCGGCGTGGGCATCGGCTACTCACTCCACGCCGGCATGGTCGTCGTCGCCGACGGATCGCAAGAGGCGGACGAAAAGCTCGAGCGCGTGCTCACGTGCGATCCGGGGATGGGCGTCGTGCGGCATGCCGACGCGGGCTATCCCGTGGCGATGGCGACCGCGCGCGAGCGCGGCATCCGCATGCCGATGCTCGACCGCAGGCCCGAGGCGAAGCGATGATCGTCGAACGTCCCGCGCTCGAACGCCGCGTGCTCGCCTCGCTCGAGCTTCAGCGGATTCCCGTGGTGCTCGGCGGCTGCGCCGTCGGCCGCACGTCGCTCTTGTTGCGCCTTGCAAGGGTGATCGGATCGGATCGCGCGCAGTACCTCGACATCTCGTCGGCGGCCACGACGCCGGAACGATGCCTGCAGGCGATCGCGGCCGTCGGTGTGGGACGCCAGGCCGCGGCGCCTCCAGTGGCGACGTCGGCGCGGGCGGCGTTCGAGGCGATGCTCGGCTACTTCGATCAGGCCTCATCGCCGCACGGCGGCGCCGTGACGTTTCTGTTGGATGAGTTTCTGGACGTCCGGACGTTCGAGAACTTCCCGGGGCTGCGGCACGTCCAGCGCGAGCTCGTGAATCGCCTGGCGACGAGCTCGGCGCGGTACGTCCTGGCGTCGCGCTTCACGCAGCGCGTGCATCGCCTGCTGCGCGACGCGCCGGCCAGATTCGAGGTCATTCACGTTCCGCCGCTTGACGTCGAGGAAACCGCGGCGCTGGCGCTCGCGCACGATGGCGGCCGGCGCGAGTGGGCCGCGAAGATCGCACCGGCGGTCACGACGCTCGCCGGCGGCCGCGCGGGCTACATCAGCCTCCTGCTCGAGGCGCTGGCTTCCATGGGCCCGGCGATCGATCCGGTCGCCGCGCTCGCCGCGCTGCTGGCCCCGGACGGTCGGCTGACCGCGCGCTGCCGCGAGAGTTACGAGCTGCGTCTCCAGCGCGCGCGAGGCTACGGCGCGCTCAAAGCCATCCTGGGTGTGCTTGCCGCCGACGAGCCGCTGAACCTCACCGAGATCTCGCACCACCTGCGGCGCACGCCTGGCTCGACCAAGGACTATCTCTCCTGGCTCGAAGACGTCGACCTCGTCACGTTCCAAGGCAAGCGCTACTCGTATGACGATCCGCTCCTGCGGTTGTTCGTGCGACTGTACGGACAGCCAGTACCGCCGACCGACGACGTGATCGTGCGCGAGGTCGCAACGTACGCGAAGGCCCGCCTGCCTCTCGCGCGCGAGCCCGTCACCGTCGCGGCGCTCGCGCCGAGCGACGCGATCTCCGATGCGCGCGCGTCCGGCATCATCGAAATCGACTGACGCGGCGACCGCGGCCGAGGTGTTGGCGGTCGTGGTCGCGCTTGGCGTCGCGGTCGCAGCGCAGCGCGGCACCCCCCAGGAACCGGTCTTTCACGCCGCCGTCGATCTCGTGCAGGTGCGCGCGATCGTCACCGACGATCACGGCGACGCGGTGAAGGGACTGAGACAGAGCGATTTTCAGATCTTCGATCGCGGCACACCCAAGCCAGTCGCGACGTTCGCGGAGATCGCGCACGCGCGCGCGCCGAAGGCGGCCTTTCCTCCACTGCTTCTGCGGGATGTCGGCGACAACACCGTTGTCGAGCAAAGCGGCCGAGTCGTGATGGTGCTCGTCGACGACTTGCACCTGCTCGTGCCAGACGACGTCATGAAGGGCCTCGTGCGCCACATCGCGCACGAAATCGCGCCGCCCGTGATGATCGGTCTCGCGAGCACTTCCGGCCTGCTCGGGGTCGAGCCGACGGACGACCTCGCGCTCATCGAACGCGCGCTGGCGCAGTACGAGTTGCAGCGCCCGCTGGTACGCGCACTGCCGCTCGGCATCAAACTCATCCAACTGGCGAACGCACTCTCGGCCGAGGACCGCCTGCGCAAGATCTGCGTCGTCCTCACGAGCGGTCGCGCGGACGACCTGTGGGCCTCCGGAGAGATGTTCACGACTTCACGCAACGCCGCCCGGGAGCTTCAGCGCGCGAACGTGGCGACCTACGTGTTCGATCCCGCGTTCGACGGCGCGTCCGCGCCGCTGGCGACGCTCACCGCACAGACCGGCGGATTCGCCGTGGGCGCCGACGCGCTCGACGACGGCTTGACACGGCTGTTCGACGATCTCGATCACTACTATCTGCTCGGCTTCTATCCGGGCGACCCGCCCGACGGCAACGCGCACGAGATTTCGGTTCGCGTCACGAAGCCAGGTGTCGACGTCCGCGCGCGAAAGGACTACGTGCGAGGCGGCGGCACCGCGCACCCGGCGGCCGAGACCGTGCTCATGGGACTCGCGTGGAATCCGCTTCCCGTGACGACGCTGCCGCTCCAGCTCTTCGCGATGCCGTTCTTCGACGCGTCAGGTGAATCGCAAGTCGCGGTGGCGTTGACGGTCGACGCCGGCGCGCCGAAGACCGATGGCGCCACCTTCAAGGATCACGCTGGCATCGGCTTGATGACGATTCCGGCCGGTCAGGAAAAGGCGAACAAGAAGATCGAGCACCAGGCGGATGTGTCCGTTCCAATCGACGCGAGCGCGCGCGGAGACCATTTCGAGTACCTCGTGCTCTCGTCGCTTCCGCTGCACGCCGGGCGTTATCAACTCCGCGTGTCTGCGACGAGCACGGCTGCCGGCAAAGGCGGCAGCGTCTACTTGATGATCGATGTGCCCGCCCTGCCGCCGGACGACGCGGCACTGGGCGGCGCGATGCTCGGCCTCGTCGGCCGCCCCGAGATGCCCGTCGGCGACCGGCAATCGCTCGCCGGCATCACGCTGCCCTTCGTCCCGACGCTCGTGCGCGATTTCTCGACGACCGACACGCTGCGCGTCTTCGTGCCGATTGGGCGCCGGCATCCCCAGGCCGCGAGCGGCACCATCGGCATCCTCGACGCCGCGAATCGCCTCGTGCGAAGCCAGCCATGGACGGCCGAGGCCACCGCGCCTGGCGTCGACGCCCGCATCGCGTTGTCGGACCTCGCTCCTGGCGCCTATCGGATGTTCGTGTCGATGACGACGAGCACGCCGACGAGCACGACCGAGCGGCAGGTCGGCTTCACGATTTCTTTTTGAGCGTCTGGAGCGCCGCGCGCGCGGCCTGCTGCTCGGCGTCCTTTTTCGACCGGCCCGCGGCGCGTCCCGACACCGTACCGCCGACGAGCACCTCGACGTCGAAGCGCTTCCGGTGATCGGGCCCCTCGGCCGCCGCGACGCGATAGCTCGGCAGCCCGCGGCCTTCGGCCTGCAGCCACTCCTGGAGCGCGGATTTCCAGTCCTCGGTGAACGAGGCTTCCGCGGCCTGATCGCCGGCCGCGTCGATGAGCGGCCCGAACTGCGACACGATGAACTCGCGCGCGGCATCCACGCCGCCATCGAGGTAGACCGCGGCAATGAGCGCCTCGTAGCTGTCGGCAAGAATCGCGTGCTTCTGACGCCCGCCGGTCTTCTCCTCTCCGCGGCCCAGCAGCACGAAGCGGCCGAGATCGATGTCCTCGGCCAGGCGTGTCAGCGAGACCGCCGAGACGATCGAGGCCTTCACCTTCGATTTGTACCCCTCGCTGTGCGTCGGGTACCGATGGAACAGCATGTCGGCCATCACGAAGCCGAGGACCGCGTCGCCGAGGAACTCGAGCGACTCGTTGTCGATCACGCCGCCGGAGGCGTCCTCGTGGGCGCGCGAGCGATGCGTGAGCGCGTGCTCGAGCAGGCCGAGATCGCGGAAGTGATAGTCGATGCGATCCTCGAGCGGCCCGAGCGTGTCGCTGATGCGCCGCACTTCGGCCGCCGCGGCTTCGTCGAGATGACTGCGGATCAGATCGCGCGCCTGCCCCGCTCCTGACGAGGGCACGCTCACGCAGAACTCGGTCTGGTCGAAGCGGACGGGGAAGACGGACGGCGCGAGGGCGGACGAGACATTCGATTCGATACCGTGCGCGTCGAGCAACCCCCGCACGACCTCCGCTTCGATCGAGGAGTGGCTGCGGAAAATGATCACCGGTGAGCCTGGAGCGCGGGGCTGGACGCTCACATCGTTCCTCACGCGGCCGCGTCGTCGCGAATCTTCAGCACGACCATGGTCATATCATCGTGCGGTTCCGCGTCGCCGACGAAGGCTTTCACTTCGCGCAGCACGCGCTCGCGAATGCCCGCGGCGTCGAGTCTGGAGTTGGCGCTCACGACCTTCGCGAGTGCTTCGTCGCCGAACAGCTCGCCGTTGCGGTCCATCGCCTCGGTAATGCCGTCCGTGTACAGCACGATCACGTCGCCTGGCGCGATCGGGCGCGTGTGCTCTTCGAGGACCTGCTCGAAGCGATCGCCCGCCCCGGGCAGCCGCAACCCAAGCACCATGCCCGACGACATGACCACCTCGCTCGAGCCGTTCGCCGCGATGATCAGCGGCGGATGCCCGGCGCGCGCGGAGGTCAGCGTGCGATGTTCGAGATCGACCACCGCGTAGATCATGGTGATGAAGCTCCGGTTGTCGAGATGGGCCGCGAGCAGGCGGTTCACGTCGATGAGCAGGCGCCGCGGCGATCGTTCCGTGTGGCTGAGCGCGAGCATGAGGCCTTTGAGCTCGGCCATGTACAGCGCGGCCGAGGTGCCCTTGCCGGAGACGTCGGCGACGAGCACCCCGAGCTGGCGCGGACCGATGTCGAAAAAGTCGTAGTAATCGCCGCCGACTTCGCGGGCGGGTTCGCAGAGGTCCGCCACGCCCAGCCCGTCGATCCTGGGCGGCTGCACCGGCAGCAGCGACTTCTGGATGTCGCGCGCGATTCTCAGCTCGTCGTCGAGCCGCTGCTTCTCGCGCTGCACGTGCAGCAGATGCTCGATGCTCGCGCTCATGCGGTTGAACGACTCGGCGAGCTCGCCCAGCTGGTCGCGCGACGTGATATTGACGCGGTGAGCGAAATCGCCCTGCTGCACGCGTTCGGTGCCCGTGAAGAGCTCGTGCACGGCGGAAGTGATCATACGCGCGAGCAGGCCGCCCATGAAGAGGGCCGAGCCCTGGATGATGAGCAAGAGCACGCCCACGCCCGCCGCGACTTTGAGGAAGCTCCACCATCCGCCCGACGCCGGCGACGAGACGGATTGCGCCGCCGAGACCTTGTCGTAGAGCCGACCGAGCGGCGCGTCGAGCCCAATCGCCACGCGGCCCGGCCGGCCGGTCGCCCAGTCCACGCAATCCATGAACGCGACCGTGTTCTGAAAGATCGACAACATGCCGGAGCCCGTCCGCGCACCGGCGGTGAACGACGCGTCGGCGTCGTTGGGGTTCATCGAGATCGTGATGCCGCGGATGTGGGTGCTGGTGCGGTCGTCGAGCTGCGCGATGACATCGGTATCGACCGGCAGGTCCGCGACGACCAGGCGATCGCCATCGGGCGTGAGCACGGCCGCGCGAATCACCAGGTGCGGATCTCCGCCGCCGGGGCCCGTGACCGGCACCAGGCCGTGAAATCCCCGCGCAAGCACGACCCAGTTCGGCACCGTGGCCGGGACCGCGGCATGCTGCCACGGACCGGCCGCGATCACCGTCGGCGCACCGGCGGTTGGCTTCACGGGCACGACCGCCATCGAGAGCTCTGAGAACTGCGCCTTGAGATTCGTTACTTTGCGCCGAATCGCCGACTCGGTTGTCGCCGGCGTGCGGCCGATCTCCAACGCCGACGTCTCCGCAAACTGCTGGACGTTCTCAGAAAGATCCGCAAAGCCTTCGTGGAACATGTACGCCGCGACGTCCGTGTAGAACAGCACGGCGACGAACAGCGCGAACACGCCAACGAGCATCACGGGAAACAGGCCGAGAAACACGTACGAGAGAATCAGTTTTCGTCGAACGCGCCACAGCAGCCGCCGGCGATTGCGCGCGATGCCGACGACGATCAGCCAGATCGCCGAGACGATGAACGCGAGCGAGACGACTTTTCTGAAGATCTCGACGAGCGCGGGCAGCGTCACGAACTGCTGCGTGGTGACGAGCACGAGCAGCAGCGCGCCCGACAGGATGAACAACCGTCCCGGCATCGTCTGATGGAAATTCAGCCGGCGCGAAGGCAGCGCCATCCCGCTCGCGGGCGGCGCAGGCAGCGGAACTGGACGGGTCGAGCGCGTGCTGGTCGGACGTTCCTGCCGGCTCACGGGGTTGTGTAAATTGCAAAACGAATCATAACAGACTATCGTTCGGCGCAATGAAGCTCAACGAACGCGCACGATTTGCGACGATCTGTCTTCACGCCGGACAGGCGCCCGACCCGGCGACCGGCGCGATCATCACGCCGATTTTTCAGACGGCCACCTACGCGCAGGAAGAGCTCGGCAAGCACAAGGGCTTCGAGTACGCGCGCACGCAAAACCCGACGCGCGCCGCGCTCGAAGCGAATCTCGCGGCGATCGAGGGCGGCCGAGCCGCGTTTGCGTTCGCCTCGGGCATGTCGGCCATCCAGGCCATTGCCGCGCGCCTCGCCACGAGCGATCACGTCATCGTCACCGACAACACGTACGGCGGCACGTTTCGTCTGTTCGACAAGGTCTTGCGCCGCTACGGGCTGCAATTCACGTTCGTGGACACATCCGATCTGGCCGCCACCGAACGCGCCTTTACACCGCAGACGAAGCTCATCTTCGTTGAAACCCCGACCAATCCGGTGCTGCGATTGACCGACCTCGCCGCGGTGGCCGCGATGGCGCACGCACGCGGCGCCGTGCTTGTCGTCGACAACACCTTCGCCAGCCCCGCGCTGCAGCGTCCGCTCTCGCACGGCGCGGACATGGTCATCCACAGCACGACGAAGTACTTGAACGGCCACAGTGACTCGGTCGGGGGCGTCGTCATCGCCCAACGCGACGAGGACATCGAGTGGCTGCGCTTCATTCAGAACGCGGCCGGCGCGATTCTCAGCCCGTTCGACTCCTGGCTGGTGCTGCGCGGCACGAAGACCCTGCCAATCCGCATGGCCCAGCACTCGGCGAACGGCCTCGCGCTGGCGCAATTTCTCGCCCAGCACAAGAAGGTCGCGCGCGTGTTCTATCCCGGTCTGCCGTCGCATCCACAGGCGGAGCTCGTCAAGAAGCAAATGCCGTCGGGCTGCGGCGGCATGTTGTCGTTCGACGTCGGCTCGTTCGACACCGCCCGCGAGGTCCTCAATCGGTTCAAGCTCATGACGCTCGCCGAGAGCCTCGGCGGCGTCGAAACCCTCGTCTGCCACCCCGCGACGATGACCCACGCGTCGGTCCCCGCCGACCGCCGCGCCGCGATTGGGATCACGGACAGCATGATCCGTATCTCGGCGGGGATTGAGGACATCGACGACCTGCGGGAGGATCTCGCCCAGGCGTTGGGGTGAACTGCCTCGGACCTCAGAGATGTCCCTGGACTTCTCCGTCGAGCGGCTAAGACTCTGTCTTAGGTCCAATACTGCGCTCGACCCACCGTAAATAGTCCTGACTGCCGTCGATGACGGGGACGACGATGAATTCGGGAACGTCGTAGGGATGCCGTCCGCGAAGCGAGTCCCAGAGCGCGTCGACCTGGTCGGTCGTGGTCTTGATGAAGAGCTGCTGCTCTTGATCGACCTGGGGGATGCCCTCCCACGTGTAGACCGACTTTACGGCTGGCAGGATGTTGACGCACGCGGCGAGGCCCGAGCCGACGAGCTCCTGCGCCAGTTTGGTGGCGTCGAAGTCGCCCGGTAACGTCGTCATCGCCAGGACAATCTCACTCATAACCCTATTTTCCCCTTGTACCGATGCCGAAAACCTGATACAAAGATGGCTCGCATGCTTCAGGACGATCCGACGCTGCAGGAGCCGACGGCCACCACACCGGCGCGCTCCCGACGGCGGCTGCGTCCCGCCCACGAGGTGCGCGATCGCAACCGCCGCCTGGTGACGTGGAGCCTGGTGCTGGGATCGTTCGTCCTCATCGTCAACGCCCTGTTCGGCGAAAACGGATACCTGGCCGCCGTGCGCATGCGCCAGGAGTATCGCACGCTCTCGGAATCGCTGGCGCAGATCAAGGCCGACAACTCGCACTTGATGGAGCTCAACGACGGCCTCAAGTCAGACCCGGCCATGCTCGAGGGTGCCGCTCGGCGCGAGCTCGGGCTGATCAAGTCGGGTGAGACGCTCGTCATCATTCGCCCCGCCCGGCCCGCCTCACCGCCGCCCGCTTCGAAGTAGTGCCCTCGATCGTCGATTTCCTGCTCCACAGCGATCGCCACCTGCTGGAGTTCGTCAGAACCTACGGCGCGTGGGTCTACGGCCTGCTGTTCGCGATTGTGTTTGCGGAGACCGGCCTGGTCGTCACGCCCTTCCTGCCGGGGGACTCGCTGCTCTTCGCGGCCGGTGCGCTCGCCGCGACAGGGGCGATGAACGTGGCGGGACTGATCGGGCTGCTCGCGCTCGCGGCGTTCTCGGGCAATGCCGTCAACTACTCGATCGGCCGCGCCATCGGCCCGCGCGTATTTCAAGCAACCGACGAGGCGAGCTGGCGCCACCGGCTGCTCAACCGCGAGCATCTGACGCGCGCGCACCAGTTCTTCGAGCGTTACGGCGGCAACGCCGTGGTGCTCGGCCGGTTCGTGCCGATCGTGCGGACGTTCGTGCCGTTCGTCGCGGGCGCCGCGCAGATGTCGACCGGCGCGTTCGTGCTCTACAACGCGGTCGGCGCGGGCGCGTGGGTGCTGCTGTGCGTCGGAACCGGCTGGTTCTTCGGCAACATTCCCGTCATCAAGGACAACTTCACGCTCGTGACGCTCGGGATCGTGTTCGTGTCGATCCTGCCGATGGTCATCGAGTACATCCGCCACCGTCGCCGCCAAGATATCGGGAATACATAGTCTTCCCGGGATGCTCTTCGCCTCTACTTCAGCGTGAACACGCTGCGCTCGAGGCCGTGCTCGGGCACATGTGCCGAGACCGCCGCAAGACGCGGCCTGAGCGTTCCGAATTTCTTGCCGCGGAGGTTGGTGCACTCGTCGATCTTCGTGCTCAGCGTTTCGTCGGCGTCGAGCCGGTCGCCCCAGCACACATACGCGGACGCGTCGTCGAACTTGTCGCGCTCGGTGACGGCGATGCGCATCTCGACCCACGGATCGCCGCTGTGATTGGTGATCTTCAGCAAGTTGGCCGAGACCGTGACGGTCGCGCCTTCGAGGGGCTTGGGCGGCGGCGCGGTCTGCGGCGTCAGGACCACGAAGAGAGCGATCGCAAGACAGCGAGTCATCACCGCCTATCGATGCGAGGATCGCACGTAATGCTGCTCGCGGACGAGCGCTCTCACGAACTCGTCCCAGTGCGCCCGCGCGAGCTGCAAAAACGCCTCGTCGGCGCCCGGCTCGGAGGCGCCGCGCGAGAGATACCACGCCAACAGCGCATCGGCCTCGCCGGATTCGTCGGCTTCGCCTCGATCGTCGAGCCCGGCCGCGGCCAGCGCCGCCTGCTTCTCGGCCGCGCGCGCCAGCAGCCGACCATACTCTTCAGACCGGCGCAGCTCCGCGACGACGCGCCGGCGGGCACTTCCAGCCTGATCTCCGGCAGGCGCCGAGACTGCTGTTCTCGCCGCGCGATCGAACACCTCGACGCACGTCCCGGGTTCGAGCCACAGCTCGTCAAGCACTGCTTGCGTCAGCAGCGGCTCGCCGTTTGGCAACGTGGTGCCGGCCTCGTCGATCAAGTGCTGCCAGAAGACGGTGTGCTGAAAGTTGAAAAGGACTCCCGGAATCCTTTCAGGTCGGCGCTCTCGCATCAGACGCAGCATCGCGAGCGCGTCCGCGCGCTTCTGGTCGACGTGGCCCGACGGCCACCAGGCGGCAAACGCCGCCAACTCAGCGCGGTCGACCTCGCCCGCCGCCGCATTCACGATCGCCCGATACGAGCGCTCCGCGAAGTACTGCGCCTTCGCGATTGCCTCGAGCCTGTGGCGACTGTTCGTCGTGATGACGCGCGCCTGCTCCGCCGCGCGCAGCGTCGCGCGAATGTTCACCATCGACTCCGACATCGCGCGGTAGTCGGTCGCCGCTGGACCGTGCACGACCGCCACCTCGTCATCGTCCTCGAGCACGCCGTCCCGAAACGCCTCGAAAATCTCTCCAACACCCACCATGCCGAAGGCCTGCAGCTCCGCGGCGCGCAGCGCGCCCATGCTCGCGCTGCCGTATACCGGGATGCCCTGGCTCATGGCCCAGAGGATTTCCTTGTGCCAGACCGCCGGCACGTGATCGAACTGCCCATCGATGATGCCGATCGCCTCGGGCGGCGGATCCTGAGAGGCGGCTCGAAACACGTCGCCCTGCGATACGGGCGGACGGTATGCGGCGTCGAGCACGCGTTGCGCTTCCTCTCGCGACACCGTCGGGCCGAGGTAGACGACGATCACGCCGCCGTCCCTGTCGTGCGGGCACGCGCGCGCTCGCCCGGCCTGTAATTCTGGTCGAAAACGAAGCCCTCGAGGCCGGGGACGATGACTTTGACGACCGGTATCTCGAACTTGGGCTTTGTCAGCGTCACGACGATGACCTGATCGACGCCGACGGCCCTGAGACGCGCGAGCTGCCATTCGACGTCGGCTTCGAACGTTTCCGACGAGAACTCGGCGATGTCGCGGAAGCCGCGATCTCCGTCGCCCGGCCGCAGCTCGCGGCGGCGCCGGCGCGCACGTTCTGGATCCCGGAGCCGCGCGTACATGTCGCGAAACACATCGTCGCGCGAGCCAGCGATGTAGGTCAGCCGCGATTGCGCCGCTTCCGTCAAGGCCCGCGACAGCGCGATGCCGCGCATGGGATGCGCGCCCATTCCCTGCGCGGTGTAGCCGACATGAAACGGGTCCTCGCGTTCCTCGGCGATCATGCAGCGAAACGACGGGATGCCGACATCTGTCGTCAAGTCCCAGACGGTCACCGCGAGCCCGGCCAGTCGGTATCGATCGATCAAGGCTGCACAGGACGCGTCATCGACCGTGTCGAGCTTGATGCGCGCGGCGTCGCGCGCGCCGGCGTCCGCGAGATGCCACAGACTCAGGCCATCACGCTCGACGACTTCCGAGATCGCGCTGCTCACTGCCTCGAGCGGATGGTTCCCCGAGGCCAGACCGTTCGACGTCGATTGAAAGCAGCCGTGACCCAACGGAAACGGCAGCGTGTAGTTCGTGTTGACGATATCGAACGGCACCCAGGAGGGCTCGCGCTGCATCAAGTCCCGGCCTTCGATCCACGCGATCGGCCGCCCAGGATCAAACAGGTCGCCGGGCGGCCGCGGCAAGCGGTCCACGTCGACGACGCGACCTTCAGCGCGCATCTCGTCACAGCTGGCTGTGCGAATCGGCGCGTCGACAGTTTCCGCGTGGTAGTGCTCGATCGTCTCCATCACGGCAGAGGCCTTGGCCGCGTCGAGCGTCAAGCCTTTGCCTTGCGACACCGCGAGATTGCGCGAGTTCGGTCGGAACGCGAGGGCGACCGGAACGCCGAGCCGATCGAGGCCAGTGATGTTGGCGATTCTCGTGATCCCCATCGCAGGCAGCATCGGCCGCACGCGTTCTAACGTCGACGCCGGGTCGACCAGACGATGGGTGCCAGCGCGATAGCGCTTGACGCCTGGGTCGCTCATTGCTGGCGTGGACGAAGGGCCTGCAAGAGACGCTTGCCACGAGGTGTGCCCCATCCCGTGCACGCATCCCAGCCTTTCCGCGCGTCATACTCACCCGTCGAGCCGAGGGTGATGTCGCGAAAGCCCGGCCGGCAACGCTTGCTGTACAGCAACGGCGTGATGTACCCGCAGCGCGCGCGAAGCGCCTGATTCAATCTGGCGATCAGCGCTGCCCACAGCGGCGCGGCCGCGCTCGTGCCGCCGCCGATGCCCGCCACCAAGTTCCCGATCTTCACGGTGTACCCGGGGGACAGATTGGCTCGGGCCGCAACGTCGGGCAAGCCGCGGCCGTGACGTCCGGTGACCGTCCGAACGCGCGCGGGCGTTTGCCACACGGGCGACTTTCTAAAGCGATGACTCACGCCGCCGCGACTGGCAAGCGTCTGGCCGCCGACGTCCTCGCACCAGGCGCGTTCCGGCACGCGCGGCTGTCCGATGTCGAGCGTCGTCCCGCCGCAGGCCAACACGTGCGGACTCGACGCGGGATAGTGCGCGCCGGCGCCGATGTCGCCGCTCGAATAACACAGGGTGACGCCGGCAAGCGCCGCGGTCTGAAAGACTTCTTCGAGCAGTTTCACCCACAACGGCGTGAACTGACGTTCGACGTTGCCCCAACTGCACGAGACGACACTGGGACCGTTGCGCGTCATCACCGCGCGCATGAGCGCGTCGAACTTCCCCATTTCGGTGTTCGGCGCGACGTACACAATCACGCGCGCTTCGGGCGCCAGCGCGGCGGCGACCTGCACGTCCATGCTGGTCTCGAGCGTCCACACGATCTTGTTGAATCGCGGGCTGCCCGGCTGGATCTGCGGAAGCTTCTGCGATGGTGATGGCGCGGCCTTTGCGGCTGGACCGCCGAGCGCCTTCCCGATGTCGTTGAGGTACGCGCTCACGAACGGTTTCGCTGCCGGAGAATTCTCCGCGCCGGCAATTTCCACGGTCTCGACCGCACCAAAGCGTCGCCGAGGATGAAAGTGTGCCACGTCGCGCTTGTGGAAGCCGCCGCCGAGCGCGATGATGCCGATCGTCTGTCCGCGTCCGCGAACGAACGGCGGAAACTCGTATCGCCGTGCAACGTCCGCCGGGTCAACGCCTTTCCCGACTGCCAGCTTCGACGCGATGTCCGCATGCTCGAGCAGCGGCCCTTGATCGAGCCCGAGCACGGTCGTGATGTCGCGCGTCAGCATCCACGGAATCTTGATGCGTCCTTCGAACGTCCGATAGTTCTGCGCCCCGCGATCGCAGACGACGGGCCGCACGCCAAACGCCCTGGCGACATCCGCGAACTCTCCCGAGACGACGACGCTGCGGCCTGGCAAGCTGACCTCTCGCACGGTGAGGCCGCGTCTCGAGAAGTGCTCGGCCACACGATCCGCCGATGCTTGTGTCGCGCCGTACTTGTAGCAGAGCTCCTCGTAGCCGAGGTACTTGCGGCGCTGAGGCCACTGCCTCGCCAGCGCGTGAACAGCCGCGTCGCGGGCACGCTCCGAAGTGCGCGACGACAACACGATCGTGACGCGCACGCGATCGTCGCGTTCGCTCGGCTTGAGCGCGCGACGCTTCCCGTCGCGCGCTCGTCTCGGCGCCGGATCGAGCGTGGACCAGCGGCGCGTCATGACGGTCCGATTCGAGCGACGAGCGCGCCGACGCGCGGGTCGGACACAACGCTTCGCGGAATCAAGTGGCTCTGGAAGAGCGCGCGCAGACCAAAGAGCTTGTTGTCGCGCTGCTCGATCGCGCGTTCCAGCCAACGCACGCCTTCGTCCACGTCGCCCAGCAGAAAATTCAGCACCATCAGATCGAACGTGTGGTGGCCGCCGGCGGCGACGAGCGTGGCGAGAATGGCTCGCGCCTCGTCGGGCCGGCCCGCCAATGCGTGCGCCCAGCCGAGATGCGCCCGCGTCCAGCTCCACTGCGTCAGCAGACGAATCGCCTCATCGTAGCGGCCGAGATACAGCAGCACGCTCGCGAGCATGACGTGGCCGGGCAGAAAGTCCGGGTGCAGATAGCGAAGCTTCTCGATCTCATCGAGTGCGTCCTGGTAGCGGCCGGCCATGCTCAGCACGAGCGAGACGTTGGCGCCCGCAGCCGGCGACAACGGGTTCAGCTCGAGCGCACGGCGCGCCTGCACGAGCGCTTCCTCGTGTCGCAGCTGCGAGGCGAGAAACAAGCTGTAGTACTGATGCGCGTCCGCATAGCTCTCGTTCAGGCGCAGCGCCTCGAGAAACTCGCGCTCGGCGACGGGCCAGTTCCACTCGTAATAGAACGCGACGAGCGCGGCCGCGGCGTGCGCCTCGGCGAGATTCGGATCAAACTCGAGCGCTTTCGCGGCCGCAGCCTTCGCTTGTGAAAGCGCGTCGGGCGCCGGCAAGTACCCGAAGTTGCCTGCCCGCGCCAGCGTCATCGCGAGGCCCGCATATCCCTTTGCGTACGTTGGATCGAGATCGAGTGCCTGACGGAAGAACCGCCAGCCCTGCTGAAAGCCGTCGGGCGTGCCGCGCGTCGCCGCGTGCCAGCCCTTCAAATACAAGTTATATGCCTCGAGGCCGGGCTGCGGCCCGCTGCTGGCGACCGCGCGTGCACCGACGCCCGGAAACTGGTCGCGGAGCGCCTGCACAATCCGCCCGGCAACTTCCGCCTGGACGGCAAACACATCCTCGGCAGGCCGATCGTAGGTATCGCCCCAGAGCTGCGTCGCGCTTGCCGTGTCGGTCAGACTCGCCGTGATGCGCACGTGCGCGCCGGCGCGCCGCACCGATCCCTCGAGCACGCTCGCGACGCCCAGCTCCCGGCCGATCTCGGCCGGTTTGCGCGGACTGTTCTTGAAGTGCAGTGATGTGCCGAGAGACATCACGCGCAGGCCGCTGATCTTCGACAGCCGCACGATCATCTCCTCAGCCATGCCGTCGCTGAAGTACTCCTCGTCCTCGCGGCCCGTGCGATTCACGAACGGCAGCACGACGATAGAGGCCGCCGCGGCCGTCGGCACCGTCGTCAACTCGCCTGACGACGTTCCGCGCGAGAAGATCCCGCGCAAAGCCGTGGCCACATCTTTGGCGGACGCGTGTCGCGCGCTCGGCGCCTTGCTCAACAGTCGCGCGACGAGCTCGTCGAGCGCAGCTGGTCGCGGCGACGACATGGCTGGAAGCGGCGGCGTCGGCTCGATGACGATCGCCATTGCCGTGTCGAGCTGGTGGTCGCGCTCGAACGGATGCCGGCCCGCAATCATCTCGTAGAGCATTAGCCCGAGCGAGAACAGGTCCGTGCGTGCGTCGAGCGTCTGCCCTCGCACTTGCTCGGGCGACATATAGCGCGGCGTGCCGAGCGACAGCCCCTCGCGCGTCGCACCGCCGACCGTGACGTCCTCCGACGCGCTGATGCGCTTCGCGACGCCGAAATCGACGACCTTCACGTGGCCGTCGGTCGAGAGCATCACGTTCGACGGCTTCAGATCGCGATGAATCACCCCGCGCTCGTGCGCCTTGGCCAGACCTTCGGCGACTTCTGAAGCCAATCGCACGGCCTCGTCGGCCGGCAGCGGCCCTCGCGACAGCCGCGCTTCGAGGCTCGCGCCCTCGATGTACTCCATCGCGATGAAGGCCGTACCGTCGGCCTCGTCAGCCTCGTACACCTTGCAGACGTAG
>CAYQRM010000267.1:0-18711 GCA_964419785.1 uncultured Solibacteraceae bacterium | reverse complement strand
CCTCTGCCCTACCGTTCGCCCTCTTCCCCGCCCGCGAGCAAGTACAGCACCGCCATTCTCACGGCCACGCCGTTCGCGACTTGATCGAGGATCACCGACCACGGACCGTCGGCGACTTCGGAATCGATCTCGACGCCGCGATTCATCGGACCCGGATGCATCACGATGACGTCCCGGGCGGCGCGCTCGAGCCGCTTCGTCGTGAGGCCGAACTCGGTGAAGTACTCGCGCACCGACGGGAGGAAGAGTCCGTGCATGCGCTCGTGCTGCACGCGCAGCATCATCACGACGTCGGCGCCTTCGACGGCCGCCTCGATCGATCGCTCGACCCGCACGCCGAGACGATCGAGTCCCGGCGGCAGCAACGTGGCGGGTCCGCACGCGCGAACCTCGGCGCCCATCTTCACGAGCAGGAGCGCGTTCGAGCGCAGCACCCGGCTGTGCACCAGGTCTCCGGCGATGGCGACCCGCAGTCCCTGCAGACGGTGCTTGTGTTCGATCATCGTGAACGCGTCGAGCAGCGCCTGCGTGGGATGCTCGTGCATGCCGTCGCCCGCGTTGATGATGCTGGCCCGGCCGATTCGCGCGAGCTGATGCGGGGCGCCCGACGCGGCGTGGCGCAGCACGATCATGTCCGGCGCCATCGCTTCGAGCGTGCGCGCGGTGTCCGCGAGCGTCTCGCCTTTCACGACGCTCGATCCGGCGATCGTCATGCCGAGCGTATCCGCGCTGAGCCGCTTCTCCGCGAGCTCGAAGGACATGCGCGTGCGCGTGCTCGGCTCCATGAACAAATTGATGACGGTCCGGCCGCGCATCGTCGGCACTTTCTTGATCGGGCGCGTGCCGACTTCTTTCATCGCCACGGCGGTCTCGAGGATCAGCTCGATCTCGCCGGGCTCGAGGTCCGTGATGCCGAGGAGGTGGCGGCTGCGGAGTGCGGTCACGGTGCTCATTCCTGCACCTCCACTTCGTCGCGGCCGTCAATCTCGACGAGCCGCACCTGCACGCTTTGTTGTCGGGACGTGGGAATGTTGCGCCCGACGTAATCGGCCCGAATCGGCAGCTCGCGGTGGCCGCGATCGACGAGCGCGACGAGCTGAATGGCACTCGGCCGGCCGAAATCGATCAGGGCGTCGAGCGCGGCGCGAATCGTCCGGCCTGTGTAGAGCACATCGTCGGCGAGCAGAATCAGCCGCCCGTCAATGGAAAACGGTATCTCCGTGCGGCGGATGACGGGCTGCGGGCCGACCGCATGGTGCATGAGATCGTCGCGGTAGAGCGTGATGTCGAGCGCGCCGGTCGGAACGTCGACGCCGGCAATCGCCTTGAGGTGCGCGGCGAGACGTGTCGCAATCGGCACGCCTCGCGCACGAATGCCGACGAACGCCAGCGCGTCGGTGCCGCGGTTACGCTCCAGAATCTCGTGCGCAATCCGGGCCAGACTGCGATTGATGCGCTCCGCGTCCATCACGACCGGCACGGCGGGCCTCCGGCTCGGTGCAAGGTGCGTGGTGCGGAATGCCGGGTGCTGCGCGAAGTGCTGGGAGGCGAAGTGCGGGCGTACGGCTGGACGTGCGGCGTCATGCTCACCTCTTTGCGGCCTCTCGGGACCGCGTTAAAGAGCGAAGAAGATCATAGCGTACATTGGTGTCGGTACAACGGGTACAACAGGTACAACAGGTACAACAGGTACAACGGGTACAACGGGTACGGCGGTCAGTCCGCGGCGGGGTGTTGGTGACGCCGCGGCTTTGATGTTCCGGGCCGTTTCCAATCGCGCCGCTGACTCTTCTTGAGCCTGACGATGGCCACTGTCGCTCGTTTGGCGAAGCGAAGCGCCTGCGCACAGTCCGTCGCTGTGAAGTACCCGCGCGAGACGCCATTAATCAGTCGACGCTCGGCCTCGGCCAGAGAGGCGACGGCATAGCCCAGGAATTGCGAGAAGTCCCCCGGGCAGAACCTGAGGAAGCCTTCAGCAATATTGCTGCCAATGCCGTCCGCGGCGTTGAGGATCTGACTGTAGTATTTGCGATCCTCGCGCGCGTCTTTGCTCGTCAGAACCAGTCGATAAACCTCGGCGCTGAACGCCTCGCTCAATTGCCATGCATGAAACTCCTGGTATCTGCGAACGACCATCCATCCGTTCCGTGCACGCACCGTACCCGCCCGAACCCCGGAAATTCACCGGATTCATAACGAGATTGCAGTTTCTGCCGCGATCCAAAGCACAGGATGTTGAAGGAGTTGAAAGTAACCGAAGCTGGGCCCGCGACAGCTCGTTCCTCGTACCCGACGTACCCGTTGTACCCGTTGTACCCGTTGTACCCGTTGTATTCGACGTCATCTTTCGTGCGTGGCGACGTACGACACCGAATGTTCGATGGTGTACGGCCGGACGAAGAGGTCGGTTCGGGCGAAGCCGTCCATGTCTCGGCCGACCGGCAGGCCGAGGTAGTAGAGCACCGTCGGCGTAAGATCGACGATCGAGCCGCGCGCGAAGGTGCCGTGCGCGACGTTGGCGCCGTAGGCCATGAGAAATCCGTCCGGGGCGCTTTCGTGCGAGCCAGCGCGCACGGGCCAGTCGAGCAGCCGCGCAAGCAGCCGTTTGGTGATCGCTTCCGGCTTCATGCCGAAGCCCGACATGACGAGCAAGAGGTCATCGCCCTGAAGCTCGCTCATCGCGCGTTCGACTTCGCTGTCGATGTACGCGTAGTACCGATCGAGCACCGATCGCGTCGCGTCGTCACGACCCGTGACGCCGAACAGCTCGGGCTGCGCGTCGTCGAGGTAATTGTGACCGAAGATGTCGAGTCCTTCGTACCGGACGGCCGTCAGCCGCGTCGCGAACTCTTTCTCGAGGCCCACGGCCGCTTCGCTGTAGGCGCGATCCCAGCGCGCCTGAAGGGAACCGCTCGGCGCCGGTTCCTTCGGTCCGAACGACGGCATGATGTCGTGCCATGTGCGTGATGGCCACGTGTCGAAGACCTCGCGCGCAATGTCCACCGCCGACGTTGGGTACGCCGCCTGCGCGCCGGCCAGACGGAGCGGCGAGCTCGCCGCCTCGTCAAAGTAGTCGCTGACCACGTAGCCGGAAGTCGGATGCACCGGATGCGTCAGCGGCCACCCGACGATGCCCGACACGACGCCGTAGTCGCCCACGATGTCCCAGAGCGGACGCGCGCGAAGCGACAACGACGTCACGGGCTCTTCGGTGATGAAGCTCTGGTAGTAGAGCGCGGCGGCAAAGCAGTAGTCCGGCAGCAAATCAACCGGGTCCGTATCATCGGTGCCGACGCGGTAGATCGCGTTTGATCGGATGCCGTCCTTGGGCGGGTACTTGCCGGTGGCGGCCGCGGCCCACACCGGCTCGGCCTGCGTGGGTTTGAGCGTCGCCAGATCGATCGACGCGCCGCGCTCGAGCAAGCGGCCGAAGTTCGGCAGCTGCCCGGCCGCAACGCGCTGCCTGATGAAGTCCTTCGACGCGCCGTCGAGCAACAGAATGCGAACGCGCGGCGGCGGCGTCGCGAGCGGCCGCGGCATGGAAATTGGACGGGCCGGCGGCACCGGCAGGTCGCCAGGTCCGCGCAGCCACAGCGGCACGGTGACCGACAGAATCATCGAGGCGAGCAGCACGATCGCCGCCGTCCGGCTGCCGTGGCGGCCGAACGAGTAGCGCAACAGCACGATGAACACGAGGATGATCGCGAAGATCGTGGTGGCCACCGCGCCTTGGCGCATCCGCTCGAGCGCGTTCGCGTTCAGCACGGACAGAAAGCCCTGCAGGTTGCGCCACGTGATGACCGTCGCCGCAACCGCGTAGAACGCACCGACCCAGCCGGCCACGCGCACGCTGAACCACGCCGGATGAAGCGGTCGAGTGCCGAGCACGTCGCGCACCAGCATCAGCAGGTACACGGCGGCGCTGAGATACAGCCCGTAGAACGCGATGAGCGTGACGAACCATCGCGCGGCCGTCATCGACACGATCGGCACTTGCGGGTTGAGCTGCAGGACGAGCACCGCGAGGTACGCCGCGCCCAACACGCCGCCCGCGATCGCGTTGGTCAACATGCGCAGGTAGCGCATCGGGACTCAATCATAGTGCCAGGCGCCCGGTGCTTGGGGCGTCGTACCGAGTGAGTGTGGGGCACGTGGCACCGAGCAGTCTGTATACTGAGCGGCGATGCTGACCGACGTTGCCGCCGAAGTGATCGCCAACACGCGGCTGTCGGAGGCGTACAACGTGCTCGCGCTCGCGGCGCCAGAGATTGCGCGCGATGCGATGCCCGGACAATTCGTCATGCTCAAGACCGCGGCCGGACTCGATCCGATGCTGCGGCGCCCGTTTTCGATCTTCGAGATCGTCCGCGACCAGTCAGACCGCATCCTCGGCCTGAGCGTGCTCAACAAGCGCGTCGGCGCCGGCACCACGCGGCTCTACGACGCACGGCCGGGCGATCGCATCGGCTGCCTCGGCCCGCTGGGCCGGCCGTTCGTGCCCGTCGACCCGCCTGCCGAGGGATGGATGGTTGCGGGCGGCGTCGGCCTCGCGCCGTTCGTGACGCTGGCCGAGGCCCTCGGCGCGCGCACGACACCGATGACGTTGTTCTACGGCGCCAGGACGGCGGCCGACCTTTACTACGCCGACCTGTTTGCGCGGCTTGGCGCGCGACTGGTTCTCACGACCGAAGACGGCAGCCGCGGCGAGAGTGGCCGCGTCACGGCGCCGCTCGAGCGCGCGCTGGCCGAGCGGCCGAGCGATCGCGCGGTCACCATCTACGCCTGCGGCCCGACGCCGATGATGGCCGCGGTGGCCGGCATGGGCGCGCGCGCCAGGCGACCGGTGTTCGCCTCGCTCGAGCCCGTCATGGGTTGCGGGATGGGCGGCTGCTACAGTTGTGTCGTGCCGGTGCATCAGGGCTCGAAACAGCACTACGTGCGCTCGTGCCTCGACGGCCCGGTGTTCGACGCTTCCGCGGTCGTCTGGCAAGAGCTTCGCGCGGGACACTGACATGGCCGATCTGTCCGTCCAACTCGGCGCGCTCAGCCTGCGCAACCCCGTCATCGCCGCCTCCGGGTGTTTTGGCTACGGCGTCGAATATCAGCACGCGGTCGATCTCAGTTCGCTTGGCGGCGTCGCCGTCAAAGGCCTGTTTCTCGCCGAGCGCGAAGGCCACCCGCCCCCGCGCATTGTCGAGACGCCGGCCGGCATGCTGAACGCGATCGGCTTGCAGGGCATCGGCGTGCGTCGCTTCGTCGCCGAGAAACTGCCGGAGCTGCGGCGGCTCGGCGCGACGACAATCGTGAACATTTGCGGGTCGACGCTCGACGAGTACTGCGAGGTCGCGCGCGTGCTGTCGGACCACGAAGGCGTCGGCGCCATCGAACTCAACATCTCGTGCCCCAACATCAAGGAAGGCGGCATCCAGTTCGGGTGCAGCCTGACGGGCACCTACGACGTCGTGAGCGGCGTGCGGAAGGTCACGTCGCTGCCGCTGATTCCCAAGCTCACGCCGAACGTCACCGACGTCGCCTCGTTCGCGCGCGCGTCGGAGCAGGCCGGCGCCGATGCGATCTCGCTCGTCAACACGTTTCTCGCGATGGCGATCGACGTCGAAACGCGGCAGCCGAAACTCACCAACGTGATGGGCGGATTGAGCGGCCCGGCGATTCGACCGATCGCGGTGCGCATGGTGTACGAGTGCCACCAGGCGGTCAAGCTGCCGATTCTCGGGATGGGCGGCATCGCCACGGTCGAAGACGCGCTCGAGTTTCTGATCGCCGGCGCGTCGGCCGTGCAAGTCGGGACGGCGAACTTCACCGATCCGTTCATCTGGGCGAAGATCATCGGCGGGATCGACGCGTATCTGGATCGCCACCGGATCGCGCGCGTCTCGGACCTCGTCGGATCCCTCGCGCTGCCGAAGCGGGAGCACGCATGGACCGAATCCTAGTCGCGCTCGACGTCCCGACCGCGCACGAGGCGCTTGCGCTCGCCGACCGCCTCCGCGGCCTCGTCGGCGGCTTCAAGATCGGCAGCCAATTATTCACCGCCGCAGGGCCTGAGGTGGTGCGCCTGCTCGCCTCGCGCGGCGACCGCGTCTTCCTCGATTTGAAATTCCACGACATTCCGAACACGGTCGCCGGGGCCGTCGCATCGGCGGCTGATCTTGGCGTGTGGATGGTCAACGTTCACGCGAGCGGTGGAGCGCCGATGCTGCAGGCAGCCCGCGACGCGGCGCTCGATGCTGCGAAGAACTCAACTCGCCAGAAACCACTCGTCATCGCCGTGACGGTGCTGACCAGCCTCGATGCTCAGACGCTGGCGTCGGTGGGCGTGCCGGCATCGCCGGTCGATCAGGTCGTGCGGCTTGCGCGACTGGCGAAGACCGCAGGGCTCGACGGCGTCGTCGCGTCGCCTCAGGAGACCGCGGCCATTCGCGAGGCATGCGGCAAGGAGTTCGTCATTGTCACGCCGGGGATCCGCGGCGCCGAGGCCGGCGCCGACGATCAGCGGCGCACGATGAGCGCGGCCGCGGCTCTTCGCGCGGGAAGTTCGTATCTCGTGGTCGGCCGTCCCATCACCGCCGCCGCGAACCCGCGCGAGGCGGCCGAGCGCCTGGCGCGGGACTTGGCCGGGGAGACGCCTACTTCGCGGTGATGATGAAGTGCCCGCGGCGGTTCTTCGACCAGCACGCCTCGTTCTCTTCGTGGCACACGGGCTCTTCCTTGCCCTTGCTCACGACCATCGCGCGCGACGCGGTCACGCCGAGCGTCGCCAGATAATCGCGAATCGCTGACGCGCGTCGCTCGCCGAGCGCCAGGTTGTACTCGCTCGTACCGCGCGAGTCCGCGTGCCCTTCGATCGTCACCTTCGTCGACGTCCACTTGCGCAGCCAGTCGGCGTCCTTCTGCAGGCTCGCGCGCGCCGTCTGACCCAGATCCGACTTGTCGAACTCAAAGTAAATGTCGTCGAGCGGATGCGAGCTGTTCAGCTCGGAGAGCGACATCCGCGCGAAGATCTCGGCTTCGGTCGGCGCAGACGGCGGAACCGGAACAGTCGGACTCGGCGGCTGCGGAGGCGGCGGAGGCGGCGGCGTCATGCTGACGGGCGCGGGCGGCGCAGGCGGTGCAGGCGGCGGCGCGGCGGGAGCCTTCTTCTTGCCGCATGCACCGATGAATGCCAGCAGACAAATGACCAACACCAGGGGGAGCACACGCGCAGGCTGTCGCAACATCAATTCCTCCCGTGGAAACGCTCGGGTACCGATCGGAGCACGCAAGGAAAACGGCGGGAATAAAAGGGCCAAACGATCAAGATGTGCTGCCGAGAATACTTATCGGCCGGTGTACCTGTCAACGACACGCCCGCGATTTTCTTCGCGGTACACGATGGATCGGGGACAATCGCGCTCCATGGAGGCGATGCTCGAGGCCACCGCGCGCGCCGAGGACCGCCACTTCTGGTTCACCGGCATGCGACGTCACGCCAAGCGCATGCTCGACACCGCGCTCGCCGGCCGCACCGTCCGTCTCATCGTCGATTGCGGCGCCGGCACCGGCCGCAATCTCGAATGGCTCGCCCGCTACGGTCCGGTGGCGGGCGTCGAGCGATCGCCGGTCGGCCTGCGCCTGAGTGGCGCGCGACGCCGGCGGCTCGTGCAGGGCACGGTCACCGCCCTGCCCTTCGCCGATGCGTCCGCGGACGTCGCCACATCGTTCGACGTGCTCTATTGCCTCGACGATGCGAGCGAGCAACGGGCGATCGCGGAGATGTGGCGCATCCTCAAGCCTGGTGGCGTCGTGCTCGTCAACGCGGCGGCACTCGACGTGCTCCGCGGGTCGCACTCGACGCTCACCCACGAAGTGCGCCGATACACGCGCACGCGGCTCGCTGCGCGCCTCGAACGCGCGGGTTTCCAGATCGAACGGCTGACCTACACGAACATGGCGACGTTTCCAATCACGCTGGCCGTGCGCCTCGCCGACCGCCTGACCGGCCGCGATCAAACCGCGTCGGACGCCGAATTCAGCATCCCGCCCGCTCCAGTCAACGCCGCGCTCGACGCCGCGCTCGCGATCGAAGCCGGCATCGCGCGCTTCGTCAATCTGCCGATCGGATCGTCGGTCATGGCGCTCGCGAGAAAACCGTCGTCAGGGCCTAGCGCACTTCAACGCTGAACAGTCTGAGCCCGAGGCGCCGCTGGTCCTTGCTCTGACCGCGCTCGGCGGGGGCGAAGGTGAGGTCGGTGTCGACGCTGAGCTGGCCGGATGACGCGTCGAGGGCGTCGGCCGGCACGACGATGGATTGCGTGAAATCCGCGGCCGGCGAGAATCGCGCAATCTCACGCGAGCCAGCGCGGACGACGACCGTCGGCGGGTGATCGAAGTAGCGCAGCGGCGACTCGCCCGCAAGGACGAGGGTCACAGACGGCCCGTAGTCTCTGACCTCGAGCACGCCGTGCGCCGACGACCAGCGCCACAACCGACCGGTGGCGGGCTCCTCTTCGGGCTCGAACCATCCATCGCCGAGCGCAAACATTGCGTGGCCGGCGGTTGCGAAATCGAATTGCTCGAGACCGACGGGCGGCGCCGGCTGGTCGGGCAGCACCGACGTCACGCGCACCGTCAGCCGCGCGTACGGCGTCGAGCCCGTGGGCACACCGTTCGGCAGGTCAATCCACCTGACGAATCCCGGCGACGAGGGACTGACCTGCAGCTGATCGATCGTGTGCCCGTCGAGATCGATCGCGACGACGCCCGCCGGCACGTCGGCGGCGGACAGGTCGCGGCCGCCCAGCAGGAGCGTCGCGGGTGCCGGATCGCGCCGCAGGTAGCCGTCCGCCGGACGGAGGTTCGGCATGGCGTGATCCTGATCAGTCATGCCCGCGATCTCCGGCGTGAGCGCCCAGCCCCGCCCGAGCATCCACGTCGGAGGGGAAATGATCCACCAGTCGAGGCTGTCGAGGCGGGCGCCGCCCACGAGTTGTTTGATGGTGTCGGGCAGCACGTAATGTCCGCCGAGCCGGCGCGCACGGGCATCGAACAGCGCGACGTCGTTGCGCGTCACGTCGCCGAGAAACCACACATCGCGCCGATCACCGCGCGCGAACTGATCGACGACAGCGAGCCACTCGCGCGATCCGGGGTGCGTGAGCGGACCGACGTCCCACACAGGTCGATACCAATCGGCGACGCGGCGAATGCCCCAGTACACCTGGTGGTGCATGCGCAGCACCGGCGGCGGCACGGTCGACGGGAGCGCGCGCTGCATGTCCTGAAACGCGCGAAACACCGGCGCGCCATCATTCGCATACGCGAGCAGCCGCGGCTGCACGACGATGAGGCTCCACACGGCTGCGGCGGTGGCGCCAAGGATCGCGGAGTACGCGCCCGCCAGCGAGAGCGCGATCACGGCCAGGGCGGACACTGGCAGGACGAGCGGCAGCGCGTAGCGAAGCGTCAGCGTCTCGTGAAATGTGAGATGAAAGACGAGATACGGCCAGAACACCAGCGCCATCGCGGCAAGGATGCGTCGGCCGCGCCACGCCAGGCGCGCGACACCGACGATCGCCAGCGCGGCGATCACACGGCCGAGCGCCGCCGCCTGCCACGGGGCGACGAACGTGCGCGATAGCGCGCTGCGCAGAAGCGATCCTCTCGGATCGGTCGCCAGCATTTCGATCCCGGTGAAGTCCTGCGTGCCTTGCGCGCCGAGCGCGTGCAGATAGGTCGAGAGGCCGCCGCTGAGGACAACGAGCGGCACGGCCCAGACGAGCGCGCCCACCGCGGCCCAACCCACGAGCACGCCCGCGTCGCGCACGCGACGCCGGACGAGGAGCTCGCCCGCCATCCAGCACAGCAGCGGCCCGGTCATCCACATCGTTTGCGATCGAATGCCGATGGCGAGTCCTGCGGCAATCGCCGAGATTACCCAGACGCGCGGAACCGACGTGACGCCGGCATGCAGCGCGCGCAGCCCCTTGAACAGACCCGCGGCGATCGCGATCGACACGACGAGTGCCGGCGTGTCGCTGAGCGGGCGCGCCGCCGTGAACCAGAAGAGCGGCGACATGACCGCGACCAGTGACGCCGCGAACGCCAGCGCCGGCGCCATGCCCACGGTGATCCAGAACTCCGTGAACACCGACAGCGCCAGCGTGCCGGCGATCACGCCCCACACCGCGAGGCCGACGGCCGCGCGCCGGTCGCGATCCCACTGCGGCGCGGCCCATCCGACGACGGCCGTCGAGGCGCGTGCGAGCGCGATGAACACCGGATAGCCTGGCGGATGTGGCTGATGACTGGCGACGTCGAAATGCTCGACGCCGAGCGCGAAGTTGATCGAATCGATATCCTCGAGCGTACGCGGCAGCGCACGGAGGTGCGCCACGAGAAAGACGAGGCTGGCCACGGCGACGAGCAGTCGAAGTCGAGGCGTCACGTGAGTGGCCTCGATCGACCACGCGCGTTCGAACTATACCGGACGGAGACGCACACCTTCGTTGAGGCTGCCGAGCCGGTAACCCTTGAGGTCGAGCGCGACGAATCGAAACCCGGCGGCGACGACGGCGCGGGTGATCGCGGCGGCCGTCTCCGGCTCGATCGCTCGCGCCATTTCATCCACGCCCAACTCGAGGCGCGCGACTTGATCGTGGTGACGCACGCGCACGACGCGAAATCCAAGCGCGCGCACGGCGTCCTCGGCCTGCTCGATCGCGCGCAGCTTCTCGTTGGTCACCTCCGAGAAGTACGGAATGCGCGACGACAGACACGCGGACGCCGGCTCATCCCACGTCGGAAGTCCCGCCTCGAGCGAGAGCGCGCGAATGTCGTCCTTCGACAGCCCCGCTTCGTCGAGCGGACTAATCACGCCGAACTCACGTGCGGCGCGGCGGCCCGGCCGATAGTCGCCGCGGTCGTCGCTATTGCTGCCGTCGGCGACGACAGCGATGCCGCGATCGCGAGCAATCTCGGTCAGCCGCGTGTAGAGCTCGTGTTTGCAGTGGTAGCAGCGGTCGGGGGCGTTGGCGCGATACTCGGCGCGCTCGAGCTCGCCGGTCGCCACGACTTCATGGTGCAGGCCGAAGTCGCGCGCGATCGCGAGCGCCATGGCCCGATGGCGTTCGGGATAGCTCGCGCTTTCCGCCGTAATGCAGAGCGCGCGGTCGCCGAGGTGCTGCGTCGCCGCCCACGCAAGAAACGCGGAATCGACGCCGCCGCTGTAGGCGACGATGAGCGACGGAAGCGACCGGAGCCGCTCGTCGAGCGCAGCCCGACGAGCGTCGAGTCCCGGCCGTTCGGCAATCGCCGCGATGTCCAATCTATTCGTCCCAGTCCCCACCGTCGGAGTCGTTGTCGTCGTCATCGTCTTCGAACTCGTCGTCGACATCCTCGGTTTCTTCCTCGCCGGACCCGACCTTCTCCTCTTCCTCGTCCTCATCGTCGTCTTCTTCGCTCTCGAACTCGAGGGGGTCGAGATTTGCGACGCGCAGGCGACTGCCACAGGAGTCGCAGTCCCAAGGATCGCCGATCTCCATCTCTTCGATGTCGTCGTCGTCGATCTCAAGTTCGGCGTCGCATTCCGGGCAGGTCGCCATACACTCTCCTTACGCGCAAATGACGTGCGCGTCAACCGCGGCGGCATGCCGCACGCGATTGGTGGACGTCGCCCGATTATAACGAGGCCACCCCCGAATGTCGTCCTCGGCCAAGACCATCCTGATCGCACATCGGCAGGCGGCCGTCCGCGACCGCTTTGCCGCGGCGCTGGCCGATGCCCGTCATGCGTTCGTGATGGCCGAGAACGAGGCGGGGGCCCGCCGCGCCGCCGCCGATCGCGCGGTGCCTATCAGTTTGGCGCTCGTCGATCTCGGTCTTGCAAGCGACGGTGTCACATTTGTACGCACGCTCAAGCACGATGCCGGACGCGCGTTGCCCGTCGTGGTCTTTTCCGGAACCGTGTCATCGGCCGAACAGGTGCCACGACTGCTCGCGCTTGGTATCGGCGGCTACGTGAACGAGCATGCCGCGACGCCGCAGATTCTGCCCGCGCTCGCGCCGCATCTCTTCCCGGACAATTTCAACCGCCGTGCCAGCCAGCGGGTGGCGCTCGGCGTGCCGGTCTCCTACCGCGCGGGCCAGACGATTGCGGGAGCGGTGACGCTCGACGTTGGCAAGGGCGGCCTAGCCATCCGCACAATGAACCCGCTGGCGCTCGGAACCGAGGTCCTGCTCAAGTTCCGCCTCCCCAACGCCCCCGACGACATCGAGGCCGCCGGCCGTGTGGCCTGGAGCGACCGAAAGGTCGGCATGGGCGTCCAATTCGAGCGGGTGGCGCCCGACGACCAGACGGCCATCGACGCCTTCGTCGACGACCACCGCCAATAGCGCCGGTTGACACGTCTTTTGCCCAAGCACTACGATTTTCAGTTATTGTTTGTGGGTTTGTTGTTTTCCGGCGGCGTTCTCATACATACGGTCAGGTCGTCTTCAGTCAGCACGAACGAGGGAAGGCTGCGTACGACGCCACGTGAGTGCGTTCCCGACGACGCCCCGGTTCAACCGATCCTGCAAGAAACGGAGTTCGAATGATTGAGGTCCAGCACCTCACAAAGCGTTATGGCCCCGTGACCGCCGTCGACGACGTGAGTTTCCGGGTCGATAAGGGCGAGATCCTCGGTTTCCTCGGTCCCAACGGCGCCGGCAAGACCACGACGATGCGCGTGCTGACCGGGTACATGCCGGCCAACGACGGCAAGGCGGTGGTCGCCGGCTACGACGTGTTCACCAACCCGATCGAGGCCAAGAGCCGGACCGGATACCTGCCCGAGACGCCGCCGCTCTATCCCGAGATGACGGTGCGCGAGTACCTGACCTTCGTCGCAAAGATCAAGCTCGACAAATCGACGAAATCCGAGCGCGCGATGCGCGTCGACCACGCGATGAAGAAGACGCACGTCGACGACATGGCGAATCGCCACTGCGCGAAGCTCTCGAAGGGCTACCGGCAGCGCGTGGGCCTCGCGCAGGCGATTCTGCACGACCCTGAAGTGCTGATTCTCGACGAGCCGACGGCAGGCCTCGATCCTAAGCAGATAATCGAAACGCGCGACCTCATCCGCAGCCTCGCCGGCAGCCACACCATCGTGCTGAGCACGCACATCCTGCCGGAAGTCGCGCAGACGTGCCAGCGCGTCGTCATCATCAACAAAGGCCGCGTGGTCGCCGAAGACACGCCGGACAACCTCACGCACCAGCTCAAAGGCGCGGCGACGCTCTACGTGCAGGCGGCGACGACGTCCGACATCTCGTCGACGCTCGCCGGCGTCCCGGGCGTCGCGAAAGTCACACTGTCCGACCGGCACGAGCAGTACACGGGCTACGACGTCGAATCGAACGCCAATCAGGACGTGCGGCGTGACGTCGCCAAAGCGGTCGTCACGGGCGGCTTCGGACTGCTCGAGCTCCGGCCGTCACGGCTCAGCCTCGAAGAGATCTTCCTGCAGCTGACGACCGAAGAGCGGCCCGCCGAACGCGCCGAGGAGGTGCAGCATGGCTAGAAGCCTCCGGAACGTCCTGGCCATCGCGGGCAAGGAGCTGCGCAGCTACTTCGCGTCGCCGGTCGCGTGGGTCATGATGGGCCTGTACGCGGTGATGTTCGGGTTTTTCTACACGAACTACCTCGCGTACTTCATCCGCAACGGCATGCAATCGCAGTTCGGCGGCGGTCCCCCGACGCAGAACATCAACATGGACATGATTCGGCCGCTGCTGGCCAACGCGAGCGTGCTCGTGTTGTTCATCTTGCCGATGATCACGATGCGCACATACTCGGAGGAGAAACGCTCGGGAACAATCGAGCTGCTCTTGACGGCGCCGCTCACGGACACCGAGATCGTCTTCGGCAAGTTCCTGGGCTCGATCGCGCTCTACGGCGCGCTGCTTGCGGTCACGATGCTCTACATCGGCCTGCTCTTCGTCTTCGGCCAGCCTGAGTGGCGGCCGGTCGTGAGCGGCTACCTCGGCTTGTTCCTGCTGGGGAGCTCGTTCATCGCCGCCGGGCTCTTCCTCTCGAGCACGACGAAGAACCAGATGGTCGCCGGCGCCGCGACGTTCGTCCTGCTGCTGATGTTCTGGATCATCAACTGGGCGGCGGACAGCGCGGGCCCGACGATGTCCAGCATCCTGACGTACCTGTCGATCACGCAGCACTTCGAGGACTTCGGCAAAGGCGTCATCGACACCACGCACGTCATCTTTTATCTGAGTTTCATTTCGTTCTGGCTGTTCCTCACGCTCAAGTCCGTGGACAGCGAGCGGTGGAGGGGCTAGCCATGAAACGCTTTCTTGGTTTGATCGGCTGGCTGGGCGTGGCGCTCGTCCTCGCCGCGGTCATCATTCGGATCAGATTTCCTGAGCTCGATCAGTGGTCGCGCGGCCTCGCGATCGCCGGCCTCGTGGTCACGGCGCTCTATGCGGCGAGTCAGTGGCGGGATATCGGCCGGTCGTTCCAGGGCCGCAACGTCAAGTACGGATCCGTCGCGATCGGCAGCATCCTTGTCTTCCTCGCCATCCTCGTGACCGTCAACTGGATCGGCCAGCGGGAGCACAAGCGCTGGGACCTGACGGTCGCGCACCAGTTCTCAATCTCCGATCAGACGAAGAAGATCCTCGGCGACCTGCAGAAGCCGGTCGCGATCCGCGTGTTCTACGACAGCCAGTCGACGTCGCTCAACGAGCTGAAGGATCGCTTCGGGGAATATCAATACATCTCGCCGAAGGTCACGACGCAGTACATCGAGGCGAACTCGGATCCGGTCGCGGCGCGCGCGGCGAACATCACGACGGTACCGACGGTCATTCTCGATTACGACGGCCGCAGCGAGCGCACGAACTCGATCGACGAACAGGGCATCACCAATGCCGTGAAGAAGGTGGTCGAGGGGCAGGCCAAAAAGGTCTACTTCATCCAGGGCCACGGCGAGCACAACATCGACGACGGCTCGGCGAAGACCGGCTACGCGGGGTTCTCGCAGGCGCTCAAGAACGACAACTTCGACGTCGCCAAGCTCACGCTCGCGCAAGAGGGCAAGGTGCCTGACGACGCGTCGATGATTATCGTTGCCGGCCCGAAAATCGATTACCTGCCGCAGGAAGTCGATCTGCTGCGCGGGTACCTGCGTCGCGGCGGCAAGATCCTGCTGATGGTCGATCCTCCCGACAAGCCGGACGCTCCTCCGCTCACGAATTTGATCGCGTTCGCACGCGAGTGGGATGTCGACCTCGGCAACAACGTCATCGTCGACACGAGCGGCCTGGGTCAGATCATCGGCGCGAACGAGGCCGTCCCCATCGCACTGCCCGCACCCGGTGGCCATCCCATCACCAAGGACTTCGGCGTGATGACGGCGTTTCCGCTGGCGCGATCGGCCTCGCCGATCGAAGGCGGCGTCAGCGGGCACAACGCGCAGAAAATTCTCGAAACGAGCAACCGCAGCTGGGCCGAAACCGACATCAAGACGTTGTTCGCGGGCGGCGGCGTGAAGCTCGACCTCGACAAGGGCGACAAGGCCGGACCGATCACGATCGCCTCGGCCGTGTCCGCGCCGGCCGACGCCAGCGCCGGGACCGCGCTCGCGACCTCGAAGGGCGAATCGCGTATGGTCGTCGTCGGCGACAGCGATTTCGTCTCGAACGGCGCAATCAACTCCGCCGGCAACCGCGATCTGTCGCTGAACATCGGCAACTGGCTGGCGCAGCAGGAAGACATGATTGCGATCCGCCCGCGCGACCCGGCCGACCGCCGCATCACGATGACGCAGGACCAGATGCTCTACCTCTGGATCTTCGCGATGTTCATCATCCCTGGCGTGCTCTTCGCCACGGCCGTCGGCGTCTGGTGGAAGAGACGTTGATTTGAGGGCGGCCTGGCCCCGATCGGCGCAAGCCGGGCCCGGCCTAGGATGTTTGAAATGAGCAAGGGGTCTGGCGCCGATTTGGCAGCAGCCGGGCCTGACCCAAGGTTGTTTGAAATGAGCAAGGGGTCTGGCCCCGACTGGCGGCAGCCGGGCCTGACCCCTTCGGCTCGTTCGAAGTAGTACCCAGATTGAAAGATCCACGAGGCAACCATGCGAGGCGGCCGTTCATTTCTGATTCTTCTCGTCATTGCGCTCGGGCTGGGCGCGTACGTGTACTTCTACGAGTCCAAGCAGACGCCGACGGACTCGCCGAAGAAAGACAAAGTCTTCAGCGCCGACGTGAGCAAGATCGACACGATTGAGGTCAAGGCCGCGTCAGGCGACACGACGACGATCAAGAAGAACGGCACGGAGTGGCAGATCGTCGCGCCCGAGGCGATGGACGCCGACGCCGCGGCCGTCGGCACGCTCGTCTCGACACTCGAGTCGCTCGAGGTCAGCCGCAGCGTCGACGACAACCCGAAGTCGGTGAAGGAGTACGGCCTCGACCCGCCGAAGTACAGCGTCGCGTTCAAGCTCGCGGGCGAGTCGACGTTTCACCGGTTGAACGTCGGTGACAAGACGCCGACCGGCTCGGATCTCTACGCGCGCGTCGAAGGCCAGCCGAAGCTCATCCTGATTGGCGCCTTCAATGGCGACTCGCTCAACCGCACGACGTTCGATCTGCGCGACAAGACCGTGCTGAAGTTTCAGCGCGACGGCGTCGACGCGATCATGCTCGAAGGCGGAACGGGCCCGGCGATCAATCTCGCGCGCAAGGCCGACGAATGGCGGCTCACCACGCCGGTGTCCTCGAAGGCCGACTTCGGCACGGTCGACGGCATCATCGGTCAGGTCGCGCAGGCCAAGATGAAGACGGTCGACATGGCCGCGGCCGCGCCCGCCACGGCCGGCCAGCCGGCCGGCATGACGCCGGCCGACCTCAAGAAGTACGGCTTCGACAAGCCGCAGGAGAGCGCGACGTTCGGCGCCGGATCGACGCGCGCCACGCTTCAGATCGGCGCGAAGAAGGACGACGCGTCGGTCTACGCACGCGATCTCGCGCGGCCGCTCATGGTCTTCACTGTCGACAATGCGCTGTTGTCCAACCTGCAGAAGAAGGTGGACGACCTGCGCGTGAAGGACGTCTTCGAGTTCCGATCGTTCTCGGCGCAGAGCATCGATTTTACGATCGACGGCCAGACGTACTCGTTCGCCAAGGAAAAGGCGCCGCCCAAGCCGCCGGCCGCCACGCCCGGCGCCACGCCGACGCCGACGCCCACCACGACGCCCGAGCCCGTGGATACGTGGAGACTCACGAAGCCGACGGCGAAGGATGTCGATCAGACGAAGATGACGGACTTGCTCAGCGCCTTCTCGAACCTGCGGGCGGACAAGTTCGCCGACAAACCGCAGCCGACGGGCACGGAGATCGTCGTCGTTGCGCATTTCGGCGACGCCAACTCGCCGAAGGAAGAGAAGGTCACCTTCCGCAAGATGGGCGACGTGGTCCAGGCCATTCGCCAGGGTGATACCGGCGCGGCGGTGATCTCGACGGCGGATTTCGACAAGGCGGTCACACAGCTCAAGGAGCTGACCGGAGCGAAGTGAGACGAGCGCTCCTCGTCGGAGTCGCGCTCTTCATCTCGCTGCTGGTGCCTGCGGCGGTTCTCAGCCGCAGTCTCGCCGAAGCCGCTGGCGAAGGCGGACGGACCCTCACCGCCGATCTCGATCGCATCTTCGCGGATCCGATCCTCGCGCGCGCGCTCGTCGGCGTGCGCGTCGAATCGCTTTCACAACCGGGCGCGATCTACGAGCGCAACGCCGCGTCGCTCGTCATGCCCGGATCGAACCTGAAGCTCTACACGCTCGCCGCCTCCGCCGAGCGGCTCGGGTGGGATTTCCGATTCGAAACTCGCCTCGAAGCCGCGGGCACGATTGCCGACGGCACGCTCCACGGCGATCTCGTCGTCGTCGGCGGCGGCGATCCGTCGATCGCGTCGCAGGATTTCGGGCCGGCGCCGATGTTCGGCGAGTGGGCGGACGCGCTGAAGCGCGCCGGGATCTCGCGCATCGACGGGCGCATCGTCGGCGACGATCACGTGTTCGATCAGGCGACGCTTGGCGCGGGCTGGGCGTGGGACTACCTCGCCGACGGCTACGCTGCGCCGGTCGGCGGCCTCAGCTACAACGAGAATGTCGCGGTCGTCCGGTTGTGGCCGGGCGCGGCGGCCGGCGACCGGGTGCGGATCGAGCTCTCGCCGCCGGGGCACGGACTCGAGCTCACGAACGCTGTCAAGACTGGCGACGCGTCTGGTGACACGGCGATCGATCTCGCCCGGCTGCCAGGCAGCGCGCGACTGACGATCGCCGGCACTGTCCCGGCCGGCGGCAAGCTCGTCACGCGCACGGCATCGATCGACAATCCGACGCGCTTTTTCGTCGAGGCGCTTCGTCTCGCGCTCGCCGACCGCGGCGTCACGACAGCCGGCGGCGCGTGGGATCTCGACGATCTCAGCGAGCCGCCCGCGAGCGCGCGACACGTGATCGCCACGCGCCAGTCTCCGCCGCTTTCGGCGCTGGCCGGTTACTGGCTCAAGGTCAGTCAGAATTTCTACGCGGAATGCTACTTCAAGACGCTCGGACGCGCACCCGGTCAGCCCGGCACAGCCGAAGGCGGCCGCGGTGCGGTTCGCGAGGTGCTCGCGCCCTGGGGTATTCCACCGGACTCGTACGTGATGAACGACGGGTC